>NZ_JBEYFE010000024.1:0-78958 GCF_040634235.1 Streptomyces sp. NPDC007157
GGGCTTCACCCCCTCTTTCCCCCCCCCCCGCTCTCCCGATCGGGGTCCGGGCCCCGGTGGGATCGGGGCCCGGCCCGGGCCCGGGCGGCGCCGCCGGCCCCGGGGCCGTGCGGAAGTCAGTCGGGCGGGGACGTCAGCCCTGCCCCGCCTCCTTCTCGCGCTTCAGGTTCTTCAGCCGTGCGCCCTCCTTGCGGACCTCCGCCTGGGTGGCGCGCTCCTTCGCCAGCCACTCGGGCAGCTCGCGCTTGAGCTCCTCGATCTGCTCGGTGGTGAGCGCCTCGGTCACCCCGCCGCGCGCCAGCCCCGCGATGGACACGCCCAGCCGCTCCGCGACCACCGGACGCGGGTGCGGCCCGTTGGCCCGCAGCTCGCGCAGCCACTCGGGCGGGTCGGCCTGGAGTTCGGTCAGCTCGGCGCGCGAGACGACGCCCTCCTGGAAAGCGGCGGGCGTGGCGGGCAGGTACACACCCAGCTTCTTCGCCGCGGTCGCGGGCTTCATCGTCTGGGTGGTCTGGTGCGAACTCATGAGGTCAAGGGTATCGGCCGGGTAGGTAACCGCCGACCACGGCTGCGCGGGCGGCCGGCACCGTCGACGCGGGGCGGTCGGCATCGTCGACGCGGGGCCGCCGGCTTCGGCCGATGCGGGGCTGCCGCCCCCGGCCGGTTAACCTGGCCAAGTGACAGGCTCGGAGGAAACACCGTCGTTCCGGCTCGCGTACGTCCCGGGCGTGACGCCCGCCAAATGGGTACGGATCTGGCAGGAGCGCCTGCCCGACATCCCCCTCGGCCTCCACCAGGTCACGGCCGCCGAGGCGTCCGACATGCTGCGCGCGGGGGACGCGGACGCGGGTCTCGTACGGCTCCCGGTGGACCGTACGTTCTTCAGCGCGATCCCCCTCTACACCGAGGCCTCGGTGGTCGTCGTACCCAAGGACCACGTGATCACGGCGGCCGAGGAGGTCACCGTCGCCGACCTCGCCGACGAGGTCCTCTTCCACCCCCTGGACGACGTCTTCGACTGGGACGCACCGCCCGGCGAGCCCGCCTTCGAGCGCCCGGCCACCACCGAGGACGCCGTCGAACTGGTCGCCGCCGGTGTCGGCCTGCTGGTCGTCCCGCAGTCGCTGGCCCGGCTGTACCACCGCCGGGACCTCACCTACCGGCCGCTCACCGACGCCCCCCAGTCGACCGTCGCCCTGTCCTGGCCCGAGGAGGCCACCACGGACCTGGTCGAGGACTTCATCGGCATCGTCCGCGGCCGCACGGTCAACAGCACGCGCGGCCGCCAGGCCGAACAGGCGCCGCAGGGATCCCAGGGCGGGCGGACGCAGCCGAAACGGCCACAGAAGGCGACCGCGGCGGGCCGTGGCGCACCGGGCCGGGCCGGGGCCGGCGGAGCCAAGCGCACCCAGTCCGCCAAGCCCGCGAAACGCGGCAAGCCCCGCCGCCGGTCGTAGCCTCAGGTCCAGGTCATAAGCCTCAGGCCCAGATCACAGGCCTCAGGTCCAGGTCACAGGCCTCAGGTCCAAGCTCCCGGCCCGGGGCACCCTGGGCTCAGTCGCCCTCCGGCTCAGTCGAACTCCGGCTCAGTCGAACTCTGGCTCAGTCGAACTCTGGCGCCCTGGACCGATCGCGCATGTCGGCGACCGCCAGGCACAGCGCCACCAGGATGAACCCGACGGACGTGAGCAGGCCCAACTGGAGCGCCTCGGTGGCCGAGCCGCGGTTCGCGAGGTGGGCGAAGTACACGGAGCCCACCACGGCGATGCCGGCCGCCGAGCCGACGCGCTGGCCGGTCTGCAGCACCCCGCCGGCCGCGCCGGCCCGCTTCACCGGGACGAGGGTGAGCGTGAGCGTCGTGTTGGGGGAGACCGTGATACCGGAGCCGATCCCGCCGATGATCATCGGCACCGCCGCGGCCCATCCCAGGTCCTCCAACGGCACCAGCCACGCCACCGCGGCGATCCCGAGCAGCCCCACCGCCACCCCGCTGAGGCCGATGACGACCAGTTTGCGCCCGTGCCGCACCACCAGCCGGCCCCCGAGGGCGGCACCGACCGCCGAGGAGATCGCGAACGGCAGCACCGTGAGCCCGGAGGCCAGCGCGCTGTATCCGGCGGCGTTCTGCAGGAACAGGGCGAGGACGAAGAAGACCGTGGTGAAGCCCGCGAAGTAGGTCAGGCTGATCAGCGCGCCGCGGGTGAAGGACCGCAGCGAGAACAGGTCCAGATCGACCAGGGGTGCCCGTCCGAGCCGTCCCTGCCGCCGTTCCCACACCCAGAACAGGCCCAGCAGCGCTCCGCCCACCGGCACCAGCGCCCACTTCAGCCGCCCGGTCCACTGCTGCTCCTGCACCAGCGGCAGCATCAGCGCGAGCACCCCGGCACCGAGGAGCACCACCCCGACGGGGTCGAACTCCTCCCGTCGGCCGGGCGAGGCGGGGAACCGGGGCAGCAGCCGCAGTCCGGCGGCCAACGCGGCCACCCCGATGGGCAGGTTGACGAAGAACACCCAGCGCCAGCCGTCGCCGGTACCGGCCGCGTCGATGATCAGACCGCCCGCGAGCGGACCGACCGCCGTCGAGACGCCGATGACACTGCCGAGCAGCCCGAAGGCCTTGGCCCGCTCGGTGCCCTGGAACATCTGCTGGATCAGACCCGAGGTCTGTGGGGCCACCATGCCCGCCGCCGCGCCCTGGATCAGCCGGAAGACCACCAGCCAGTCGGGGCTCGCGGCGAGCCCGCAGGCCGCCGACGCCACCGTGAACGCGGCCAGCCCGAAGAGGAAGGCCTGGCGCCGCCCGCGCATGTCCCCGAGCCGGCCGGCCGGTACGAGCGCCAGCCCGAAGGTCAGCGCGTAGCCCGAGACCACCCAGGACTGGGCGGCCTCGGTCGCGCCGAGCCCGTGCTCGATCGAGGGCAGTGCCACGTTCACGATGGAGGTGTCGAGCAGCGAGATGAAGCCGGCCGCCAGACACACCCCGAGCGCCCGCCACCGCCGGTCCTCGGTGGCCGGTCGCTGCGGCTTTGCCCAGGTCGTGGTCATGCCGCCACGCTATGCAGTCATCGCAGATGTCGCACGACCGGCGGAGCGAACGGCTGGCGGTGCTGGTCCGTCCGGGTCGGTTTCGGTGAGCGGCCGCCGACCGTGAGCGTGCTGCCCTTCGGAGGCGGGGGCGACAACGGTACGGACAGGCAGCAGGAGTTCAGGTCACGGATGCCGCTACGCGCGTGCCGTCCGGCCGATCGACTCCACCAGTGGCAGCAGGCGGTACGGGACGCGTTCGCGCAGGGCCACCTCCGTGCGGGTGCGTACCACGCCCGGCAGGCTGATCAGCTTCTGGATCACGTCCTCCAGGTGCGCGTTGTCCCGCGCCACCACCCGGGTCAGCAGGTCCCCGCCGCCCGTGATCGAGAACGCCTCCACGATCTCCGGCACCGCGGCCAGCGCGTCCCCCACGTCGTCGAGGTGGCCCTGGGTGACCTCGATGTGCACGAAGGCCAGCACCGGGTGGCCGAGGGCGGCGGGGGAGAGGGAGGGGCCGCTGCCGGTGATCACACCGTCCCGCTCCAGCCGGTCCAGGCGGGCCTGGAGGGTGCCCCGGGCGACACCGAGGATCCGGGCGTACTCGCGCACGCTGGTGCGCGGCTGCGCCAGCAGCAGGCGCAGGATGCGGGTGTCGAGCTCGTCCACGGTCATGGTGTGCGACTGTACCAATGGCTCACAGTCGGTTCCGGCTGAGCTGGGCCATTGGTGCCCTGGGTGGCCAGCCTCGTGCGGTGGAAGTGGACCGATGGCTCAGTCATATCGGGAACACTTGAGCCGGTCGCCCCGACGATGCTCTCATGGGGGTGTCGATGGCGCTGCGGATCCCCGCGGCGCCATTTCTGTGCCGTCCACGCGGCTTCCGTGCCGTCCACGCGGCGCCGTTTCTGTGCTGTCCATGGGAGGGAAAGCAGTGCTGAAGAGGGTGTTCACGGCTCCGGACCCGGGGCGGGTGCGGCTGCGCTTCGCCGCCCGGGCCGTGCTGGGCATCGGCCTCGCCGTCGTGCTGTGCGGGGCTGCCGGGCACTCCCTCACGGGCGCCGTCACCGGCGGGCTCGCCGCGCTGCTCGCCCTGTTCACGGTCGCCGACGCCACCGTGCGCGGGCAGGCCGTCACCACCGCGCTGCTGCCGGCCGTGGGCCTCCCCGTGCTGGCCGCCGCGGCCGAACTGCACGACGTGCCCGTCGCACGGGACCTGGTCTTCCTCGCCGTGGTCGGCGCGGGCGTGTACGCGCGCCGCTGGGGGCCGCGCGGCCACAGCCTCGGCGTGTTCGCCTTCATGACCTACTTCGTGGCCCAGTTCCTGCACGCCACGCCCGGACAGCTGCCCGAGCTGTACGCCGCCGTGCTGCTCGCCGTGCTCGGCGCGGCCGCCGTCCGCTTCGGCCTGTGGTGCTACGAGCGCCGCCTGCCCCCGGCGCCGGCACCCGCCCCACCCGCCGGCAGCGGCCTGGCCCGGGTGACCACCCGGCAGGCGGTCCAGGCCACCGCGGGCGCGGGGTTCGCGCTGGTCGCTGGTCAGGCGGTGTCGGGCCAGCGCTGGTACTGGGCGGTCGGCGCCACCTGGTGGATCTTCGTCAACACCGCCTCGCGCGGCGAGACCCTGGTCCGGGGCTTTCGCCGGGTCCTCGGCACGGTCCTCGGCATCGCGCTCGGCCTGCTCGTCGCCGTCCCGGTGCACGGCGCCCCCGTCCCCACCGCCGTGCTGGTCGCGGTCGCCGTCTTCGGCATCTTCTACTCGGCCGCCGTCTCCTACACCTGGATGATGCTCTGGGTGACCTTGCTCGCCGAGCTCCTCTACGGCCTCCTCGGCGTCCTCACCCCCGGCCTGCTGGCGCTCCGGCTCACCGAGACCGCGGTGGGCGCCCTCGGCGCCGGGCTCGCCGTGCTGTTCGTGCTGCCGGTCACCACCCACCTCATCACCGACGCCTGGATCCAGCGCGCCCTGCGCTGCGTCCACGCCTGCACGGCCGAGGCCGCCGCCCGGCTCGCCGGATCCGCCACCGCCGATCCGGCACCCCGGGTGGCCGAACTGGAGCAGCTGCTCGGCCGGGTACGGCTCTCGGTCGCGCCCCTGGTCCATCCGCTCACCCCGATGCCCGGCCGCAGGCGCCGCGCCCGCCGGGTCCTCGCCCTGCTGGACGACTGCGCCCGGGAGATCCGCGGCCTGGTCGCCGTCGCCGCCGACCCCGAGGCCTCCCACGACGCCCGGCTGGCCGCCGCCTGCTGGCGCGTCGAGGCGGCCGTGGCGGCGCTCACCCAGGGCTCCGCGCACAGCACCGGCCCCGCCGAACCGCCCACCGAGCCCGCCCTCGCCCATCTGCACGGCCTGGAGCGCGCACTGGCCGAACTCGCCGAGCCGTTGCGTGCCCCCTCGGGCTCACCCCTGGTCGGCGCCTGAGACGCGCCGCCCCGGACGTCTTGGTCTAGACCGCAAACTGCTACCGTCGGCCCCGGACTGGCTCGTACTGACTCGTACCGGCTCGTAGCGAGAACCGAGAAGACCGAGAGGGGACACCGGTGGCAGACGGCGGCAGGCGGCGGAGGGCGTTCATCGGATCGTTCACGGCGGCGGGCGGCCCCGGGGTCGTCACGGCGGCGGTCCATCCGCACAGCGGTGCCCTGGCCCTCCTGGAGGGCGTCGACGGCGTCCCCGACCCGTCGTTTCTCGCGCTCGCGCCCGGCGGACACACCCTGTACGCGGTCAGCGAGACCGCCGACGGCGCGGTGGCCGCGTACCACGTCCACGACGACAAGCCACGGCTCGCCGGACCGCCGGTCCCGGTCGACGCCAGCGGCCCCACCCACCTCAGCGTCTTCGACGGTCACGTCCTGACCGCCAACTACGGCTCCGGCAGTGTCAGCGCCGTCCCCGTCCGCCCCGACGGCACCCTCGCAGGCGCCGCCTCCGGGGTGCTCCGGCACACCGGCTCGGGCCCGCACGAGCGCCGTCAGCGTGGCCCGCACGCCCACCAGGTGCAGCCGGACCCCAGCGGCCGCTGGGCGGTCAGCGTCGATCTCGGCACCGACTCGGTCCGGGTGTGCACCCTGAACGACGGCACCCTCGCCGTCCACCGCGAGTTCGCCCTGCGCCCCGGCTCCGGCCCGCGCCACCTGGCCTTCCACCCCGGCGGCCGGTACGCCTACGTGGTCAACGAACTCACCCCGACCGTCACGGTCTGCCGCTGGGATGCCGGTACCGGCGCCCTGAAGCCCCTGGCGGAGACCCCGGTACTGCCCGGCGCCCCGGCCGGCGACGCCTACCCGTCCGGCATCGTCGTGTCGCCCGACGGCCGCTTCGTCTGGACGGCGACCCGGGGTGAGGACGTCCTGACGACGTTCGCGGTCGACGGGGACAGCCTGCACCTGACGGGGACGGTTCCCTGCGGGGGTCACTGGCCCCGGGCACTCACGGAGTCCGGGGGCTTCCTGTACGCCGCCAATGAGCGTTCCGGGAACATCACCTGGTTCACCGTGGACCAGGAGACCGGCCTGCCGCGCTACGACGGCTCGGTGGAGGTCCCGGCGGCCTCCTGCGTCGTTTTCGACTGACGCCGCCCCCACGCAGCCGGGGGTCGACCGCACAACCCCGAGAACAGCCGACGGGGCCCTCTTCGGAAAGGGGCCCCGTCTGGATTGCGGATGCGTCAGCGAACCGGCGCACCCTGCGGCTGCTGCGGAGCGATCCCCAGCGCCGTCGTGTACTTGGCCAGCGCCAGCTTGCCGATCGCCGGATACGGACCCAGCGGCTCGGCCGTGGCGCACCCCGCCTCCTCGGCGGCCGCCGTCAGCAGGCCCCCGTCGATCTCGGGACCGATCAGATACGGCGCCAGCGCCAGCTGCTGCGAACCCGACGCCCGCAGCTGCTCGGCGATGGAGGAGATCGAACCCTCCTGGTCCAGCGCCGCGGCCATCACCGGCACGGCCAGACGCGCGGCGAGCAGCATGCCGGTGATCCCGGCGGCCTGCACGGCCTCCTCGCCGCCCACGGAGGCGAGGATGATGCCGTCGGCGGCCGTGGCCACGGTGAACAGGCGGGCGCGGTCGGCGCGGGCCAGACCGGCCTCCGAGAGGCGCACGTGCAGCGCCTCCGCGAGCAGCGGGTGCGGGCCGAGGACGTCGGTCAGGTCGGCGGCGACCCGGCTCTCCATGACGGCCTGGCGGACCTGGCGCAGCAGCGCGCTGTCCGGGCCGGCCAGCAGCGGCACGACGACCGCGACCGGGCCGTCGGGCATCTTGACGCCCTCGACACCGGCGGCGACGGCCTGCTCGTAGCGGGCGGCGCGCTCCTCGGCGGCACGGGCGAGCACGGACTGGAGGGTGGGGAACTCCGCGTCGTCCCCGTCCAGGTACCCGATCCGGGCGTCCAGGCCGGGCAGCTCGGAGCGGGCGATGCTCACGACCTCCTCGGCGAGGGAGCGCGTGACCGCGCTGGGCGTACCCGGCACCGCGAGGACGAGCGCGGGCGCGTCCTCGGGAGCCACCAGCGGCTCGGGTCGGCGGTGCCGCCCGGGCTGGCGAGGTCGCGGCATTCGTACTGGCAGGCCGGACGCGGGCCCAGTGGGGGAGCTCATGGCGACGCATGTTACTGGCTTATTGGGCTCCCCTGTTCGGGGAGGGTGCAGGTGAGCGGTATCCGTCCGGTTTTGTCTGATGAGTTACGCATGATTCGGAGGTGATCCCGTCAACTGTCGGACACTTCGTGTCCCAGTGGGATCAATCCCTTTTTGTATGTACTACGGAGAGCAGCTTTTCATCACCCGGCAGAGTGAGCCGCCCGGTGATCAGGTCACTCGCGACGCGTACCGCTCCGTGCAGCGGGCCGCCCTCCGCCGGAACCTGCCGGGCCCGCGGCAGGAGCCTCGCCAACTCCTCGGCCAGCGGTACCAGAAGCGGGTCGCCCAGCTGGGACAGGCCGCCGGTGAGGGCGACTCGGGGCGCACCGGCCGTGGGACAGACGGCGGCGGCCGACTCCGCCATGTGCCGGGCCGCCGCGCGCAGGATCCCGGCCGCGACCGGGTCATGGGCGGCGCAGTCCGCGACCCGCGGGGCGAAGGAGGCCAGTACGGCGGGCCGGTCGGCGCGCGGATAGAGCTGTCCGGGCAGCCCGGCCGGGGGCCCGAACCGCTCCTCGGCGCAGGCCAGCAGCGCGGCCGAGCCGCCGTCCCGCCCGTCGAAGGCGCGCAGCGCCGCCTCCAGGCCCGCCCGGCCGATCCAGGCGCCACCGCCGCAGTCGCCCAGCAGATGCCCCCAGCCGTCCGCCCGACGCCACCCGGCCAGATCCGTGCCGATCGCGATCAGCCCCGTGCCGGCGGCGACCACCGCGCCCGGGTGCGGGCCCAGGGCGCCGACGTACGCCGTCACCGCGTCGGCGGCCAGGGCGACCGTCCGCACGCCGAGCTCGCGGGCCAGCGCGTCCGGCAGATCGGCCCGCAGGGCGTCCCCGAGACTGGCCAGTCCGGCGGCGCCGACGACCACCGTCGTCACCCCGTCCAGGCCGTACTCGCCGATCAACGCCCGTGCCATGGGCAGGAGTTGCTCCAGCAGATGCCCGGGGTCGAGGCCTCGCGGGCCCGTCCGCACCGGCTCCCGGGACTCCCGCGGCACTGACGGCTCCCGCCCCGGCACGCCTACGACGGCTCGCAGCCCGGAACCACCGGAGTCGACGGCGAGAAAGCCGGAGCCGAAGCCCTCGGTGCCCCCGAAGCCTCCCGCACGACCGGAACCCTCGAAGTCCCCCGAGCCTCCTGAGTCGCCGAAGCCTTCCGGGCCCCCTGAGTCACCGAAGTCGCAAGGCCCGACGGCGAGATCGTCCGAGTCCGGGGCCTCGCCGCTCCCTGCGCTCACGGCAGGCGCCTCACGGCAGACGCCAGTCCACCGGCTGTCCCCCCTGCTGGATCAGCAGGTCGTTGGCCCGGCTGAACGGGCGGGAGCCGAGGAAACCGCGGTCCGCCGACATGGGCGAGGGGCGCGCGGACTCCACCGCCGGCAATTGGCCGAGCAGCGGACGGAGATTGCGGGCGTCGTGTGCGGGGGTTCCGGGACCCGTGTATCGGCGGAGAGACGCCGGCGAGGCCTGATGACCATGGCGGAATGGGTTGATCACTGGTTGCCACGGGTTCCCCTCCTTTCCGGTGACCGGCCGCGGGAGCTGCTGGACCGCCTCGGTGACCTTGCTGAGGGGGGAAGAGTAGCGGTGCGTGGGGCGTCTGTGCGCGGGGACTTCGGCGTGTGTGCGAGCTCTGGGCGTGTGCCAGTAAGGTGACGCGCTGTGGCACGACGACCCTTGCACGAACTTGTAGAGGCAGGCTGGGCGAAGGCTCTGGATCCTGTGGCCGAACGGATCGCTGTGATGGGGGATTTCCTGCGGGCTGAGATAGCGGCCGGCCGGACGTATCTCCCGTCCGGGGCGAATGTCCTGCGTGCGTTCCAGCAGCCGTTCGATGACGTGCGTGTCCTGATCGTCGGCCAGGATCCCTATCCCACGCCGGGGATGGCCATCGGGTTGAGTTTCGCGGTGGCGCCTGAGGTGCGTTCACTGCCGGGAAGCCTGGAGAACATCTTCCGGGAGATGCACTCCGACTTGGGGCTGCCCAGGCCGTCGAACGGTGATCTGACGCCGTGGACGCAGCAGGGGGTGTTGCTGTTGAACAGGGCGTTGACGACGGCGCCGCGCAGTCCGGGTGCGCACCGGGGCAAGGGCTGGGAGGAGGTCACCGAGCAGGCGATCCGGGCGCTGGCCGCGCGCGGCAAGCCGCTGGTCTCCGTTCTGTGGGGCCGTGACGCGCGGAATCTGCGGCCGTTGCTGGGGGATCTGCCGGCGATTGAGTCTGCTCATCCGTCTCCGATGTCGGCGGACCGCGGCTTCTTCGGCTCCCGCCCGTTCAGCCGGGCCAACGACCTGCTGATCCAGCAGGGGGGACAGCCGGTGAACTGGCAACTGCCGTAGGACGCGACGGTCGCAGCGACCGAGTCTCTTGTCGTGCCGACAGCGACCGTGCAGGTTGACGAAGAGGACGCCGCCGCCGAACCAGTTCCGTGCGACGGCTTCGGCCGCGGCGTGGAGCGCCAGGGCGCTCTTGCCGACGCCCGCCGTTCCGGCCAGCGCCATGACAGGTACGCCCGGCTGGTCGTTGCGGTCGTCCCGGGCCGGCCGCATGAAGTCGAGCAGCAGGCGCACCTCGGTCTGCCGCCCGTGAATGCCGCCGGAGGCGGGGGAGTCCGGGCATCACGCCAGTGGGTTGGGACTGGGACCGGGCGTTGAGCAGCACGGCTGCTGTGGCTGGAAGCCGGTCCGTGAAGAGCCGCGGGAATGCCGCTTCGTCGGCGACGCCCACGCCCTCGCCCGAGGCTACGGGCCCACCGGCTGCCTGGACGGGACGGAGGTCGAGGTCGACCGGATGTCGACCAGGCGGTTGGTGCGTCACCGGCGTCGACGGAGCCCGACCGCCCGCACGGAACCCGTGCGAGGACGACTGACGCCCGTCCCGGTCATTTTGCGTGGCGACGTAGAAAGGGCCTGCATTTTCACTGATCGGGCAGACCTTGGACGGTTTTGGTGCGCGTGCCCCGCGTTATCGCTAAGAATGCAGTCCAGCAGCTGAAAGTGGGGGAAGCGGGGACATCATGCTGTCGGATGAACTACTGGCGCTCGCCTCGGCTACGGGCGCCGCAGTCGCCACCGCCGCCGGCACCGACGCCTGGGCAGGGCTGCGCGCCGGCCTGGGACGTTGGTTCGGTCGGGGCGACGCCGGTCGTGAGGAAGGCGTGCTTGCGGCACTCGATGCCAGTGCGGCCGAGTTGCTTGCCTCCGGTGCACCGACCGAGGCGGATTTCGAACGGTATCGGTCAGCCTGGCGGGACCGAGTCGTTGCCGCGCTCGTGCGGCTCGACGAGCCCGACCGGGAGGGCGCGGTACGAGATCTGCGCCGGTTGGTCGCGCAGGAGGCGGCGGCGCCCCGGGCCCGCAGCGGTGACGTGAACGCCCAAGGGGACGTGCGGATCCGTGCCGAGCACGGGTCGCTCGCCTCCGGCACGATCAACGGGAACGTCACCTTCAACCCCCCTCCTCCGCCGGTTCGGCCTCAGGGCTAGCCGAACCGGCCGCCGACAGTGCCCACGCAGGTAACGCCCCCGACCAACCGTCCTCAAGGTCCGCGGAGGCGCCCGCCCGATCACACGGCGACGTGCACGCCTCGCATCAAGGAATGGCTGTCGGCTCGGCCCACACCCTCATCGTCCATGGCGCAGCCGGTCGTACCGTCGGTCTGAGGACCACGCTGGTCTGCCTGGTGACGGTCGTTGGACTCGCTGTCGGCGGCACCATGTGGTGGCAGAGCCGCGAGGCGGACCACGGCCACACGGTGGCCCAGCCGCCGGCGGATACCCGGCCCCGCCCGGCGCCTTCCGACGCGCCGCCGGTACTGGTCACGTCCGTCACCGGGCCGGCCAGCGACCTGGCTGGTGGAGACTTCGCCCTCCCGGACGCGCTGCACATGTCCCCGACCGAACTGCGGAAGTTCGGCTCCGACGTGGCGGCGAACTCGGCCGCGTTCAGCTCTTGGTATGACCGCAACGGAGGGACGGTACTGGAGTCCGCCACCATCACCCTGGCGCTGCGGGGCAATGCTGCCGAACAAGTCCAGATCACTGACGTCAACGTGCACAAGAAGTGCGGGCCACCGCTGGACGGCACCTTCTTCACGGGGTACACGCAGGGCAGCGGCGACACGGTCCCGCTCGGTCTTGATCTCGATGCCACCGAACCCCAGGCACAGCTACGGGCCCGTACCGGCGCGGGACTGACGTGGACGGGGCGGGACTACTTCAAGGAACGGACTCTGACCCTTGAGCCAGGGGAACGGGAGACGCTGAGTATCGGTGTCACCAGCAAGCGCCACCGCTGCTCGTTCACCTTGGAACTGGTGGTGGCCACCGCGAAGGGTGTCCTCACTCAGCAGATCGACCGGCAGGGCAAGCCCTTCACCCTGACCGCTGCGGCCGTCCCGGGCAGCCGGCCACCCTCCGGATACCGGGCCGCGTACGAGGAGGGAGAGGACGGCTGGCACAGCGTCGAGCCGGGATCCGCGATGACGAAGGGAGCGGCCCCATGACCGGGCGGTCCGGGGGACAGGGGATCACTCTGCGCCGACTGGTGGCCCTGGCCGTACTGGCCGTGGTCGTTGCCGTGGCGGCGACCCTCATAGTGGTGCGGGTGACGGGAGCATCGCCGGGCGATGACCGGGGCGCGGCCGCCGACCCGTCCGCCTCGAAGGGGCAGACTCCGCTCGGCGAGGTGTACGCCTACACCACCGCGAGGGAATTCGTGCTGGTGCGGGGTGAGCGCCCACCGGTCCGCGTCTCCCGGGTCTTCGACCCGACCGACTCGGCGAAGAACGTTGTCGTCTGGACCCATGACGGCCGCTGGGTCGCTCTCCTCTCCGACGCCGCGCTCCTCGACCAGTCCGACAGGGTCCAACTCATCACCCTGAACGCCCAGACGGGCGAGGTGCGGAGACGGCCCTGCCCCCACTGCGACGAGCTTGCCCCGGTCGGTGACCACGACGTGGTCGCCCTGCGGTGGGACGACGAGGCCCGCGCAACCCTGGCCGTCCGCTATGACGTCGGCGACCCAGCGGATCACGGCACCCGTATCGCCCCCGCGTCCGACAGCGACGGCACCTGGCAGAACCTGCTCCTGGGCGGCACTCGCACTCATCTGCTCACCGGCGAATACGTCATGTCCGGCGGAGAGCCAGGCATGGAACTGCGCCTGCACGAGCTCAAAGGCGCGGCAGGCACAGGGACCACGACCTCCTACCCACGCTTCGACTCCAACGCCTACATGCCCACAGCCGTCGCAACCATCGACGGCCAGGAGCGCATCGCCGTCGGGGTGAGACAGAATCCCGGCGAGTGCGCCGCTTCCTTCCCCGTCGTCCTCCTCGGTCCCGACGGCGAGGTGCACGGCACCGATCAGTCGGCGGCCCTGCCGCCCGGCTACATTCCCGCTGTTACCGGCGGCATCGAGGTGCACGACTTGTGGTGGGGTCCCGACCAACACCTGTACGCCACCATTTCCTCCTGGACATGCGACAGCAGCGGGGACTCGGAGGACGACAAGATGCGTCCTCACCGCCCCTCGACGCTCTGGCGACTGGACGGCGAGCGGTGGGTGGCCGTGGGCGCCCAACCGGTGACAGTGGCACGCCAGTTGGACCGCGGCACGACGATGATTCTGACCATTCCGGACTGCATCGGACCGACAGACCGAGCCGATTCTGTCACCTACTGCAACAGCGGCACGCTCTCCCGGGAGCGTCACGGAAAACGAACAAAGATCGCGGACAAGGTCCTCGGTCTCTCCGCCCCGCCCTCCGACCGGTGACCGGCCATGCGTCCCGAAGGCCACGGCACGCCACGAGACCAGAGGTGAAGCGGGCATCGCCCAGCCCGGTTCGTCGGCACAGGTCGGAGCCGGCGTCCGGGCCCGGCCGAACAAGGTGCCGGGACTCGTTCCGGGAGACGCCTGCGCGAGCGGGCTCAGTCGTGCGACCGTCGAATCGGAGGTTCGCCGTGAGCAACGGGGCGGCCTCTCCCGTATGGGAGGGCGGTCCGGGCTGTCCGTGCGCGCGTGAGGAGGATGCCTTTGAAGGCGTTCCGTGGTCCGAAGGTCTGGTTGTGGCGCTGGCGGCGCAACCCGCTGAAGCGTCGCGCCGACACACTGGAGGCCTGGGTGCTGCTCGGCACCTGGCTGTTCACCTTGCTGGCCGGGGTGCTCGGCGGGCTCGCGGCGGCCCGGTCGGTCGAGGACGGCCTGGCCCGTGAGCGCGCCGAATGGCACCCGGTCGTGGCCCATGTCATGGACAAGGCTCCAGGAGGTTCCGGGCCGAAGTCCGAGTCCTCCGGCGGCGAACGGGTCTGGGCAAGGGTGGGCTGGACCGTCGACGACGGCTCCGCGCACACCGGCCAGTCGCGGGTCCCGGCCGGCAGCAAGGTCGGCACCCCGGTCACCGTCTGGACGGACCCCCAGGGGCATCTGGTCACCCGGCCCGCCACCGCGTCCGAGGCGCACCTCCGGTCCGCGCTGATCGGCGGTCTGGTCGGGCTGAGCACGGCCGCCGTCCCCTTCGTCGCCGGGCTCGTGGTGCGCGGCCGGCTGGAGCGGCGGCGGATGGACCGCTGGGACGCGGAGTGGTCGCGACTCGGGCCGCAATGGGGCCGGACGATCGGCTGAGCCGGCGCCCGCTCCGGCGGGCTTCGAGGTCACTGACTCGCCAGCGCCGTCCGGCAGTTGGCGAGCAGCCGCTCGTCCCGGGCGATGTCGTGGCTGCCGTACCCGCCCGGCCGGACCGTGTGCCGTCGGGCGGCGGCGAGTTCGGCCGTCAGCAGGTCGCGCAGCGGTGCGCCCGCCGGGCCCAGCTCCGCCAGGCACTCGGCGATCGCACCGCGGGCGTACGGATTCTCCGCCCAGGCGGCCCGCAGCACCGGGAGTACCGGATCCGGATCCCCGTCGATCCGCCACCAGGCCTGCGCCGCCGCGGTCCGTTCCCACACCCGGCCCGATCCGGCCAGCCCGCGCAGCGCGGGCAGCGCCTCCCGGGCGGCGGGCCCGAGCCGCCCCAGCTGCTCGGCCGCCGTCCGCGCGCTGCGGCTGCGACCGTGCGTCAACTCCCGCAGCAGCGCGGGGAGTACGGCGCCCGCGTCGCCCTCCGCCGCCCACAGGGCCCCCGCCGCCAGGGCCGCGTGCCGGGTGCCGAGGAGCCCGCGCAGGACCGGCGCCGCCGCCCGGGCCGCCGTACCCAGGGCGTCCAGTGCCCGCACCGCCTGCCCGACCAGGGCTTCCCGCGCCCCGAGTCCGTCCGGTGCGCCGCGCAGCAGCCGCAGCACCTCCGGTACCGCTGCCGGATCCTTGAGGGCGGTGAGCGCCGCCAGCAGGGGAGCCGCCAGCTCGGCGGCCTCGGGCGAGTCCAGCGGTAGCCGGCCCAGCCGGTGCCGCAGCGCGGGGGCGAGCGGAGCCGCGGCCGGGCCCAGCCGGACCACCTCGAAGCCCAGCCCGGCGGGAGCCGCCGGGCCCGCCAGTAACTGGGCCAGGACCGGGACCGCGCGCGGATCACCGCTTCTGGCCAGCGCCTTGAGCGGTCCGCCCAGCGCGGGTCTGCCGCGCTCCCACGTGCGCACCCACAGGTCGGGTCGCGCGATCACCAGCGCGTGCAGCTCGTCGGCGGCGGGCGCGGCCAGCTCGAACAGCTCCGCGAGCACCGAGACGGCCGCGTCACGCAACTGATCCTCCTGGCAGCCCAGTTGGCCGCCGATCAACGAGACGGGCGCGCCGAAGTCCGCCCGCCACTCCCGGAACAGCCCGGCCGACATCCGCACCGCGTTGCACCGGTCCATCGCGTCCGGGCTGCCCAACTGGCCCACGAGCAGGGCGATCCGGTCGGCCACCCGGTCGTCCAGCGCCCGGTGGAGGGTGCGCAGCAGGTACGAACCCTCCTCGTCCGACGGCCGCAGCCGCCGTATCCGGCCGACCAGCGTGTCCGGCTCCCGCCGGTCCAGATCCGTGGCCCGCCGCTCGGACCGCTCCCTCAGCAGCCGGACCGCCGTCGGCACCAGGTCGGCGGGCAGCCGCTCCGGCGCGCCGAGGGCCAGCTGGCCGAGCGCGGCGAGCCGCATCCCCGGGGGGTGCGGCGGCCGGCTCTGCGCGGCCAGCAGCTCCACCGCCCCGGCCGCGTCGGCGGGATGGCGCCGTACGAACAGGCCGAGGGCCGCGGTCAGGGCGGGCAGCACCTGTTCGTCGCGCTCCACCGTGATCCGCCGGTGCAGCAGCTCCAGCACCCGCGCGGGTTCGTCCAGGAACCGGACCAGCGCGGCCGCGGCCGCCCGCCGTACCCCGGGGCACGGGTCGTCGGCCAGCGGCACGAAGGCCTCGGCGCCCGCGCGCACCGCGGCCTGGGCCGACGGGCCGGCGCTCTCCGCCCCGATGCTGACCAGCAGTTCGACTATGGCGCCCCGCTCCCGCACCTCCGCGCGGGAAGCGAGCGCGAAGAGGAACGGCACGCAGGCGAGCGTCGAGTCGTACACGTTCCCCTTGTGGTGCACCGAGCCGTACATCCCGTCGAGCGCGACCTCCCGTTCGGCCGCGTCCGGCGAGGCCAGTGCGCGCAGCAGACCGGGTACGTCCTCCGCGCTGCCGTACGCGTGCCGCAGCGAGGCCCAGTCGACCTCGTCGATCCCCGTGAACACGTTGTCCTCCCCGGGCGAGTACCACCTGATCAGGAGTCTGCACCACGGCACTGACAACAATGCGGAATCGGGCGACGACTGTGGGCGATCCGTCGACGGCCACCGGCCAACGACACTGCGTGGAGGGGTCAGTTCCCGCCAGGCAGCGCCCGCTCCAGGATCGCGTCGAGCCCGGCCCCGGCGGGCAGCGTGCCGAACGCGTACCCCCAGTCGCCGCCGATCCGGGTCGCGCAGAAGGCGTCCGCGACGGCGGTCGGGGCGTACCGGACCAGCAGGGAGGCCTGGAGAGCGAGTGCCATCCGCTCGACCAGCCGGCGGGCGCCCGCCTGATCGGTTTCCGCCAATTCCGTCTTCAGCCGGGTCACGGTGGCATCCAGCCGGGCGTCCGCCCCGCGCGCGTGGGCGAGTTCCCCGAACAGGGCGTCGGCGGCGCCGGGTTCACGGGCGAGCGCCCGCAGCACGTCGAGCGCGTTGACGTTGCCGGAGCCCTCCCAGATCGACAGCAGGGGTGCCTCGCGGTAGTGGCGGGGCATACCGGAGTCCTCGACGTAGCCGTTGCCGCCCAGGCACTCCAGGGCCTCCGCGGTGAAGGCGGGGCCGCGCTTGGTGACCCAGTACTTGCCGACGGCGGTCGCGATCCGCCGGAAGGCCCGCTCCTGCTCGTCGCCGCGCACCGCGCGGTCGGCGGCGCCGGCCAGTCGCAGCGTGAGCGTGGTCGCGGCCTCCGACTCCAGCGCCAGGTCGGCCAGAACGTTGCGCATCAGCGGCTGGTCGACGAGCCGCGCGCCGAACGCGCTGCGGTGGCGCACATGATGACCGGCCTCCACGAGCGTCTTGCGCATCAGGGTCGCCGAGTTCATCACACAGTCCAGCCGGGTGCAGTTGACCATCTCGATGATGGTCTTCACACCCCGCCCCTCGGGCCCGACCAGCCAGGCCACGGTGGAGTCGAACTCCGGCTCGGAGGACGCGTTCGACCGGTTGCCGAGCTTGTCCTTGAGCCGCTGGATACGGAAGGTGTTACGGCTGCCGTCGGGCAGCACCCGCGGCACGAGGAAGCACGACAGGCCGCCCGGTGCCTGCGCCAGCACCAGGAAGACGTCGCACATCGGCGCCGAGGTGAACCACTTGTGCCCGCGCAGGGTGTAGACGCCCGGCTCGGCGGTGGGGGTGGCGGCCGTGGTGTTGGTCCGTACGTCCGAACCGCCCTGCTTCTCGGTCATCCCCATGCCTGCGAGCAGGCCCGGCTTCTCGGTCGGCACGCGCAGTTCCGGGTCGTACTCCCGGCTGGTCAGCAGCGGTTCGTACACCTTGGCCAGCTCGGGTGTGGCGCGCAGCGCGGGGACCGCCGCATAGGTCATCGAGGTGGGGCAACCGTGGCCGGACTCGGTGTGCCCCCACACCAGCCCGCCGGCCGTCCGCGCGACATGGGCGCCCGGCCGGTCGTCCGCCCAGGCCGCCCCGGCCAGCCCCTCGGCCACGGCCGTCCGCATCAGGTGGTGCCAGCTGGGGTGGAAGTCGACCTCGTCGATCCGGTTGCCGTACCGGTCGTGGCTGCGCAGCTCCGGCTCGTGCCGGTTGGCCAGCT
This sequence comes from Streptomyces sp. NPDC007157, assembly GCF_040634235.1. NCBI lineage: Bacteria > Bacillati > Actinomycetota > Actinomycetes > Kitasatosporales > Streptomycetaceae > Streptomyces > Streptomyces sp. NPDC007157. The sequence goes on from NZ_JBEYFE010000024.1 coordinate 17,879, forward strand.
CGCCCCACTCCTGAGCCTGCGCGCTTCCGGCCCGCACCCCGAGCCGCCGGATCCCCTGCTCGGCCCACTCGGCGCCCTCCCGGCGCAGCCCCTCGAGGAGGGCCGGGTCGTCGGAGGCGTCGTACGGGGCGAGCGGCGGCGGCTGGTTGGTGACGTCGTGAGTGGCGTACTGCGGCTGCGGAAGCGCGGCGGTCGAGTCCATGCCTCCATGTTGCACTCTCGCTACGGCTGTAGCAATGATGCAATAACAAGCCGCACGTACAGTACGTGACCATGCGCATGAACGTGTCCGCCGAGCCCGCCGGCGTCGACCTGCGGCCGCTGTCCGCCCGGTCGGTCGTGCTGAGCCTGCTGCTGGGCACGCATCCGCCCCGGCTGCCCGTGAAGGACCTGGTCCGCCTCGTGGAGCCGTTCGGGGTCGGCGGCTCCGCGCTCCGGGCCGCGCTCAGCCGGATGACGGCGGCCGGCGACCTGCGCCGCACCGACGACGCCGTCTACGGCCTCAGCGACCGGCTCCTGGCCCGCCAGCGGCGCCAGGACGAGGCGGTACGGCCCCGCACGCGCGCGTGGGACGGCGACTGGGAGATGCTGATCATCACGACCACGGGCCGCGGCCCCGCCGAACGCGCCGACCTGCGCACCCGCCTGACCGCCCTGCGCCTGGCCGAACTCCGGGAGGGTGTCTGGCTGCGCCCGGCGAACCTCGCCAGACCCCTCCCCGACGAGGTGCTGGCGATCGCCGAGCCCTGCACGGCCCGCCCCTCCCGCCCCGCCCCCGAACTGGCCGCCCACCTCTGGCCGTTGACCACCTGGGCCGAGACCGCCCGCGCCCTGCTGACCCGCGCGGCCGAATCCTCCCGCCCCGCCGACCGCCTGACGCTCTTCGCGGCGGCCGTACGCCACTTGCTGACCGACCCCGTCCTGCCGCCGGAACTCCTGCCCGCCGACTGGCCGGGCGACCGACTGCGCACGGCCTACGCGGCCTACCGCACGGAACTGGGCGAGCCGGCGGGGGACCCGGCCGACTGACGCCACCGGACGTCGGTTCGGCCACGGAGGAGCCTCGGGCTCCAGGGCTCCGAGGAACTCCGGCCTGGGCGACCCTTGAAGATCGTGGAAGAGTGGGCCCATGACCGCATCACAGGCCACGACAGTGGCGGTTGACGAAGTCGAGGGGCTCGCGCTGGACGGTCTGCGCTGGCTGACCGAGTCCGCGCGGGAGACCTCCGACGGGGGACTCGCCTGGCCGAACCGCCGCTCCGACGACGAACTCAACCCCATGTTCTACAGCGGTACGGCCGGGCATGTCCTGGTGCTCCTGGAGGCGTGGCGGCACTTCGGCGACGACTCCTACGCCGACACCGCCCTGCGCACGGGCCGCAGCATCGCGGACGCCGTCGACGGCATCGACGACGACTCCCTGTACTTCGGCCGTACCGGGATGGCGCTCGTCCTGCGGGCACTTCAAGAAGAACTCGGCGACAAGGCCGCCGGTGCCGCGGCCGACCGCGCGCTGACGATCGTGCGGTCACGTTTCGACGGCACCCGCTGGGGGGACCTGTTCGAGCTGATGGGCGGAAACGCGGGGATCGGCCTCGGGGCACTCGCGGCCGGCGACCCCGAACTGGCCGTCCTGGCCGTGGAGCCGTATCTGCGGACGGCGGAGCCGACTGCGGCGGGCGTCCAGTGGCCCCATCGCAAGGGTGTCGACTCCCGTCTGCACCACGTTTCACACGGCGCGCTCGGTATCGTCCTGGCGCTGGCCCGGGTCGGCGGCGCCACCGGCCGTACGGACCTGGTGGAACTGGCGCTGGCCGGTGCCGCGGACGTCGTGGCGCGTGACCAGGCGGGGCCGGAGGGTTTCCTGGTGCCGCACTCCACCCCTCAGTTCCGCCCCGACGTGATCGATCCCGTGAGCTACGGCTGGTGCCACGGCCCGGCGGGCGACGCCCAGGCCTTCCGGCTGCTGCGGGACGTCACGGCCGACCCCGGCTGGACCGCCCTCGCCGACCGCTGCTGGCACACGGTCACGCACTCCGGCCTGCCGCAGCGGCTGCGCCCCGGCTTCTGGGACAACAACGGCCGCTGCTGCGGCACCGCGGGCGTCCTCGCCCTGGCCTCGGACCGGATCGCCGAACAGCGGGACCCGTACGACTTCGCCCACCTCCTCGTCGCGGACCTCGCCGCCCGCGCGATCCGGGACGAGGACGGTGCCCGCTGGTCCAACTTCGAGCACCGGGCCACCCCGAGCGACCTCGAACCGTGCACCGGCTGGGCGATGGGCAACGCGGGCATCGTCCGCGAACTCCTGCGCTTCGTCCGGCTGAGCCGTGGCGGCGATCCCCGGTACGCGTGCGCCTGGCCGGACCAGCCTCCGGTGCCCGCCCGGGCGACGACCCGCCACGGCGTCACCGACACCGTGAAGTGACGGACCGGGTGTGCGGGACCGGCCTGTCCGCGCGACCCGCCGGGGCTCGACGCTCTCCGCCGTTCTCGCCAACTCCCTCTCCGGGTCCCCTCGTTCGGCCCGCACACCGGTGAGGGTCCCCGCCCCGGAGCGGACACGGACCCGCTGCGGTGGAGCCGCCGCCCGGCAAGGGGCGACGACCCCACCGCTGGGGCTCACCTGTAGGTGATGTCCGAGCTCGCGTACTTGCAGTACGTCCCGTCCGGCCCGCTTCCGTTCGTCGGGGGCTCCGCGCCCGTGTTGTTCCCGATGTACTTCTGGCACGGCACGATCTTCTTGCTGCTGTCCCCGACGATCGTGATGTTCTTCAGCGTCGCGCTGTCGCCGTAGTTGGTGTTGATCCCGACGAGCGCGCTGCCCTTGTAGGTCGCCTCGACGGTGTTGAGGTTGATCGTGCGCTTGTACTGCGTGGAGCAGTTGCCGCACGAGCGGACCAGCTTGCCGAAGTTCTGCACGGCGAAGCCCGACACGTTGAGTGTCCCGGCGCCGTTGAACTGGAACACCTTGTCGCTGGCCTCCTTCGCGCCGCCGCCGGAGACGGTGTAGACGTTGGACGAGGAGGAGCCGCGGAAGGTCGCCGCGTCCTCGCCGACGTCCTCCCACCACACGTTCTGCAGGGTGCAACTGCCCTCGCAGTGGATGCCGTCCGCGGCGGGCGCGCCGATGATGACGTTCTTCAGGACCGTGCCGGCCGCCAGGTCGAGGATCGGGTCCTGGTCCTCGCTCTGGCCACCGCTGCCCAGGTCGCCGCTGCCGTACAGGCGCAGCATCCCGTAGTCCTTCGTGCCCGACAGCTTGATGGTCGCGGTGACGGCCTGGCTGCCGCTCGCGGTCGGCCAGGTGGCCGCGTTCGCCTGGGCCCCGTCAGTCATGATCATGCCAAGCGAGAGTCCGAATGCGGCCAGTCCGCCCGCCAGCGCCCGCGCGCTGGTTCGTGCTCGTGAAGTCATGTCCCGTATGCCTTCTGTCGAGTGGGGGGTCCTCCTGGGGGTTCGACGGATGAACGCGTACGTGAACGACGTCCATCTCGCAGAACCTGAAATGCAGATATCTGCCCGGTGGGGACCATTGCTGGAACCGGTGGTCACGGTGCTGAACGGAACGTAGGATGCAAGCGCTTTCTAGTCAACGCCTAGCGCAGTATCCGTTCCGGTCCGGCCGCACCCCCGAAGGCGCGTGGGAGCGCTTCCATGTGAGCGTGAGCATCGGCCACCAGGCCGGTCACATCGGCAACACCGCGGCCCCACCGCGTGCACCCTCAACGGCACCACCTGCACGGTCAGTTGACGACGGCCCCGTCGCCGTCCCTCGTCAGGAAGGCTCCCGTGAAGCCGCAGCCCAGCAGAACACCGCTCGTCACGCTCCTCAGCGCCTGCGTCCTGGCTCTCGCCCTGGTCGTGACCGCCACGGCCGTCACCGCGCTGGTCCGCGGTCCCCGGCCGGCCGGCGCACAGTCGTACCGGGGCAGCCACTGGGTGAACACCTGGACCGGCATGCCGCAGCTCACCGAGCCCGGCAATCTGCCGCCCGCGCCCTTCACGGGGGAGAGGTCGGTGCTGGTCGACACCACCCTGCGGCAGACCGTCCGCGTCACCACCGGCGGCCATCGGCTGCGGCTGCGCTTCTCCAACGCCTACGGCGACACCCCGCTCCCGCTCACCTCGGTGACCGTGGCGCTCCCGCAGGACGGGCGGGCGGGGGTCCGCGCGATCGTGCCGGGCAGCCTCCACCCGGTCACGTTCTCGGGCCGTACCGCGACCGTGGTCCCGGTCGGCGCCCAGGTCGTCTCCGATCCCGTCGCTTTCGAGCTGGCCCCCGGATCCAACCTCTCCGTCACCGCCTACACCGCGCAGGGCCAGCCCGATCTGGCGCTCACCTCGCATCCGGGGTCGCGCACCACGTCGTACCTCGTCACCGGCGACCACACCCGGGACCCGGACCTGAGCGGTGCCGCCTCGGCCGACCACTGGTATCTGCTGAGCGACGTCGAGGTGGCGGCGCCGGCCGCGACCCGGGCGGTGGCCGTGCTCGGTGACTCGCTCACCGACGGCCGGGGATCCACGACCAACGGCAACGACCGCTGGCCCGACCAGTTCTTCGACCGCCTCCAGGCCCGCCCGGCCACCTCGGACATCGCGGTCCTCAACCAGGCGGCCGGCGGCAACCGGGTGCTGAACGACGGGCTCGGCCCCAATGTCCTGGCCCGCCTCGACCGGGACGTCCTGTCCCGCAGCGGGGTCTCCTGGCTGATCGTCTTCGAGGGCGTCAACGACATCGGGACCGCCGCGGCCACCCCGGACGCCCAGCGCGCCGTGGCCGAAGACCTGATCGCCGCCTACCGGCAGATCGTGGTCCGCGCCCACGCCCAGGGCATCCGGGTCTACGGCGCCACCCTGCTGCCCTTCGGCGGCAACGCCTACGACGACGGGGCGGGCGTGCGCGAGGCGGCCCGGCAGCGGGTGAACGCCTGGATCCGTGGTCATTTCGATGCCGTGATCGACTTCGACCGGGTGGTACGGGATCCGGCCGATCCGAGCCGGCTGCGGGCCGACCTCCAGGTGGGGGACTGGCTGCACCTCAACCCGGCCGGGTACGGGATCCTGGCGGAGGCGGTTCCGGCAGAACTGTTCCTCCGCCGCTGACGATTCGCGGGCGTCCGGCACCGCTGCCGAGCCGCGTCACCAGGGTCCGCCCAGGCCCGAGGGCCGGTGCTCGCCTCGCCACCTCGGCCGGTGGTCAGGCCGCGTCCTCGGCCCGTGCCGAAGCCGCGGTCCGCGCGCTGATCACGGCCCGTCCCCGGTCCGATGCCGGGAAGCGGTCGAGCATCGCGCGCAGTTCGTCGGCGCCGACGTTGGCACCGAAGGGCTCGGTGCCCGGTTCGAGGCGAACTCCTTCGGCGAGCGGGCCCGCGATGACCGGGGTGAATCCGAACGCGTCGACGAGGCCGGCCACGGTGGCGAGGTCGTCCGGATCGGCGCCGGCGATCGCGATCGCCTTGCGACCCGCGGTTCCCTCGGGCCGGGCCCCGTCCTCCAGGTCGTGGTAGCCCATGTGGTTGAACGCCTTGATCACACGAGCTTCGGGCAGATACGACTGCACGATCTCGCTCGACGAGGTGAGCGGGTCGGTGAGGTCCTCGCGGCTGCCGTCCACCTCCCACCAGTAGTTCATCGCGTCGATGACGAGTTTGCCGCGCAGGGCGTCGGCGGGCACGCTGCGGTACTTGCCGAGCGGAAGGGCCAGGACGACGACATCCGCCTGTGCCGCGGCCTCGGCCGCGGTCACCGGGACCGCGCCTGGGGTGAGGACTTCGACGGTGAGGGCGATCTTGGCGGGGTCGCCCGACCCCGCGACGAACACGCGGTAACCGGCGGCCAGGGCCAGGCGGGCCAGCACGGTGCCGACCTTTCCCGCACCCAGAATGCCGACGGTGCGGACGGTGTTGGCGGGCATCTCTTCTCCGTTCCCGGTGTCAGTCCGCGAGGAGTTCGCGGACCATGGGGATGACCTTCGTGCCGTACAACTCGACGGCGCGCAGGCGAGCGCTGATCGGTTGCGCGCCGTTGGTGTAGATGAGGTCGAAACGGCCGACACCGAGTGCTTTGATCGCGCGGGCCATCTTGCGGGCGACCGTCTCCGGCGATCCGATGTACAGCGAGCCGCTCTCGATCTCGGCCTCGTACTCCGCCTTGCGGACCGGCGCCCAGCCCCGCTGTTTGCCGATGCGGTCCCGGATGACCTTGTAGTGCCGCCAGTGCGCTTCCTTGGCCTCCTCGTCCGTGTCGGCGATGAAGCCGGGCGAGTGCAGGCCGACCGGGTGAGCGGTGGTGCCGAACTGCTCGGTGGCGCGCTGGTAGAGGTCGATGTACGGCGCGAAGCGTTCCGGGGCGCCGCCGATGACGGCGATCATCAGCGGGAAACCGTAGTGGGCGGTGCGGACGACCGACTGGGGCGAACCTCCGACACCGACCCAGGTGCTCAGGTGCCCGGACTCGGTCTTGGGGAAGACGTCGGCGTCCTTGAGCGGTGCCCGCTTGGTGCCGCTCCAGGTGACCGGCTTCTCCTCCAGCAGCTTGGCGAAGAGCTCGATCTTCTCCTCGAACAGCACGTCGTAGTCGGCGAGGTCGTAGCCGAAGAGCGGGAACGACTCGGTGAAGGAGCCGCGGCCCAGGATGACCTCGGCCCGGCCGTTCGAGAGGGCGTCCACGGTCGCGAACCGCTGGAACACCCGGACCGGGTCGTCGGAACTCAGCACGGTCACGCCGGAGGCCAGCCGGATGCGGCTGGTGCGGGTCGCGATGCCGGCGAGGACGGTTTCCGGGGTCGAGATCGCGAACTCCGGGCGGTGATGTTCCCCGAGTGCGATGACGTCGACGCCGATCTCCTCGGCGAGTACGGCCTCGTCGAGGACCTGCCGGATGGCGCGGGCGTCGGAGACCCGGTTGCCGGAGTCGTCTTCCGGCACGTCGCCGAACGTGTCCAGGCCGAAGACGAGATCAGACATGGGTGGGCTCCTTCGTGAGTGGTCGGTTCACCCGCGGGGTGACTCGAATCCCGGGGAATATTTACTTGACGTGTCAATCAAAGTGGGAGGTGTCGCGCGTGCGGCACGGTGCACGGCTTGTCCCGCCGGCCGGTGCTCGCGGTCGAGTCCGGCCTTGGCCGCGGCTCTGTGCGTGTCCGAGCCGCCTTCATGGCATGATAGTTGATACGACAACCAAAGTGTGGGGGAGGTGCTCCTCATGAGCAACGTGGAAACCCGGCCTGCGGAAGTACGGTGCGGTGCCCCGGGTGACGGGAACCGGCCGGCCGGAGGGCCCCGGGTCGGTGTGCTGTCGGCGCGAGAAGTGCCCCTGGGCGGCCCGCGTGCGATGCTCGTGCGTCGGACGCTGCCCCAGCGGGCCCGGACGCTGATCGGGGCCTGGTGCTTCGCCGACCATTACGGCCCCGTCGATGTGACAGCCACGGGCGGCATGGACGTCGCCCCCCATCCGCACACCGGACTGCAGACGGTGAGCTGGCTGTTCAGCGGCGAGATCGAGCATCGTGACAGCCTCGGCACCCATGCCCTGATCCGTCCCGGAGAGATGAACCTCATGACCGGCGGTCACGGCATCGCCCACTCGGAGGTCTCCACCCCGGGCACCACCGTCATCCACGGCGTCCAGCTGTGGGTGGCGCTGCCCGGGCAGCACCGTGCCGCCGATCGGGACTTCCAGCACTACGTGCCGGAACCCGCGCGTGTCGACGGGGCGGAGATCAGGGTCTTCCTGGGCTCGCTCGCCGGCAGCGCATCTCCGGTACGAAGCTTCACCCCACTCCTCGGAGCGGAGGTCGTTCTCGAACCGCGGGCGACGGTCACCCTCACCGTGGCGCCCGACTTCGAACACGGCCTCCTCGTGGACAGCGGGGACGTCCGCCTGATCGACACCGTGCTGCGGCCGGCCGAACTCGGGTACGTCCCTTGCGGCGTGGACACCCTGACGCTGGTGAACGAGTCGGACGGCCCGGCACGGACGATCCTGCTCGGAGGACCTCCCTTCGAGGAGGAGATCGTCATGTGGTGGAACTTCATCGGCCGGAGTCATGACGACATCGTCCGGGCCCGAGCGGACTGGGAGGCGTCCTCCGACCGCTTCGGAGCCGTCGAGGGCTACCCGGGGAGCCGTCTTCCCGCCCCCGCCCTGCCGAACGCCGTCATCACTCCGCGCGGGAATCCAGCGGTTCGATGAAATGTCAACCACGTCTACACTCGGCCTCATGGGCGAGAGGGTGCGTTGGTTGACGGCGGACGAGCAGCACGCGTGGCGGGGCTTCCTCCGGCTGAACGACAGGCTGCGGGGCCGGTTGTCGCGCCTGATGCAGGCGGAGTCGAATGTGTCGGCCGCGGACTTCGGAGTGCTGGTCGAGCTGACGGACACACCGGACGGGCGACGGAGGATCCTGGATCTCGCCCGGGCGCTGGAATGGGAGAAGAGCCGGGTGTCCCATCACATCGCCCGCATGGTGAAGCGCGGGCTGGTCGTTCGGGACGAGTGCGCCGAGGACGGCCGCGGCGCGTTCGTGGTGATCACGGAGGAGGGGCGCGCGGCGATCGAGGCGGCCGCCCCGCGGCACGTGGAGGCGGTGCGCGAACTCTTCCTCGACCATGTCACGCCGGCGGAGCTGCGGATGCTGGCTCAGCTCTCCGACCGCGTGGTGGAGAAGCTGGAGGAGGACCCGAGCTGACCGGGCGGCCCGGGGTGGGCGGCAAGGTGCGAAGGCGTACCCGGGCCTGAGGGCCCATGGACGCGCGGTCGGGGGCGTTCCTCCTGCGGGCGTCCCGCCGTCGAGTGGACCGGGCTGAATCCCGTCAATGAAGTTGACGCATCAACGTGTACCTCCCCTGATCGGGGAGCCGGTGCGCTTCCGGTCCGTACCGCACGACGTCCTGCGCGGGATCGACGGGCGCGGGCCGGCCCCGTGCTCACGACCGACGCCGCCGACGCGTAGGCCGTCCGCGCAAGGGTGAGCGGTCGGCCCGCGCCCAGCCGATCCCGTCAGCTCGCCTTCACCGCCTGCGAGCCCGAACTCGCCCTCACCGGAAGGTGGTTGAAGAGCAGGTTCAGGACGATGGCCGTCAGACAGCCCGCGCTGATACCGCTGTTCATCACCGTCTGGAACCAGTCGGGGAACTTCTCGTAGACCGTCGGCACCCCCACCGGCAGCACCCCGACCGCCACCGAGACGGCCACCACGGTCAGGTTGTTGTTGCCGTTGAAGTCGACGGTCGCGAGCGTGCGCAGGCCGCTGGCCGCGACCGTCCCGAACATCACCAGTCCCGCACCGCCGAGCACCGGAGCCGGTACGGCCGCGACCACCGAGCCCAGCTTGGGCAGCAGACCCAGCAGCACCAGGATGCCGCCGGCCGCCGCGACCACCCAGCGGCTGCGCACCCGGGTCATCCCGACCAGGCCCACGTTCTGCGCGAACGCCGTGTACGGGAACGTGTTGAAGACACCACCCAGGACGGTCGAGAGACCGTCGGCGCGCAGACCGTCGGAGAGGGAGCGCGGCTCGACCTTCCGGCCGGTCATCTCGCCGACCGCGATCAGGTCACCGGTGGTCTCCGTCATGGTGACCAGGGCCACCACCAGCATGGAGACGATCGCGGACGCCTTGAAGGTCGGCGTGCCGAAGTGGAACGGCGTGCTGATGCCCAGCCAGTCCGCGTCGCCGACCCCGCTGAAGTCCGTGAACCCGAAGGGCACCGCGGCCGCGAGGCCGACCGCGATGCCGATCAGGACCGCGATCCGGGCGAGGTAGGCCGGAGCGAACCGCTGGACGCCTATCACCACCGCGAGCACGAAGGCCGCCAGCGCCAGGTTCTTCGGCTCCCCGAAGTCCTTGGCACCGGCGCCGCCCGCCGCCCAGTTACCCGCGACTGGCAGCAGCGAGACCCCGATGATCAGGATCACGGTGCCGGTGACCAGAGGCGGGAAGAAGCGCAGCAGCTTTCCGAAGACCGGGGCCAGGAGCATGATCGCCAGACCCGCGACGATCACCGAGCCGTAGATCGCGGGCAGTCCGCCGCCCGTCGTACCGATGAGGACCATCGGCGACACCGCGGCGAACGTGCAGCCCTGCATGATCGGCAACCGCACGCCGAAGCGCCAGAAGCCGATGCACTGGATGAGCGTCGCGACCCCGCACACCAGCAGGTCGGCGGTGATCAGGTATGCCAGGTCTGCGGGCGACAGCTTCATCGCGCCGCCCACGATCAGCGGGACGGCGACGGCACCCGCGTACATCGCGAGCACGTGCTGCAGGCCGAAGGCGGCCAGTTGCCGTACGGGTGGGATCTCGTCGACGGGATGGACGGAGGAGGGGGCGGGGGCGGGGGCGTCGGTGGTGGACACGGGGACTCCAGAGCGGCGGCGGGGACGACATCCGGTCAGGACCAGACCGTAAGCGGATTGAACAGTTTGTTGATTTCCGCGGTGTTGCCGATACGTGTCCTGCCCACCTGGTCGCGGTCGACTCCGCTACGCCCCCGACCGTGCCGCCGTCAGCAGGGTGTCCCAGTCCGCCAGTTTGACCACGCTGCGGCCGAGCTGGGCGCCGAGTGCCGCCTCGGCCCGCTCGATCGCCTGCCACCCCGACCACGCGACCGGCTCGATGCCCAGCGCGCGCAGCGCCGTGACCGGATCCTCCGGCACCGCCTTGCCGAGCAGCACGGGCGCGTCCGCCAGGAGCGACGTCACCGTCTCCTTGGCGTCCGGCCGGTTGGTGCCGATGACGCCGGTCGGGCCGCGTTTGATCCAGCCGGCCACGTAGACGCCGCCCGGTACCCCGGCGGGGCCGTGCAGGACACGGCCCGCCGTGTGCGGCACGGTGCCGGTCACCGGGTCGAAGGGGAGCCCGTCCAGCGGTACCCCGCGATAGCCCACCGAACGCAGCACCAGCTGCGCGTCGACGGTCTCGTACCGCCCGGTGCCCCGCACCCCGCCGTGCTCGTCCGGCTCCGTCCGCTCGAAGCGCACCGCGCTCACCCGCCCGCCGTCCGCGAGCAGTTCGACCGGGCGCAGGAAGAACCGCAGCCAGATACGGCGCCCCGCACCACGGGCGCCGGCCGTGCCCCAGCCGCGCAGCACCTCCACGTTGCGGCGCTGCGCGGCGGGCAGCGCGGACGGGTCGGCGAAGGCCGGGTCGAGGGCCAACTCGTCCGGATCCACGCGGACTTCGGTGTCCGGCAGGGCGCCCAGCTCGCGCAGTTCCTTGGTGGTGAAGCGGGCCTGGGACGGGCCGCGCCGGCCCACCACGTGGACCTCTCTTATCCGGCTCGCCGCCAGCGCGGTCAGTGCCGCCTGCGGCATGTCGGTCGGGCTCAGTTCCGCCACGCCACGGGCCAGCATCCGGGCCACGTCCACCGCGACATTGCCGACGCCGATGACCACCGCGGAGCGGGCGTCGCGCACGAAACCGGCGTCGATCGCGTCCGGATGCGCGCTGTACCAGGACACGAACTCGGTCGCCGACCAACTGCCCGGCAACTCCTCGCCCGGGATGCCGAGCCGCCGGTCGCCGGCGGCGCCCACGCAGTACACCACCGCGTGGTACAGCTCGCGGAGCCTGTCCACCGGGAGTTCGCCGGGACCGCCGCCGATCCGTACCCCGCCGAGGAACCGGACCCGCTCGTGTTCGAGGACCGTGCGCAGATTGCCCTGCAGCGACTTGATCTTCTCGTGGTCCGGGGCGACGCCGTACCGCACCAGTCCGTACGGGCACGGCAGCCGGTCCAGGACGTCCACGACCACGGTGGGGTCGAGCTGGACGAGGTTCTGGGCGGTGTAGCACCCGCTCGGCCCGGAGCCGACGACGGCGACACGCAACACGGGGAGACTCCTTGCCCGAGGGGCTGGTGCCTCCAGCATCCCACCGGCCCGGTCGCCTCGACAGGGGCCGCTGGGGTGAAGCGGACGCGTGTCCGTCGCCCCGGAGTGTGATCATGAGGTTACGTTTCGTGTGTGCTAGAAGCATCCTTTCTTAATCTTTCTGATCGGCGTGCGGAGGACGGCACGGTGTCCGTGTCGCCGGCCTGGGAGGTGCAGGAGCACACGGGGGCCACGTCCTGGTTCCAGGTCAGGCTGGCCTTCGGCGACGGCGCACAGGTCGACGCGCTCGCCGTGGTGGCCGGGGGGCGGGTGTCGATCGAGGACGTCAAGGCGCGGCCCGCGCTGTCCCTGGCCGATCTGACGGCGCTCGCCGACTGGATCGAGGAGCCGCTGTTCCGGGCGTGCGGCTTGGAGTCGTACGCGGACGAGGAGCCCACCGGGGAGGACTTCGAAGACGGCGCGTACGGCACGGAGGGCACCGAGGGCGCGGCGGGTGTGGAGGGCGCGGAAGATAGGGAGGGCGCGGACGGTGCGGAGGGCGCGGTCGGCCCGCGACGTGCCCGGCCCGCCTGGCCTCGGGGCATCGAGGGGCGGTGGCTGGTCGCCCAGAAATACCGGGCCGCTCAGGAGGAGGGTGTCGACCCCGTCCTCGCCGTGATGTCGGCGACCGGGCACAGCCGCCGACGCTCGCTCCGGCTCATCGCCCAGGCGCGCGACGCGGGCTTTCTGGTACCGCGTCACGCACGCCGCTGACGAGGCCCGTCACTCGGCCCCGGTCCGGTCCTCCGTGGCGAAGAACCGGGACAGGTCCTGCGGCTCCCTCGCGGGCGCGGACTCCGGGGGAACGCCCAGCTCCCAGTCGAGCCCGTAGCGCTCGAACAACTCCGCCCGCAGCACCGGGATCGGCATCGGCACCCCCGGCACCAGCGCCGCGTACACCGCCCCCATCAGCAGGGCGCGCAGCATCGGGTAGTCGGCCGTGACGTCCTGCGAGCCGTACCGGGCGACGGTGTCGCCGAGCAGCTCCGACAGTCGGCGCTGCTCCGGGCACTGCACGAAGCCCTCCGCCTGGAGCAGGCCCGCCATGTGCTGGCGCATCAGCACCGGCCGGTCGCGGGTGAGGCCCAGGATGGCGTCGATGGCCCGGGCCAGCCGCTCCCGGCCGTCCTCCGTGCGCGGCTCGCACTCCAGTCCCTCCTCCAGCGTGCGGTGCATCAGCCGGTGCACGGCGGACTGGACCAGCTGGCGCTTGCCGGGGAAGTAGTACGACACCAGTCCGCGCGCCGACCCGGCCCGATCGGCGATGGCGCCCAGGGTGGTGGCCTCGAAACCGTGCTCGTCGACCAGCTCGACCGCGGCCTGCAGCAGCCGCTCCCGGGAACGCCTCCGCAACTCTTCATTGACCGAGGCGCTGCGAGGGGACATGCTGGAACTCCTGCGTTGACTGGCTGCCAGCCAACTATAATCGACGCGGCGGGCACCGCCCTGTGCGGGGCCTGTTCAGGGCTGCCGTCCGTCCGGGGCGACACGGGGGAGCGTCTCGGGCGGCCGGCGCCGACAGGTCAGGCCTGCGTGGGCGTGGCCGGTCGGCGGGCCACGCCCACCAGGCCGAGCACCGGCAGCAGCGCGTCCGGCCGTTCGGCCGCCGGCAGATGGTCCACGAAGTGCACTTGGCAGCCCAGCGCCGCCGCCCCGCCGTCGGCCGGCCTGCTGTCCCCGACCATCAGCGTCTCGGCGGGCGCGGCTCCGAGCGCCTCCAGGGCCACCGTGAAGAGCCGCGGGTCCGGCTTCTGCACACCGTGTTCGTACGACAGGACATAGGCGTCCACGTACGCGTCGAGCCCGTGGGCACGGAAGACCGGGCGCAGGTCCCAGCCGATGTTGCTGACCACACCGACCGCGATCCCCTGCCGGCGCAGCGTCCGCAGCACCTCGGCGGCGTCCGGGTACGGCGTCCAGGCGTCCGGGGCCATGTGCCGCTCGTACAGCGCCTCGTGCAGGGCCGGGTCCGGCAGCGGCACCCGGCGGGACAGCCCGGTGTACGCGGCCCGGTGCTGCTCCGCGCTCTCGTCGCGCACCGCCCACACCCCGGCCAGTTCCGCGGGCAGTTCCACCGGGTTCGCCCCGCCGGGCTGCGCCCCGGCCACCTCCAGCGCCCGCGCGGCGGCGGCCAACTCCGGGTCGGTGAGCCGCGCTCCGGACTCCGCTTCGGACTCGTCGAGCACTGCCCGCAGCCAGGATTCGGTGGACTCGATACGGAAGAGAGTCCCGGAGAAGTCGAAGAGCACGGCAGCCATGCGCCGGACTTTACCCGGGCCGTTGTCGGGGGCGGGCTGCCGTCGGGGGAGCATGGTTCCGTACCCGGGTCCGCGCCCGGTGCGGCGAGAGTGCGTGCATGGTCTCGCGAGGCCGACGGGAATGGTCGGACAGGTTCTAGTGAGAACGGCCCCGGCCGTCGCGCTCCCACTCGTACGCGACCACCGCCAGTGCCACCACCAGGGCCCCGAGCAGCCAGCCGCCCAGCACGTCCGAGGGCCAGTGGACGCCCAGCCACACCCGGGTCAGGCCGACGCCGACGACCGAGACACCGGCCGCGACCAGGGCCGTACGCCACAGCGCGCCGCCGGTGCCGCAGCGGTGCAGCAGCCACAGCAGCAGGCCGCAGACCACGGTGGCCGTCATGGTGTGCCCGGAGGGGAAGGCCGCGTAGTGGGAAGAGTCGACCGGGTCGGGCCACTGTGGGCGCGGACGGTCGACGGCGATCTTGAGGGACTGCTGGGCGACCGTGCCGAGCGCGCAGGTCACGCCCAGCCACAGGGCGGTCCACCACGCCGAGTGCCGCCACACCAGCCACACCGCGACCCCCGCGCACAGCAGGCGCATGGTCAGCGGGTCCCAGACCCAGTCCGTCAGGATGCGCAGTGCATGGGTGGTGCCGTGGTCCGCGAGGGCCCAGCGATGGGTGGTGTCGGCGATGTCCTCGTCCAGCGCGACCAGCGGAGGCCACTCACCGGCGACGAGGGCGAGCAGCAGCGCCGAGGAGAGGGCGAGGACGGCGGTCGCGAGAAGCGGGGCAGGACGGTCGCTGGGCGGGGGGCGCATGGCGTGATCTTTGCCGAATCATTGCTCGAAGGGCAATTCCCCTGCTGGATACGGCGTTACCCGAGCGCGCGCAGTCCAGGGACGAGCGCCACCAGCACCGGGACCACCGGGACCAGGGCGGCGGTCGCCGTCAGCCGCAGCCGGTGCCGGGCCGGGAGCCGGTCCGGGGCGGTGAGCAACCGGTGGACGCGCTGCGGGACATGGGCGTGCGGCGCCGGACCGGGGCCGAACACGCCGCGGTCCTCGTTGAGTTCGACCAGGGCGAGCGCGGTGGTGAGACGGCCGTGGCGCCGGGACGCCATGTCGTCGGCGGCCAGTTCGACCAGCCGGTGCATCTCGTCGCGGAACGCGGCGAACACCGGTATCTGCGGGAACCCGCCGGCCAGCGCGGCTGAGCAGTGCAGCAGCCAGTCGTGCCGGGCCTGGGCGTGCCCCTGCTCGTGGGCGAGGACCGCGTCCAGCTGACGCCCTTTCAGCCGGCGCAACGCGGCCGTGGTCACGACGAGTCGGGGCGGCGCGCCGGGCAGCCACCAGGCGTCCGAGCGCTCGCCCTCGAGAACCACGAGGCGGTCGGCGGACCTCTCCTCCCCTGGCAACAGTGGTGCCCGGAGCAGGAGTTCGGCCCGTCGCTGCCGGCGTCGGGCCCTGGCCCCCGCGATCTCGCGCACCAGCATCGCCCCGCTCCACAGCCCGGCGCAGGCCAGCGTCACCGCGGTCGTCGCCGCCCAGGGGCCGGTCGCGGCGAGCGGATAGGCGTCCGCCACCCCGCTCGGAGCGGTCGCGAACAGCTGCCCCCGCGCCGCCTGCCAGGCCGCCGCCGCACTCAGTGTCATCGACAGCGCACAGCACAGCAGTACGGCCGCCACCACGCACTGCCAGACCCACAGGGCGACCACCGGCTCCCGGTCCGTCCAGTCGGCCCGGGCGAGCAGCCGGGGACCGGCCACGGCCGTCAGGGTGCCGAGCAGCAGCAGTGCCACGGGGACCATCATGGCCAGCACCCTATGAGCGGGGGACCGCCCAGGGGTACAGCGCATCGCGCCAAAGTGACGCAAGCAACGCGTGTGCCCCGAGTGCCGTCACCGGCTCACAGCCCCAGCAGCATCGCCACCATCCCGATTCCCATCGACAGCCGGCACGCGCGCGCCAACTCGGGCCGGTCGCCCCATCCGGCCGTCCCGCTCCCGGCCGCCGCCACCGCGACCGGAACCAGACGTGCCCCGGACAGCAGGACGTAGCCGGTGAAGTAGAGGAGCAGCAGCCCGGTCACCGCCGGCACTCCGGCGCCGCCGTGGTGGTGGGCGCTGGGGGAGGCCGCCATGACCACCGCCATGTAGACCATCGCGGCCGTTCCCACGAGGTGGTGCAGGTGGTGCGTACTGCCGCGGGCGCTCCACAGGGCACGCAGCGCGGCCGCGCCGAACACCGCCGCGTACAGCGGCCATGCCCAGACCGGCGGGGTGAAGACGGTCGCGGGCACGGCCATCGCGGCCATGCCGAACCCCATCAGCGCCTCGCCGCCCGCGGCGCGCCGCTGTTCCTCGACGGTGCTGCGCATCCGCAGCAGGCAGTAGGCCCCGGTCGCCGCGCACAGCGCGACCAGCAGCCAGCCGGGCGAAGCCGGTCCGTGCACGCGCACCTCCCCGCTCGACGTCGCTTCGAGGAATGCGATGCCCCGCCCGCACGGCGCGCACGCGAGCGCAAGGATGTACACGGGGAGCACTCGGCGGAGCACAGCAGGTGAGGGTGGCCTGTTCGAAACATAGCCGACGGTCGGGCGAGCGGCATGTTCGAGATTGTTTTACGAGTAAAACACATGCTAAATTGATGGGTATGAGCACCGCGACCCCGACCACCCGCCGTCTGCCCCTCGCCGGTGCGCTGCGCCTCGGCCGGCCCTCCGACATCTGGTTCAAACCCGCCCTCAGCGTGGTCGCCGCGGTCGCCCCGCCCAACCTGACCCTGCTCGCCCTGGGCCGTCTCGACCTGGCGATGTACACGATGGCCGGGTCGCTGTGCGCCCTCTACGGCCACAACCGCCCCTACCCCGCCCGCGCCCGCACCCTGGCCCGGGTCGTCCTCGGCATGACCGGCGGCCTGGCCGTCGCCCTGCTCGCCGCCTCGCTCACCACGAACGCGGTCGCCCTGGTCACCGTCGGCGCGCTGCTCGCGGCCGCGCAGAAGGTGCTGTGCGACGCCACCCGGGTCGGTCCGCCCGGGAACGTGGTCCTCACCTTCATCAGCTCCGCCTCCCTGTTCGCCCCGGGGACCCTCGGCCAGGTGCCCGGCCATGCCGGGCTCGCCCTGCTCGCGGGCGCCTGGGCCTGGCTGGTCGGCATGGCACCCGGGCTGCTGCGCCCGCACGGCCCCGAGCGCCGGGCCACCGCCCAGGCCCTGAACGCCACCGCCGCCTGTGCCGCCACCCGCAGTACCGGGGCGGACCACGCCCGGGCCCGGGTCGCCGCGGCCGCCGCCGTGCAGGCCGCCTGGCAGTCCCTGCTCGCCACCGGCGTCCGTGCCGACCGCACCCGCCGTGCCCTCGAACACCTCGTCGTCCGTGCCGAGGTCGCCCTCGCCGCGCCCGCCGACGCCGACCCCGAGCGGCTGCGCGGCTGGGCCCGCGAACTGCGCGGCACCGGACGTGTCCCGCGGGTGGCCGGCGCCGACGACGAACTCCTCGGTGTCGACGCCTCACGCGCCGTACCGCACCGCCCGCTGTGGCGCCGGCTGGGCCCGCTCGCCCCGCTCGCCGCCCGTACCGCGCTCGGCTGCGCCCTCGCCGGATACGCCTCCCTGGCCCTCGGCGTCGGCCGCCCCTACTGGGCGCTGGTCACCGCCGCCTCCCTGTACCAGGCCAACATCACCCTCACCTGGAGCCGTGGCGTCCAGCGCGTCGTCGGCAACCTGCTCGGCGTCCTGGTCTTCGCCGCCGTCGTGCCCCTGACCCGTCTGCACCCGGCCGTCCTGGTGCTGAGCTGCCTCGCCTTCAACTTCGGTGCCGAGGCGCTGATCGGCCGCAACTACTGGCTCGGCAGCGTCTGCGTCACCCCGATGGCGCTGCTCATCACCGAGTTCGCCCGCACCCAGGACTCCGGGCAGCTGATCACCGAGCGGGTCCTGGACACCCTGGTCGGCGCGCTCGTCGGCCTCGTCGCCGCCGTCGTGGTCACCAACCGGCGGGCCGGCGACCGCATCGAAGACGCCCTGACCTCCGTCGAGCGGGCCCGGGAGGAGGCCGCCCGGCTGCTGGCCGGGCCGCACCCGGCCCCGCGCGCCCTCGGGACCGCCCGCCGGACCCTGTCCGCCGCCCTGGCCGAGCTGCGGGCCACGGCCGACGCCGCGACCGGCGAGTGGTGGCAGCGCGCACTGCCCCAGGAGCGGGTCGTGCTCGCCGAGCAGTCCGGACACCGTACGCTCGCCGCGACGGTACGACGCCAGGGGCCGCACTCCTGGGACGGCACGAGGACTACGGAGGACGTACGGCCATGACGGCGACCAACGGACGACCGGCGGCCGGCGGCGACGCGGACGGGGGTACGGGCAGAGACGACACGGTCGCCGCCGTCGTCCGGCAGTGGCAGGCCGTCCATCCCCAGCTGGACACCGGACCCATGGAGGTCATCGGCCGGATCAACCGCTGTGCCGCCCTCCTCCAGCAGGCCGAGGACGCCCCGCTGCGCCGGGCGGGCCTCAGCCGCCCCGAGTTCGACCTGCTCGGCGCATTGCGCCGCACCGGCCACGAACTGACCCCCAGCGAGCTGGCCAAGGAGACCTTCTCCTCCGGCGCCGCCGTCACCAAACGCCTCAAGCAGCTCACCGAGCGGGGCCTGGTCGAGCGGCGCGGCGACGCCCGGGACCGGCGGGTGGCCCACCTCCGCCTCACCG
The DNA here is from genome assembly GCF_040634235.1 of Streptomyces sp. NPDC007157. NCBI lineage: Bacteria > Bacillati > Actinomycetota > Actinomycetes > Kitasatosporales > Streptomycetaceae > Streptomyces > Streptomyces sp. NPDC007157. The sequence goes on from NZ_JBEYFE010000024.1 coordinate 36,707, forward strand.
ACGCGGGGCGCGACCTGGTCGACGGCATCCTGCCCGAGCAACTCGCCTACGAGACGGCCGTGCTGTCCGTCCTCGCCCCCGACGGACAGGGCGAACTGGCCGGTCTGCTCGCCGAGTTGCTGGGGCGACTGGAGGGCCGGGCAGGCGCGTTGCGGACCTGACCGCGAGCTGCGATTCGGGGCACGGCGACGGCTGGGGCGCCGGCCGGCTTCCGGCGGCCTCCGTGCGCAGCACGGGTGATCCCCGGCTCAGCCCTCCTCCGCCGCCCGGAAGACGCCGAACGCCGCACCCCGCGGATCGGCCAGTACGGCGATGCGCGGGCCGTCCGGCACCGTCATCGGCGCCGCCCGCACGGTTCCGTTCGCCGCCACCGCCACCTCGGCCGTGGCGTCCACGTCCTCGACCGCGAAGTACGGCAGCCAGTGCGGCGGCACCTCGGGCGGGAACCGGTCGCCCATGTCGGCCATCCCACCGAACCGCTGCCCGCCGACGGTGAACTCCGTGTACCACTCGGAGGGCTCCGCGCTCCAGCCGAAGACGGTGCCGTAGAAGCCGCCGGCCCGGACGGTGTCCCGGGTCGCCAGCTCCACCCAGCCCAGCGCGCCGGGCGCGTTGAGCAGCCCGGCACCCGGGAAGGCCCGGGCCTCCCACAACTGGAAGGCCGCGCCGGTGGGGTCGAGGGCGACCGCGAAGCGGCCCACGTCGAAGATGTCCGTCGGTCCGACCACCACCGTGCCGCCGGCCTCCTCCACCAGCCGCGCGGTCGCGTCCGCCTCGGTCACCGCGAACGACACGTTCCACGCGACCGGTTGGGACTCCTGGTACAGCGGGCTGATGGCCGCGACCGCCGCGTCCCCCAGATGCGCCACGGTGTAGCCGCCGGCCTCCTGCCGGGGGTCCGTCTCCGGACGCCAGCCGAACAGCTCCGCGTAGAACCGCTTGGCGCCCTCCAGGTCGTCGGTCCCCAGCTCCGTCCAGCAGGGGCCGCCCGGCACCGGCTTGTCGAACTCCATGGCCACTCCTCCAGGGGTCAGGGGTCGTCCAGGGGGGATCTCTTCTCCGAACGCTAGACCCCGCCACTGACAGCGGCCATCGGACACCAGCGCATCGTCAGATCCCCGGGCGGTACCGCATCGGATGGTCGGCCGGCACCTCCACCAGCACGATCCTGATGCCGTCCGGATCCGCGATCCACAGCTCGACCAGGCCCCACGGCTCCTTCACCGGCGGACGTACGATCCCGACGCCCTTGGCCACCAGTTCCTCGTGTGCCGCGGCGGCGTCCGCGACCTGCAGCCACAGCTGCACGGCGGGGGAGGCGGGGGCGTCCGCGCGCCCGGAGACCTCCAGGAAGCCGCCGCCCAGGAAGTACACCGTGCCCCGCTCGGGGCCCGTGCCGAACTCGCGGTAGACGGGAAGGCCGAGCTGCTCGCCGTAGAAGGCCCGGGAGCGCTCCGGGTCGGTGGGGTGGACGAGGGTCCGACTGCTCAGTACATGCACCATGCGACCGGAGCGTAATGCCGGCCGATGCCTGCACCCCGCATCCGGGAGCCGCCTCCGGGACGACCGGACCGCCGGCCGCCGAGCGGCGGCGTTAGGCTCATGGCCGGCTCAGCCTGCCCGAGATCGGAGAGACCGCCCATGGAGAACGCCGCCGCCGGACTGACCTTCCGCGACGCCACCGACACCGACGTGGACGTGCTGGTCGCGCTGATCGAGTCGGCGTACCGGGGCGACGCCAGCCGGGCCGGCTGGACCACCGAGGCGGACATCCTGGAGGGACAGCGGACCGACCCGGAGGGTGTCCTCGAGGTCATCAAGGCGTCGGACGGCAAGCTGCTCACGGTCGAGCGGGACGGCCGGGTCGTCGCCTGCTGCCAGCTGGAACACCGCGGCACCCACGCCTACTTCGGCATGTTCGCGGTCAGCCCCGCCCTCCAGGGTGCCGGCCTCGGCAAGGTCGTCATCGCCGAGGCGGAGCGCCGGGCCCGGCAGGACTGGGGCGCCACGGAGATGCACATGACCGTGATCTCCGTGCGCGACGACCTGATCGCCTGGTACGAGCGGCGCGGCTACCGCCGTACGGGAGAGATGACGCCGTTCCCGTACGGCGACGAGCGCTTCGGTATCCCACAGCGCACCGACCTGCAGTTCGAGCTGCTGGTCAAGCCCCTGGTGTGACGGTTCACGCGGTGAAGCGGGCGGTGCGTTTGATCTCCGGATAGTCGGTCGTCGCGCCGTCCAGCTGGAGGGCGCGCACCAGCCGCAGGTCGTCCTGGGTGTTCACCACCCAGCCGATCACCCTGAGGTCCGCCTTGCGGGCGTGTTCGACGACTTCCAGGGTGAGCCGCCGGATGTTGAGGCAGAGGGTCGCCGCCCCCGCCTCCCGGGCCCGCTCCACCACGTCGGGGCCGTAGCGGCTGGCGATCAGCGCGGTGCGCACGCCCGGCACCAGCCGGCCGATCTCGGCGACGGCCTCGTCGTGGAAAGACGACACCTCCACCCGGGACACCAGATCCCGCCGCTGCATCAGCTCGGCCAGCGCGCGGGCCGCCGCCACGTCCTTGATCTCGGCCTGCAACGGTGTCCGTACCGCGTCCAGGACCTCCTCGAACACCGGCACTCGCTCACCGCGGCCCGCGTCCAGGGTGCGCAGTTCCTCCAGGGTCTTCTCGGCGATCGGGCCGGTGCCGTCGGTCGTGCGGTCGACCTCCGCGTCGTGCATGACGACCAGGGCGCCGTCCTTGCTGAGGTGCAGATCGAGTTCGATCAGGTCGAGGCCGGCCTGCTGGGCGGCGACGAAGGAACGGAGGGTGTTCTCGGGCTCGACGCCCATGACTCCGCGGTGACCGATGGTAAGGAAGTTCAAGATTCAACTCGCTTCCGTCGACGGCGGCGGGGGATGCGCGCGCGGACCGTACGACGGGACGTCGCTGTCCACGCGGCTGGGCGCAGCCTAATGGCCGCCCGTCGCGATGAACCCGTGCGTACACGGGGGATTGGTGCGCGGGGCGCGTGGTGCCTGGCTCGTGCCCCTGTCGGCGGTCACCCGGGGGTGGGCGCGTCCCGCCGTGTATTGACCGGCCGGATCCATGCGGCGCCCGGGAGCTGACACCCCGTCATCGGGCGCAGTGAATGTGAGCGCCTTCACGGTTTCGGACAGGAAAAAGCGCGGTGAGGATGGAGTGGCGCAGGATAATTTCCCGAGGTGCCCCTTGCTGGGAGAAAGCACGTATGCATACGGTGTCCTAACGCGAGGTGCTCCCGTGGAGGATGGGTCATGACGGAAATTCTTGTGCAGGTGGGTTCGGAGGAGCGGGTTCCTCCCGTGACCAGGGTGGTCGAGCACCCGGCGTGGCCCGTGCTCAAGGATGGCGTGGAGCGGATCCGGCCATGGCAGGCCAAGGACGGGTCCATCGACTTCGACGCCGAGGACGCCCCCGGCCGCGCCGACGCGGAGCGTGCCGTCGACACGGTGATCGCCGCCGTCGAGGAGCTGTCCCCGCTGCTCCCGCACGACGCGGAGTACCACCGCGCCCTGGTGACCGACCTGCGGCGATGGGCCGTCGGCGGCTTCCAGGTGCCCGACTTCCTCGACTCGCTGCTGGCCTTCCAGCCGGCCGCGGGCCGCACGCACGGCCTGCAGCACCTGGTCGTCTTCCCGATGTACACCCAGAACGGCAACCCGGACCGCAACCTGGAGGCGGTCGTGCTGCGCATGGTCTGGCCCGACTGGCTGGCCGAGCTGGAGCGCACCCGGTACGACAACCCGCTGTTCTGCGGCATCACCTTCGAGGACTTCACGGCCGGCTACGACACCAACTCGGCCGTCCTCTTCCCCGAGACCATCGCCGTGCGCCAGGCGCCGGAACGATTCTCCTGGGGCGGCATCTTCTGCGACCGCGAGGCCGCCCGCTTCCGCCGGGTCACCGACGCGGCCGTCGACCTCCTCGGCCTGGAACTCCCCGAGGACGTCGCCGCCATGGTCCACGACCAGAAGCGCTGCGAGGAGGCCTTCGTGCTGTGGGACATGGTCCACGACCGCACCCACAGCCACGGCGACCTGCCGTTCGACCCGTTCATGATCAAGCAGCGCCAGCCGTTCTGGATGTACGGCCTGGAGGAGCTGCGCTGCGACCTCACCGCCTTCAAGGAGGCCGTGAAGCTGGCGGCCGACGGCGTCCCGCAGGCCCGTGACGTGCAGTACGCGGTGCTCTTCGACCGGATGTTCCGCTTCCCGGTCACCGGCGACCGCGTCCGCAACTACGACGGGCTCGGCGGCCAGCTGCTCTTCGCGTACCTGCACAAGCACGACGTGGTCCGCTGGACCGACAACAAGCTCACCATCGACTGGGAGCGCGCCCCGCAGGTCACCAACCAGCTGTGCGGCGAGATCGAGAAGCTGTACAAGGACGGCATCGACCGTCCGAAGCTCGTCCACTGGTTCGCCGGCTACGAACTGGTCGCCACCTACCTCGCCCCGCACCCCGGTTCCAAGTGGGCCAAGGGCCCGGACGCCCTCGACCTGGCACTGCCGCCGCGCAAGCTCGTGGACGACGTGCTTCCGGACGAGTTTCCGCTGAGCATGTTCTACGAGGCCCTGTCCAAGAAACTGAAGAACGTGATCGCCGAGACCAAGGGCATCACGGCGGACAGCGCCGAGCCGGTCGCCGCGTGAGCGACCGACTCCGGAACACGGCTCAAGAGGGGAAGCACATGGTGGGCAACGGGTCTCTCAGTGGTGCGGTGATCGCGGTGGCCGGTGCGGGCGGACCCGCCGGGCACGCGACCCTGGTCAGGCTGGCGGGTGCGGGCGCGACCGTCGTCGGCGCCGACAACAATCCCGAGCGCCTGGCCGAGGCCGTGGACGCGGCCCGCTACGCGGGCGGCGGTGCCGTGGTCACCGGTGAGACGGTCGACCTGCTCAACCTGGACTCGACCCGGGCGTGGGCCGACCGGATCGAGAAGGACCACGGCCGTGTCGACGGCCTGGTCCACCTGGTCGGCGGCTGGCGCGGCAGCGCGAACTTCGCCGAGACCGACCTGGCCGACTGGGACCTGCTGGAGAAGCTGCTGATCCGCACGGTCCAGCACACCTCCCTGGCCTTCTACGACGGCCTGCAGCGCAGCGACCGCGGGCGGTACGTGCTGATCAGTGCCGCCGGTGCGTCCAAGCCCACCGCGGGGAACGCCGCGTACTCCGCCGCCAAGGCCGCCGCCGAGGCCTGGACGCTCGCCATGGCCGACGGCTTCCGCAAGGCCGGGGGCGAGGCGGGCCCGGCCTCCGCTGCTGCCATCCTGGTGGTGAAGGCGTTGGTGCACGACGCGATGCGCGCCGAGCGGCCCAACGCGAAGTTCGCGGGCTTCACGGACGTCACGGACCTCGCCGAGGCCGTCGAGGGCGTCTGGGGCAGGCCCGCCTCCGAAGTGAACGGAAACCGTCTGTGGCTGACCGAGCAGCCGTGAACCCTCCGAAGACCGACGCGCGTCGCCACCACGACCCGGAGGTCCGCGGTTTCGCCAGTGACAACTACGCCGGAGCCCACCCCGAGGTTCTCGCCGCCCTGGCTCTCGCCAACGGCGGCCACCAGGTGGCCTACGGCGAGGACGAGTACACCGAGAACCTCCAGCGGATCGTCCGCGGCCACTTCGGCGCGTCCGCGGAGGCCTTCCCGGTCTTCAACGGCACCGGTGCGAACGTCGTCGCGCTCCAGGCGGTCACCGACCGCTGGGGCGCGGTGATCTGCGCCGAGAGCGCGCACATCAACGTCGACGAGGGCGGCGCCCCCGAGCGCATGGGCGGCCTCAAGCTGCTCACCGTGCCCACGCCCGACGGCAAGCTCACGCCGGAGCTCATCGACCGGCAGGCGTACGGCTGGGAGGACGAGCACCGCGCGATGCCGCAGGTCGTCTCGATCACCCAGAGCACCGAGCTGGGCACCCTCTACACGCCGGACGAGATCCGCGCGATCTGCGAGCACGCCCACGCGCACGGGATGAAGGTGCACCTGGACGGCTCCCGGATAGCCAACGCGGCGGCCTCCCTGGACGTCCCGATGCGCACGTTCACCAATGCCGTCGGCGTCGACATCCTCTCCCTGGGCGGCACCAAGAACGGCGCCGTGTTCGGCGAGGCGGTCGTGGTGATCAATCAGGACGCCGTCAGCCACATGAAGCACCTGCGCAAGCTGTCCATGCAGCTCGCCTCGAAGATGCGCTTCGTGTCGGTGCAGTTGGAGGCGCTGCTCGCCAAGGACCTGTGGCTGCGCAACGCCCGGCACGCCAACGAGATGGCCCAGCGGCTCGCCGAGGGCGTCCGCGCCGTGCACGGTGTGGAGATCCTCCACCCGGTGCAGGCCAACGGGGTCTTCGCCCGGCTCCCGCACGACGTCAGCCTGCGCCTCCAGAAGCGCTTCCGGTTCTACTTCTGGGACGAGGCCGCCGGAGACGTGCGCTGGATGTGCGCCTTCGACACGACCGAGGAGGACGTGGACGCGTTCGTGGCGGCGCTCAAGGAGGAGATGGCGCGCTGACCGGGAGGTAATGCATAGATATGCGGTCACCTGAAAAGTAATTGACGCTCGGGTGGCCGCATTTCTATGCTCTGCGACCATGGAGCTGATCCAGAACACCGCCGACCTGTCCGCATACTTGGCCGCCGACGAGGTCATCGACCATCACCATCCGCTGGTCCGGGAGACGGTGGCCCGGCTGGCGTCGGATGTCGGGGACTCGTATGCCTATGCACAGGCCGCGTACGAGTTCGTACGGGACGCCATCCCGCACTCCGTCGACTCCGGTGATCTTCGTGTCACCTGGCGTGCGTCGGACGTGCTGGAGCGGCGCACCGGCATCTGCTACGCCAAGGCCCACGCCCTCGCCGCCCTGCTGCGCGCCGAGGACATCCCCACGGCCCTGTGCTACCAGCGGCTGGCGGACGACGGTGCCGGCCACGTCGTGCACGGACTGGTCGCCGTCCGCTTCAACGGTGGCTGGCACCGGCAGGACCCGCGGGGCAACAAGCCCGGCGTCGACGCGCGGTTCTCCCTGGACGGCGAGCGGCTGGCCTGGATCCCTGATCCGGAGTCCAGTGAGATGGACTATCCGGTCCTGTACGCTGAACCCCACCCGGCCGTCCTCGGCGCGTTGAAAGCGGCGCCCGACCGTCCGTACCTGTGGAAGACGCTCCCCACCGCACTCTGAGGCAAGGCAGATGACTCTCACGCTCACCGTGTCCGACGAGGTGCGCGCGATCGCGCCCGGTTTCACGCATCTCGCGATCGAGGCCCACGGCCTGGTCAACGGGCCCAGCACCGAGGCGAGTTCGGCTCTCCTCGACGACGCGGCCCGGCGGCTCGCGACACGCCTGGACGGACGCGCCCCGCACGAGGATCCGCACATGGTGGCCTGGCGCGCGGCCTACACGGCGTTCGGCTCCAAGCCGTCCCGGACCCGGAACTCCGCCGAGGCGCTGGCCAAGCGGGCCCTCGCGGACGGCGGTCTGCCCCGCATCAACCTGCTCGTGGACCTCTACAACGCCATCAGCGTCGCCCACCTGATCCCCGTCGGCGGCGAGGACGTCGACCTCATCCAGGGCGGTATGCGCCTCGTGCGCGCCACGGGCGGGGAGGACTTCGTGACGGTCGCGGGCGGTGAGGAGGCCGTCGAGCACCCGGACGCCGGCGAGGTCGTGTGGTGTGACGAAGCGGGCGTCACCTGCCGCCGCTGGAACTGGCGCCAGGGCCCCCGCACCCGCCTGACCGAGCAGACCACCTCGGCCCTCTTCCTCCTGGAGAGTCTCGCCCCGATGCCGGTCGCCGACGTCGAGTCGGCGGGGGCGGAACTCACCGAGCTGCTGGAGAAGTTCAGCCCGGGTGCGCGTGTCGAGGTGCGGGCGCCCGAGTCGGCGGGCTGAGACTCAGACCGCCTCGGCCGCCTTCAACTGCTCCTGCGTGGGCGCCGTACCCCCCAGGTGGGTCGGGAGCCACCAGGTGTCGGACGTGTCCTTCGGGCGGGCCGGGTAGGCGCGCTGGGCCGCGTCCAGCAGGTCCTGGACGTGGCCGCGCAGGCGGCGGGTGATGGCGCCCGCGTACTGGTCGCGCGGGGCCTCGACCGGCTCGCCCACCCGGATGGTGACGGGGAGGTGGTCGCGCTTGAAGTTGCGCGGCTGGCCCTTGGTCCACAGCCGCTGCGTGCCCCACAGTGCCATCGGGATCAGCGGGACGCCGGCCTCCTGGGCGAGGCGCGCCGCACCCGACTTGAAGCTCTTCAGCGTGAATGACTGGGAGATCGTGGCCTCCGGGAAGACCCCCACGATCTCACCGGACTTGAGCGAGTCCAGCGCGTGCTGGTACGCCGTCTCGCCCTGCTTGCGGTCCACCGGGATGTGCTTCATCCCGCGCATCAGCGGACCGGAGATCCGGTGCCGGAAGACCGACTCCTTCGCCATGAAACGCACCAGGCGCTTCTGCGGGAGAGCGGCCAGACCGTCGAAGACGAAGTCCAGATAGCTGATGTGATTGCTCACCAGCACGGCGCCGCCCGAGCGCGGGATGTTCTCGGAACCCTGGCAGTCGATCTTGAGGTCCCAGACCTTGAACAGCGTCTTGGCGAAACCGATGACGGGACGGTAGACCAGCTCGGCCATGGGCGGGGCGGACCCTTTCTGCTCTGCCTGGGAAAGGGGATCCCGGCGGGAAAGTTACGGAGCCGTAGGTTTACGGCGTATCGCAGATCGTGCCCGAAGAACGGACGGGGAGCCAGCCCTGGTGCCCCGGAGTGGCGAGATCCTCGTCACGTCGGCCTATGATCCACCTCGTATTTTTAACCCGCCTTTACTCCGCGCGTACCCCTACTCGGCGGATGAGCAGGAACATCTCGCACCCCAGGCAGTACCCGAACGCCGCGTTCAGGAAGGCCGCGGCGAGCGCCATCCCGGTCGCCGCGAGACCCAGCCAGCCGGGGCCCAGCGCGAAGCCGACCAGGCCGAGTCCCGCGAACACCAGTCCCACCGCCTGTGCGAAACGCGGGGGTTCGGGTGGTTCGAACTCCGTAGGGGGAGCGAGCCGGGGGCGTACGGCCGTCCGGAACGCCCAGCCGTACGGCGAACGGCTCACGCCCGCGGCCGCGCCGAGCGCGAACACCAGCGTCTGCCAGGCGAGGATCCAGGGGTTCCGGGTGATCAGTGCGGCGGCCAGTACGACCGTCGTCACGGCGGCCGCGAAACGCGGTCCACGAGCGTCGATGTCCATGAACCAAGGATTCCGCCCCGAAGCCCGTCAGGGGAGCCGGGAATCTTTGCAGTCTCGTGAACGCTGGTCGAAAGGGCGGGCGGCGTCGTGAAAGCTGGTGCGCGTGACGACCGGACTGATGGTGTGCGTGGCGGTGCTCGCGGCGGCGAGCGTCTACGGAGTGCTGCACAGGCGGCGGAGCGGGAGGGTGAGAGTGCGCGGGCGGGACGACGGCAAGCGGCTCGGAGCGGCCGAACTCGGCGGCGAACTGGGCGGACGGGCAACACTGGTGCAGTTCTCCAGCGCCTTCTGCGCCCCCTGCCGGGCCACCCGGCGGGTGCTCGGCGAGGTCGCCGAGATGGTCCCCGGGGTCACCCACGTGGAGATCGACGCCGAGGCCCGCCTGGACCTGGTGCGCGAACTGGAGATCCTCAAGACGCCCACCGTGCTGGTGCTCGACGCGGACGGCCGGGTGGTGCGCCGGGCCACCGGACAGCCCCGGAAGGCGGACGTCATCGCCGCGCTGGGAGAGGCGGTCTGACGGTCGTGCCGATGACGGAGAGGCAGCTCCCATATCGCGGAACGTACTTGACTGGGCGTACCACCTATCGTCAGCCTGACCGCATGTCCCATGAACTCCTTCTTTTCGGGCGGGTCCACGTCGACCTGGCCCGCACCGCGAGCGCGCGCTGTCCGGGTCGCTGAACGACCCCGGACCCGAACGCCGCCTCCCTCAGAAGGAAGACTCCATGACGGCCACGCCCGACCTCGGCACCTCCCGGCTCGCCTCTCCCGACCTGCTCCGCTCCGCCTTCCGGCGGCACGCCGCCGGAGTCGCGGTGATCACCGCGCGCGGCGCCGGCGGCCCGGTCGGCTTCACCGCCACCTCCCTCACCTCCGTCTCCGCCGAACCGCCGATGCTCTCCTTCGGCGTCGGCACGGGCGCCTCCAGCTGGCCCGCGATATCCACCGCCGAGCACATCGGCGTCCATATCCTCGGCGAGCACCAGGCCGAGCTCGCGGCCACCTTCGCGCGCAGCGGCGCCGACCGGTTCGGGGCGCCCACCAGTTGGCGCGAGGGCCATGCGGGGGTTCCGGTCCTCGACGACGTGCTGGTCTGGCTGGTGTGCCGGGTCGTCGCGCGGGTACCGGCCGGCGACCATCGCATCGTGCTGGCCGAGGTGGTCGTCGGAGATCCCTCCCGCGCCGGCCGACCGCTCCTGTATCACCAGGGCGGTTTCAACGGATTGCGTGATTGATCACGCGCCCCTCGTTCTGCGAAGGCGTCGAATCCCGGTTACGCTGCGTTGCGAACGTCACAGTTCAAAGCGCTTGCTTAGCGGGCACGAACTGGGTGTACTGACGAGTAATATTTCGTTCGGAGCGCGCGGCCGCCCCGACCGGGATGAGCCGCTTGAGGCGCCTATGCTGCCTTCAAGAGGCAGGCCAGAAAAGACGATGCAGTAGGAGAGCCGGCGTGAGCCTGAGGATCGTTGTCACTGTGAAGTACGTGCCCGACGCCACTGGCGACCGGCACTTCGCCGATGACCTGACCGTCGACCGTGACGACGTGGATGGTCTGCTCTCCGAGCTGGACGAGTACGCGGTGGAGCAGGCGCTGCAGATCGCCGAGAACTCCGACGACGACGTCGAGGTCACGGTCCTGACGGTGGGCCCGGAGGACGCGAAGGACGCGCTGCGCAAGGCGTTGTCGATGGGTGCGGACAAGGCGATCCACGTCGAGGACGACGACCTGCACGGCAGCGACGTGATCGGTACCTCGCTGGTGCTGGCCAAGGCGATCGAGAAGGCCGGCTTCGACCTGGTGGTCTCCGGTATGGCGTCCACGGACGGTACCGCCGGTGTGGTCCCGGCCCTGCTGGCCGAGCGGCTGGGTGTCCCGCAGGTCACCCTGCTCTCCGAGGTCACGGTCGAGGACGGCACTGTGAAGGGCCGCCGTGACGGGGACGCGGCTTCCGAGCAGCTGGAGGCTTCGCTGCCGGCGGTCGTGTCGGTGACCGACCAGTCGGGTGAGGCGCGTTACCCGTCCTTCAAGGGCATCATGGCCGCGAAGAAGAAGCCGGTTCAGTCCTGGGATCTGTCCGACCTGGACATCGAGGCCGAGGAGGTCGGTCTGGAGGGTGCCTGGAGCGCGGTGGAGACCGCGACCGCGCGTCCGGCCCGCACGGCCGGCACGATCGTCAAGGACGAGGGCGAGGGCGGCAAGCAGCTCGCCGAGTTCCTCGCGGGCCAGAAGTTCATCTGAGTTCCGCTGTCGCTGACCGCCGCCCCTCAACTTTCGCAAGCAGGAGAGCATTCCCATGGCTGAAGTCCTCGTCTACGTCGACCACGTGGACGGTGCAGTCCGCAAGCCCACCCTGGAGCTTCTGACCCTGGCCCGCCGGATCGGCGAGCCCGTCGCCGTCGCGCTGGGCAACGGTGCCGCCGAGACCGCCGCGGTGCTGGCCGAGCACGGCGCGACCCGTGTCCTGACCCACGACGCCGCCGAGTACGCCGACTACCTGGTCGTGCCGAAGGTGGACGCGCTGCAGGCCGCTGTGGAGCAGGTTTCGCCGGCCGCCGTGCTGGTGCCGTCCTCCGCGGAGGGCAAGGAGATCGCGGCGCGTCTGGCGCTGCGGATCGGCTCGGGCATCATCACCGACGCCGTCGACCTGGAAGCCGGCGACGAGGGCCCGGTGGCCACCCAGTCGGTGTTCGCCGCCTCGTTCACCACCAAGTCCCGTATCACCAAGGGCGCTCCGGTCATCACGGTCAAGCCCAACAGCGCCGCCGTGGAGGCCGCCCCGGCCGCCGGAAGCGTCGAGGCCCTCGCGGTGACCTTCTCCGACAAGGCCACCGGCACCAAGGTGACCGGCCGGACCCCGCGTGAGTCGACCGGGCGTCCGGAGCTGACCGAGGCCGCGATCGTGGTCTCCGGCGGCCGTGGCGTCAACGGCGCCGAGAACTTCGCGGTCATCGAGGCCCTCGCCGACTCCCTCGGCGCGGCCGTGGGCGCCTCGCGTGCCGCCGTCGACGCCGGCTGGTACCCGCACACCAACCAGGTCGGCCAGACCGGCAAGTCCGTGTCCCCGCAGCTGTACATCGCCAACGGCATCTCCGGCGCCATCCAGCACCGCGCCGGCATGCAGACCTCCAAGACGATCGTGGCGGTCAACAAGGACGCCGAGGCCCCGATCTTCGAACTGGTCGACTTCGGCGTGGTCGGCGACCTCTTCGACGTCGTCCCGCAGCTGACCGAGGAGATCAACACCCGCAAGGGCTGATCACCGCCAGGCTGTCCGAGGCCCCCGTGACCGACACCGGTCACGGGGGCCTCGTGGTGTCAGCGCAGGCTCAGCGAGGCCTGCACGGGCAGATGGTCGCTCGGGAACTGGCCGTGCATCGAGAAGGTGTCGATCGTCGCCTGGTGCGTGGTCACACCCGGCGAGGTCAGGATCCAGTCGATACGGTCGCCGTCCTGCTTCAGCCGGTGGTAGCCGTGGAAGGTGCCGTACAGGGTGCCCCGCCGCTGTGCCGCGTCCCAGGCGTCCACGAGCCCGGAGTCCACCAGGGTGTCGTAGGCCGGGTTCTTGTGCGCGGCGGCGTTGAAGTCGCCGGTCACCACGACCGGCAGCGCGGGGTCGAACTCCGCGATCCGCTGGGTGAGCAGGGTCGCGCTGCGCTCGCGGGCGTACTGGCTCTTCTGGTCGAAGTGGGTGTTGGCGACGTAGAACTCTCGGTCGTCGTCGGCGAGATCGCGGAAGCGGACCCAGGTGACGATGCGGGGGAAGGCGGCGTTCCAGGTGTTGGAGCGGATGACCTCCGGGGTGTCGGAGAGCCAGAAGGTGTAGTGCTCCACGGGGGCCAGGCGCCGGATGTCGTAGTAGATCGCCGTGGACTCGTCCCGGCTGCCGCCCTCGCGGCCGGTGCCGATCCAGTCGTAGTGCGGTCCCAGGTCGGCGTCGATGTCGCGCAGTTGCTGGTAGAGGCCTTCCTGGGTGCCGATGACCTGGGGGTGCGCGCGGTGCAGCAGTTCGCTCATCACGGGGCGGCGGTCGGCCCAGCTGTTGGGCTCGGCGGTGCTCGCGTACCGCAGGTTGAAGGTCATGACGTCGAGCCGGGGCGCGGGCCGTGGCGGAGCCGAAGGGGTCGCCCGCCCGGACCGCAGGGTGGCGGACGGCCTGGAGGAGGCGGACGACGCGGAGACCGCGGTACTGGCGAGGGGCACGGTGACCGCCGCGGCCAACAGGACCTTCAGACCCAGGCGGCGGGTGACTCGGCGCTGCTTCGGCACGGGTGCTCCTTCGGTGGCGACGGCCGGACGCGGCGTGCGTAAGGCGAGTCCTGCGCAGAGAGTGTGCTACCCAGGTGTGAGTCGAGCGTGAACATGCCCAGATGGGGGCGTGTCGCACGGTGGACATGGTGTTGACCATCCCGAAGGCGCCCGGATAACTTCATTCAACGGATTGTTGATTCCGTACAGTGGAAAACAGGAGGGTGTGGGATGGGCCAGGGCCAGCAGCAGAAGGTGGCGACGAGTCTCGCGGGCGCCGTCAGCGAGGAGATCAGCGCCTCCCTCGCGCCGGTCGACGCCGAACTGGAGCGTCGTTACCCGGGCGACCCCGGCACCCGCCAGCCCGTCCACACCGTGTACGTCCCCGGTGACGCCTTCGCCGCGGACACCATCCGCTCCTGGGGCGACCGGGCGCTGGCCGCCCTCGACGAACACGCCCCCGACGCCGCCGCCTTCGCCGCCGTCCTCGGCCTGTCCGAGGAACTCGCCGAGCCCGTCCACTCCCGGGTCCGCGCCAAACTGGAGCGAGAGCCGATCGAAGACCTGCGCGTCGACTTCGAGGACGGCTACGGCCCCCGCCCCGACGCCGAGGAGGACGAGACGGCGGCCCGGGCGGCGCGGCTGATCGCCCAGGCGTATGCCGAGGGGACGGCGGCGCCGTACATGGGCATCCGGATGAAGTGCATGGAGGCCGCGGTGCGCGACCGGGGCATCCGCACCCTCGACATCTTCCTCACCGGGCTGATGGCGGCCGGCGGGCTGCCCGAGGGCCTGGTGCTGACCCTGCCCAAGGTGACCTACCCCGAGCAGGTCACCGCGATGGTCCGGCTCCTGGAGGCCTTCGAGAAGGCGCACGGTGTGGAGGCGGGCCGGATCGGCTTCGAGATCCAGATCGAGACCAGCCAGTCCATCCTCGCCACCGACGGCACCGCCACCGTCGCCCGGATGATCCAGGCTGCCGAGGGCCGCGCCACCGGACTGCACTACGGCACCTTCGACTACAGTGCCTGCCTCGGCGTCTCCGCCGCCTACCAGGCCAGCGACCACCCGGCCGCCGACCACGCCAAGGCGGTCATGCAGGTCGCGGCCGCCGGTACCGGCGTACGCGTGTCGGACGGTTCCACCAACGTGCTGCCGGTCGGCCCCACCGCGAAGGTGCACGACGCCTGGCGGCTGCACTATGGGCTCACCCGGCGCGCCCTGGCCCGCGCCTACTACCAGGGCTGGGACATGCACCCCGGCCACATCCCGACCCGGTACGCGGCCGTGTTCGCCTTCTACCGCGAGGGTTTCGAACAGGCCGCCGCCCGGCTCGCGCGGTACGCCAACCGCACCGGCGGTGACGTCATGGACGAGCCGGCCACCGCCAAGGCTCTCAGCGGCTACCTGCTGCGCGGACTGGACTGCGGCGCCCTGGACATCGCCGAGGTGGCCCGGCTGGCCGGTCTGACCCGAGCCGACCTGGAGGGCTTCGCGGCACCTCGACGCGGCGACCTGACGGCCCGGGGCAAGTAGCGGCCGGCGTGTCCGGGTTCGGGAGATCCGGGCCGCCGGGCGCCCCGCGGCAGGCGGACCGACGTCTGGGGGCGGACGTCTGGTGGGCCGGGACCGACGACGACAAAGGCGACACCGGCGTGTACATCAGCGGCGTCTACACCGAGGGCGGCGCCCACGACGAGCCGGTCCCCGGTCTTCCCGTCTGCTGAACGCGCAGGTACCGCTCCAGGCCCGACGCGACCGCCCAGTTCCGTTCGGCGAACAACCGGGTGCCCCGGCGGCACAGTTCGGAGTCGGCCCGCGCACGCGTGCAGAACTCCTCGGGCGTGACACCGAACAGCTCCCTCAACGCCGCTGATTCTTCGAGGAGTTCGGTGAGGAGGGTGCGCTCGCCGGGGTGGCGGCGAGGTGTGCCGGTGCCGTCGTGCAGGACACCGTGCCGGTTGACGTAGGCGTGGACGCCGGGGAGCGTGGTGCCGTCCGCGAGGGCGACGCGCACGTGCGGGGCGGGCAGCCAGGCCCGGCCGAAGTTGCCGCCCGGCAGCGGCACGCCCTCGCTCGCGTCGATCACCTCCAGTTGCGGTCCGTCCAGCCAGACGACGAACAACTCCCGTACCGTCGTGGCGGATCGGAGCGGGGACGCCGAGACATAGCCGAGCCGGCTGACATGCGCGGAGACGCCCACGTCGAGGCCGGTCACCCGGGTGCGCACCATGGGGATCGGCCCGGTCACCCCGGACTCGGCCATCTTGTGCTGGAGTTGGGCGGGGGAGGCGTTGGAGCCGACCGCGAGCACCGGTACCCGTCCGTCGTCGTGCACCAGCCGGTCCAGCGGCAACAGCCGGTCGCCGTCGAGGAGTCCGGAGTCGGCGGGCCAGGAGCCGGGGTAGGTCAGCGGGTGGTCGCGCGGTGCCAGGTCGAGGCCCAGCTCCGCGAGTGTACGGCCGCTCACGCGCCGCTCACTCCGAGGGCGGCAGCTCGCCCGAGCCGCGGGTGACCAGCCGGGTCGGCAGCTCGATGCGCTCCGGCGCCAGGAGAACGCCGTCCAGCTGGCGGAAGAGCCGCTCGGCGGCTGTACGGCCGAGCAGGGCCGCGTCCTGGGCGACGACCGTGAGGCCCGGATGCAGGAGATCGGCCAGCTCGATGTCGTCGAACCCGACGAGCGCGACCGGGCGGGGCTGTTCGGCGAGGACCCGGATCACGGTGACGGTCACCCGGTTGTTTCCGGTGAAGATCGCGGTCACCGGCGCCGGCCCGGACAGCATCTCCTCGGCGGCCCGGCGCACCCGCTCCGGGTCCGTCATGCCGAGGGAGGTCCACGCCGGCTCGACGGATATCCCGGCGTCCTCCATCGCGGCCCGGTAGCCCCGCAACCGCTCGGCCGCCGTGTGGATGCCGGGCATGTCGCCGATGAAGCCGATCCGGTGGTGGCCGTGCGCGATCAGATGGGCGACGCCGTCGCGGGCCCCGCCGTAGTTGTCGGACAGCACCACGTCGGCGTCGATCTTCCCGGCCGGGCGGTCCACGAACACCGTGGCCACGCCCGCTCTGATCTCCGGCTCCAGATAACGGTGGTCGTCCCCGGCCGGGATCACCACCAGCCCGTCCACCCGCCGCGCGCACAGCGCGAGCGCCAACTCCTGCTCCCGGTCCGGGTCCTCGGCGCTGGATCCGTTGATCAGCAGCGCGCCATGGGCCCGGGCCACCTCCTCGACGGCACGGCTGAGCGGGCCGTAGAACGGGTCGGCGAGGTCCTCCAGGACCAGACCGATGCTCGCGGTACGGCCCTTGCGCAGCACCCGTGCGCTGTCGTTGCGGCGGAAGCCGAGCGCGTCGATCGCCTCCTGGACCCGCCGCTCGGTGTCCGGGGTCACCCCGGGCTCGCCGTTGACCACCCGGGACACCGTCTTCAGGCCTACACCGGCGCGCGCAGCCACGTCCTTCATCGTCGGCCGGGTCCCGTAACGGGAGCCGGGAAGGCGGTCTGCGCGGCGGGAGGTCTCGGGCACGATGCGGCGTCCTGTCCTGTCGTCCACGGTGGGATTCCTGTTGTCCACGGGGGATGCACAGGTCCATGGGTTTGTATGAGGATGTGGCGTCGAGCATAGAGCCTGGACAACGTTGTCAGATGCGAGGGAGACTGTCCACCGCAATCTCCGGCCCGCGCCCCCACCGCTGGACGGCTGCCTTTCACTCGGTTACTCATGGTTGACGGGGAGATCTGACTCTGATGCACACCGACCTCGTGGCGGCCCTCGACATCGGCGGCACCAAGATCGCCGGCGCTCTGGTGGACGGTCACGGACGGATCCAGGCGCGCGCCCAGCGCGCGACGCCCGCCCAGCAGGACGGCGAGACGGTCATGGGGGCCGTCGAGGAGGTGGTCGGCGAACTCGCCGGTTCACCCCTGTGGGGAAGGGCCGGCTCGCTCGGGATCGGCAGCGCGGGTCCGGTGGACGCCTCCGCCGGCACCGTGAGTCCGGTCAACGTGCCGGGCTGGCGGGACTTCCCGCTCGTCGAGCGGGTCCGCGCGGCGTCCGGCGGGCTGCCGGTCGAGCTGATCGGCGACGGCGTCGCCATCACGGCCGCCGAACACTGGCAGGGCGCGGCCCGCGGCCACGACAACGCGCTGTGCATGGTGGTGTCGACGGGTGTCGGCGGCGGCCTGGTGCTCGGCGGGAAACTGCACCCCGGACCGACCGGCAACGCGGGCCACATCGGTCACATCAGCGTCGACCTCGACGGGGACCCCTGTCCCTGCGGATCGCGCGGCTGCGTGGAACGCATCGCGAGCGGCCCCAACATCGCCCGGCGCGCGCTGGAGGGCGGCTGGCAGCCGGGTCCCGACGGCGACACCTCGGCGGCGGCGGTCGCGGACGCGGCCCGGACCGGCGACCCGGTCGCGGTGGCGTCCTTCGAGCGGGCCGCGCAGGCGCTGGCGGCCGGGATCGCGGCCACCGCGACCCTGGTCGAGATCGACATCGCGGTGATCGGCGGCGGGGTGGGCAAGGCGGGGGACATCCTCTTCACGCCGCTGCGCAAGGCCCTCACCGACTACGCGACCCTCTCCTTCGTGCAGCGCCTGACGATCGTGCCGGCCCAGATGGGCACGGACGCGGGACTGGTGGGCGCCGCGGCGGCCGCGCTGGCGCGGATGGGCACGGACGCGACGACGGCGGGGGTCTGAGACAGCCGCCGTACTCGGCAGGAACGTTCAGGCCCGGTCGGCCGGGGTTCAGGTCCGGCCGACCGGGCCGCTCGGGGACGGCCGGCCGGGAACGTGCGACGCGGTCGCCGCGGGCCGTCAGCAGGTGATCCGCGCGTCCGCCCAGTCGCCGTGGTCGGAGGTGACGCCGTTCCCGCCGTCGGTGACGACGAGGCTGACGACCTCGGCGCCGGTGACGTCGGCGGTGAGCGGCTGGGCGGGCATGTCCGTGGTCAGCACGCCGGTCGAGGCGACCTTCGTGCCGTCCGCCCACACCTCGAAGGAGACGCTTCCGGCGGCGCCTTCCTCGTCGTCCACGCCGACCTCGGCGGTGACCTTCTCGCACGCCTTCCCGGTGTAGTAGTCGACCTGGCTCTGAGCATGGGTGCCGAGCCCCTTGGCGTACACCACACCGCCGACGGTGATCGGATGCCCGTCGCCCGCGGCGGTCTCCCCGTTGCTGGTGTCGCGCTCCACGGGGCCCCAGCCGTTGTCGGCCGACAGCCAGGGGAGGTCGCTGAGATAGGAGCTTCCGGCGGGCGGCGGGTCCGCGACGGTCGTCGTGATCGTCACGGTGCTCTCGGCGCGCACTCCGGCCGGCGACCGGTAACTCGCCCTGAGCCCGAGGTCGTAGGACCCCTTCGGCGTCCCCGCGGGGGCGGTCACCTTCCAGCCGGTGCGCAGGGCACGGCCCGTCGGCAGTGCCGTGGTCCTGGTCGGCGAGGTCGGGGTGACGGTCCAGCCCCGGGGGCCGGTGAGCGTCACGGAGACCTTGTGGGCGGTGCTGCGGCCGAGGTCGGTGACGGAGGTGGTGAGCACGGCCGTGCTGCCCGGCTCGACGAACCGGCCGCCGGTCAGGCCGAGTTCGACGGCCGGCGGGTTGGCCGCCCAGCGCCGGTCGGCGGCGACCCGGACCAGGACGGTGCCGTGTGCCGGGACGACCGCGGAGATGGTGCCCGCGGTGTTGTAGCTCCGGTGCCGCCACAGGTCGCGCAGGGTGTAGGCGGGCGCGTTCGGAAGTCCGGCCGCCTGGGCGGTGGTCGCGATGCGCTGGGGGGAGCCGGACTCGTTGAAGAGGGCGACCGCGCGGCTGCCGTCCTTCAACTCCTTGGCCACGACCCAGCGTCCGCCGGCGGAGGAGAGCACCGTGCCCTGCTTGCCGAGCGGGTCCTGGTCGACGGCGATGACCTCCTTGTTGTCCAGGATGTCGAAGGTCGCCGGGGATGCCTTGCGCAGGTCGGTGCCGATGAGCAGCGGGGCGGCCATCATCGACCACAGCGAGAAGTGCGAGCGGTACTCGGTGTCGGTCATGCCGCCGTTGCCGACCTCCAGCATGTCCGGGTCGTTCCAGTGCCCGGGGCCCGCGTAGGGCGCGAGCGGCAGGTTCTGCTTCAGGATCGAGACCATCGAGCCCCAGCTGTCGCTGATGTCCCCGGTGGTGCGCCACAGCTGGCCGACATCCGACGCCCACTCCCAGGGCTTGTTCTCGCCCCATTCGCAGATGCTGTAGACGATGGGCCGCCCGGTCGCCCGCAGCGCGTCCCGCATGGTGAGGTAGCGCTGCTTGGCGTCCACGCCCTGGTTGTTGCAGTTGTCGTACTTGAGATAGTCGACGCCCCAGTCGGCGAACTGCCGGGCGTCGCTGTACTCGTGGCCGAGGGCGCCCGGGAAGCCCGCGTCGTTGCAGGTCTTGGTGCCCGCGCTGGTGTAGATGCCGAGCTTGAGGCCCTTGGCGTGCACGTAGTCGGCGACCGCCTTGATGCCGTGGGGGAACCGTGCCGGGTCCGGGACCAGCTTGCCGTCCGCGTCGCGGCTCGGCAGGGCCCAGCAGTCGTCGAGGTTGACGTACCGGTAGCCGGCGTCCTTGAGGCCCTTCGCCACGAAGAGGTCGGCGATGCCCTCGACCATGGTCTCGTCGAAGTCCGCACCGCAGTGCGTGGAGTTCCAGTTGTTGAAGCCCATCGGCGGGGTGAGGGCGAGACCGTCGGCGGGGGTGGGCGAGCCGGTCGGCCCGCCGCCGGCGGCGGCGGGTGCGGCGAGGCCCGCGGTACACAGCAGTGCTGCGGTCAGTGCTCCGACCACTCTTCGGCGGGTTGTGCGGGTGTGAGGGTGACGCATCGTTACGCTCCTCCGACTCGCGAAAGGTGGGATGACGACAGGGAGGCGTCATCGGTGCGCGCTTATGGTAGGAGCTGTTGAGCTGTGTTGGAAGGGAAGCGGTGAAGGTTGCTCCAGTTCTCGTACTGCCCTGGTTGGGGGGCGTGTTGGGGATGGGATGCCGTCACGCGCGTTGGGTTGTGTTGATTGACGGCCCCGAGAGGCTATGAGTTCCCTGGGGACCTGCCTGTGGGATGGCCAGGTAGGACATCCGATGTCCTGGTACGACGACGGCACCGGGCCTCACCGGAATTCGTGGACCACGTCGATCGTGCTCCGGTCGCGGGCGATCCTGATCGCGTGGTCCTCGTCGAGCACCGGGTAGAAGATCGGCTGCTCGGGCGGCCAGGTTGCTCCCCTCGCGGGTCCGCCCGTGACCCCTGGCCGCTCGCGTAGTTGGACGGGGCATGAAGAAGCGCAGCATGCTCGCCATCGCCAGCCTGGCCACCGGATTCGTCGTGGCCGCCATCACCCCGTCCCACGCCGCCGCCGACGGTCCGCTCGACGACCTGCACATCTCGGACACCCTGGAGCACGTCGGCCACCTCGTGGGCGAGGACAGCTTCCAGACCGATCAGGACTTCCTGGGCCAGGAGTAGCCCGGCGGGGCAGGCGCGAACGACGGTGCCGGTGTTCCGCCGAGGGAGCACCGGCACTCCGTTCTGCGCGCCCTCAACGGGAACTGGTTTCCGTGGCAGTGTGGAGCGGGCAAGCCTCAGGGGGCCAACAGAAGAGGGGGAGTCCGTGATCGTCTGGGTCAACGGCGCGTTCGGTGCGGGGAAGAGCACCACCGCACGTGAACTGATCGAACTGATCCCGAACAGCACGCTCTTCGACCCCGAGGTCATCGGCGGGGCACTGACACACCTGCTACCGGCCAAGCACCTCGCCGAGGCCGGCGACTTCCAGGACCTGCCGATCTGGCGACGGCTGGTGATCGACACGGCGGCCGCGATGCTGGCCGAGCTGGGCGGGACCCTGGTGGTTCCCATGACGTTGCTGCGCCAGGAGTACCGCGACGAGATCTTCGGCGGCCTCGCCGCCCGCCGGATCGCCGTCCGGCATCTGTGTCTCACCCCGGCCGAAACGATCCTGCGCGAGCGAATAGCCGGGCGGGAGATCCCGTCCGACCTGCCGGACGGCGAGATGCGCGTCCGGCAGTGGTCGTACGACCAGATCGAGCCCTACCGCGCCGCCCTCGCCTCCTGGATCGGCGCCGACGCCCATCTCGTCGACACCAGCGCCCTCACCCCGTACGAGACGGCCGTGTACATCGCCGAGGCCGTCGGCACGGGTGCCGCGTCCGTCTGCGACATCGTGCAGACCCCGGAGCCCACCGCCGAGACCCTCGCGGCCGGGGTGCTCCTCTTCGACGAGCAGGACCGCGTCCTGCTCGTCGACCCCACCTACAAGGCCGGCTGGGAGTTCCCCGGCGGTGTCGTCGAGCCCGGCGAGGCCCCCGCGCGGGCGGGCGTGCGCGAGGTCGAGGAGGAGACCGGGCTACGGCTGGAGAAGGTGCTGCGGCTGCTGGTCGTCGACTGGGAACAGCCCGTAGCGCCCCGCTACGGAGGCCTGCGGCTGCTCTTCGACGGCGGCCGACTGGACTCCGCCGAGGCCGGGCGGCTGGTGCTGCCGGGACCCGAACTGCGCGGCTGGCGCTTCGTCACCGAACAGGAGGCCGCCGAGATGCTGCCCCCGGTGCGCTACGAACGGCTGCGCTGGGCGCTGCGGGCCCGCGAGCGCGGTGCCGCGCTCTACCTGGAGGCCGGCGTGCCGATCGGTTGACAGTCCCTGACTAACTGTCAAGTCATCGCGGTCCTGGCGAGGTTGGCGGTGACTTTGGCATTTCCCGGGCTTGTGTAGGGGACTTTGCGCGGGGCGGAAGGTTCCGAGGGACAAGCGAGGGTGAATTGACGCCGTCCCGGTATGAACAAGAACGTGAAGGAGGTACACAAGCGTTCTAACGTCGGTGCGCAGCTCAACTTCCTCGCGGCCGCTGGCCGCCGTGCACTGGCCGGACATCCACCGGTCGAAGGAGGGACATGCGCGCGCACTTTTCGGCCCCCACAAGGGGACTCACGCTCGTCGCCGGGCTCATCCTGGCGCTAGCCGCCTGCAGCAGCGGAGGCGGTGGTGGCGGCAGCGGCGACAAGGGAACCTCGGCGGGTCTCGCCTCCTGCTCCACCCAGGGCAAGGCCGACACCTGCAACTCCGGTGACACCAAGGCCGGCGGCACGTTCACCTATGTCATCGAGAAGAACATCCAGCAGTGGAACGTGCAGGACACCAACGGCAACACCTTCGAGAACGCCGAAGCGCTGAGCCCGGTGCTGCCCCAGGTCTTCGTCCCGCAGCCGGACTTCAGCGTCAAGCTCAACACCGACCTGGTGACCTCGGCGACCCAGACGAGCACCAGCCCGCAGACCATCGTCTACAAGATCAACCCCAAGGCGTCCTGGAACGACGGCACTCCGATCACCGCCGACGACTTCGTCTACTACTGGCGCACCAACGACGGCAAGGACTGCCCGCCGCCGCCCGCCAGTGACTCCACCCAGACCAAGGGCTGCCTGCCGCAGAGCACCGCCGGCTACGACCGCGTCAGGTCGGTCACCGGCTCCGACAACGGCAAGACCGTCACCATGGTGATGGCCAAGTCGTACTCCGACTGGAAGTCCCTGTTCGGCGCGGGCTACCCGCTCTACCCGGCGCACGTCGCCGAGAAGCTCTCCGGCGCCAAGGCCGGTGACGCCGCCCATATGACGGCCGCGCAGATGACCCAGGGCTGGCAGTACTTCCAGAAGACCCCGCCCACCAAGTACGCCACCGCCGGCCCGTACAAGATGACCGAGTGGGTCGACAACGACCATGCCACCTATGAACCCGACCCGAAGTGGCCGGGCCGGAAGGCCACCCTGCAACGGCTGATCTTCAAGGTGATCTCGGACGCCACCCAGGAACCGATCGCGCTGCGCAACAACGAGGTCCAGGGCATCTACCCGCAGCCCGAGGTCGACCTCGTCAACCAGGTCAAGGCCATCCCCAACGTCACCTACACCATCGGCAGCGGGCTGACCTGGGAGCACTTCGACCTCAACCTGCACAACCCGGTGATCGGCAAGAACCTGGCCCTTCGGCAGGCGATGTTCACGGCCATCAGCGTCAAGGACATCATGGCCAAGACGGTCGCCCAGTTCGACTCCGGCGTGAAGCAGCTCTACAACCACAACCTCGTGCCCGGCCAGGCCGGTTACCAGGACGTGGTGAGCGCCAGCGGTCAGGGCTCCGGTGATCTCACCAAGGCCAAGAAGTACCTCACCGACGCCAAGTTCACCGGAGTCGGCACCGCCCTGAAGACCCCGGACGGCAAGGCGGTCGGTCCCTTCAACTGCCGCTACACCACCGGCAACCAGATCCGGCAGAGCGAGTGCCAGATCCTCCAGAGCGACCTCGCCAACCTCGGGATCAAGGTCACCATCAAGCCGATCGGCGCCGCCGACCTCGGCACGGTGCTGGCCGGCCACCAGTACGACATCATCGTCTTCGCCTGGGTCGCCTCGCCCTTCCCGACCAGCAACGCCCAGCAGACCTGGTCGACCGGGGGCGGCGGCAACTACGGCGGCTACAGCAACAAGAAGGTCGACGCACTGATCAGCCAGGCCATCGGCGAGACGGACTCGGCCAAGGCCGCGTCCCTGCTCAACCAGGCCGACCAGATCATGGTGAACGACGCCTACGTGCTGCCGCTCTATCAGAAGCCCACCTTCCTCGCGGTGCAGACCCGGTTCGTGAACATGCGCAACAACTCCACCAACGTCGGACCGCCGTACAACGTCGGCGCGTGGGGCCTCAAGAAGTAGCCCGGGGACCAGTCGGATCCGAATCCCGGCCCCGGCGACCCCGGGGCCGGGCCTCCGCGAGAGAAGACCCGCATGCTCGCCTACACCGTGCGCCGCATCCTTGTCTCCATACCCGTCCTGATCGTCTCGACGTTCATCGTCTTCGTGGTCGTCGTCAACTCCGGCGACCCGGTGGCCAACTTCGCCACCTCCCGGCAACCGCCGCCCAGCAAGGCCGCCGTGACCGCGTTCGCCCGGCACATCCACGCCGACCAGCCCGCCGTGGAGCGGTACTGGAACTGGATCACCGGCGTCCTGCACGGCGACTGGGGCCCGTCCGTACAGGCCAACCTGGACATCGGCCACGACCTGTTCACGCGCTTCCGGGTCACCGTCACCCTGGTAGCCGCCGCCATGCTGCTCGCCCTGGTGATGTCGGTCGTCTTCGGCGTGTTCAGCGCGATCCGCCAGTACAGCGCCGCCGACTACACCATCACCTTCTTCGGTTTCCTCTTCCTCGCCATGCCCGTGTTCTGGTTCGCGGTGCTGCTCAAGCAGGCCGGCATCTGGTTCAACCAGGAGACCGGCAGCCAGTTCCTCGGCACCATCGGCGAGAAGTCGCCGTACCTCGAAGTGGACACCACCTGGAACGAGTTCACCGACCGCATCGGCCATCTGATCCTGCCCACCATCACCCTGGCCCTGGTCTCCTTCGCCTCCTGGACCCGCTACACCCGCGCCTCCATGCTGGAGGTCCTGGACAGCGACTACGTACGGCTCGCCCGCGCCAAGGGGCTGCGCCGCGGCCGGGTGCTCACCCGGCACGCCCTGCGCACCGCGCTGATCCCGCTCGCCACCGTCACCGCCCTCGACATCGCGATCATCCTCGGCGGCGCGGTCATCACGGAGACGATCTTCCAGTGGCACGGCATGGGCGAGATGCTCGTACAGGCCGCCACCACCCTCGACGTCTACCGGACCATGGCCTGGCTGCTGCTCTCCGCCGTCGTCGTCATCGTCTTCAACCTCTTCGCCGACCTCCTCTACGCCGTACTCGACCCGAGGATCCGCTATGACTGACATCGGGGCACTCGGGCCGACCGGCACCCGGACACCGGGAGCGGACGACGAGTTCACCGTCGTACAGCGCAGCCAGACCCGGCTGGTGCTGCGCCGCTTCCTGCGCCACCGGGCCGCGATGATCAGCCTGGTCGTGTTCGTGCTGATCGTGCTGTGGGCGTTCCTCGGCCCTCACTTCTGGCACTACTCGTACACCAAGTACACCCCCGACAACTCCCAACCCCCTTCTTGGAAGCACCCGTTCGGCACCGACTCCTCCGGGTACGACGCCTACGCCCAGGTGATGCGCGGCACCCAGACCTCGCTGAAGATCGCCATCCTGATCGCCCTGGGATCCACCCTCGTCGGTGCCGTGTGGGGTGCCGTCGCCGGCTTCTACCGGGGGTTCGTCGACGCGCTGATGATGCGCATCGCCGATCTGGTGCTGACGCTCCCGCTGTTCGCGATCGCGCTGGTCATCTCCTCCCGCAGTGGCGGCTCCTGGTACTGGATCGCCGTGGTCATCGCCGGACTCACCTGGGCGTACGTGTCACGCGTGGTGCGCTCGTCCGTACTGTCGCTGCGCGAGAAGGAGTTCGTGGAGGCCGCCCGGGCGCTCGGCGCCTCCGACACCCGGATCATCTTCCGGCACCTGCTGCCCAACGCGCTCGGCCCGATCATCGTCAACGCCACGATCCTGGTCGCCACCGGCATCCTCACCGAGACCGCCCTGTCCTTCCTCGGGTTCGGTGTCCAACCGCCCGACACCTCCCTCGGACTGCTGGTCGCCCAGGCGCAGACGGCGGTCGACACCCGGCCCTGGCTCTTCTACATCCCCGGCGCCTTCATCATCGCCATCGCCCTCACCATCAACTTCATCGGCGACGGCCTGCGCGACGCCTTCGACCCCCGGCAGCAAAGGGTGCGACAGTGACGGCCACCGACAAACACAACGGCAACGGCGCGAGCAAGGACAGCGACCTCGGCGGAGGCGCCGGTGAAGGCGCGAGCAAGGGCAGCGACCTCGGCAGAGGCGCCGGCGAAGGCACGCGTCATGGCCTCGGCAGCGGTGTCGGCGCAGTCGTCGGCAGGGGCGAGGAGTCCGGCGCCGTACTCGAAGTCGAGGATCTGAGCGTGGAGTTCCCGACCGAGGACGGTGTCGTACGGGCCGTACGCGGCGTCGGCTACCGGCTGGAGCGGGGCGAGGCGCTCGGCATCGTCGGCGAGTCCGGCTCCGGCAAGTCCGTCACGGCGCTGGCCGTGATGGGGCTGCTGCCCGGCTCGGCCCGGGTGCGCGGCTCGGTGCGGTTCGACGGCACGGAGCTGCTCGGGATGTCCGACGGTCGCCTCTCGGAGGTACGGGGCAGCGGCATCGCCATGGTCTTCCAGGACCCCATGACCTCCCTCAACCCCGTCTACACGATCGGCTACCAGATCGCCGAGACCCTGCTCCGGCACAACCCCCGGCTCGGCAGACGCCCGGCCCGCGAGCGCGCCGTGGAACTCCTCGGCACGGTCGGCATCCCCAGCCCCGAACGGCGCGTCGACAGCTATCCGCACGAACTCTCCGGCGGAATGCGCCAGCGGGTCGTCATCGCCATCGCGATCGCCAACAACCCGGACGTGATCATCGCCGACGAGCCCACCACCGCCCTCGACGTCACCGTCCAGGCCCAGATCCTGGAGGCCCTGGAGGCCGCCCGCGCCGAGACCGGCGCCGCGCTCGTCCTGATCACCCACGACCTCGGGGTGGTCGCCGGCCACACCGACCGGGTCGCCGTCATGTATGCCGGGCGGATCGTGGAGACCGGCTCGGTCGAGGACATCTTCTACACCCCGCGCATGCCCTACACCCTGGGCCTGCTCGGCTCCCTGCCCCGACTGGACCGCGAGGAGGACCGCCTGACCCCCATCACCGGCTCCCCGCCCTCCCTGCTCAACCTGCCCCCGGGCTGCCCCTTCGCCCCGCGCTGCCCGATGCGCCGGGAGCCCTGCGACAGCACGGAACCCGCTCTGCGCCCGGTCGGATCCGACGCCCACCGCAGCGCCTGCCACTTCGCCGACGAACTCGTCGACACGGCGGCCGACGAGGTCTTCGACGCCGTCGGCGCCGACAGCGAGGCCCTCGCCCGGTTCGCGGACCTGGAGGACGATGCCCGATGACCGGCCCCCTGCCCCCGCTGCCCGGCCACGGCGGCTCCGGCGAACCCGTCCTCCAGGTCCGCGACCTCGTCAAACACTTCCCGGTGATGTCCCGGGGCGTCGTCCGCCGCCGGGTCGGCGACGTGCACGCCGTCTGCGGGGTCTCCTTCGACCTGTACGAGAACGAGACGCTCGGTCTCGTCGGTGAGTCCGGCTCCGGCAAGACGACGGTCTCCCGCACCCTGCTCAACCTGGAGAACGCCACCTCGGGCACCGTGCACTATCGAGGCCGGCTGCTGACCGATCTGAGCAGACGTCAGATGCGGCCTGTGCGCCGCGAGTTGCAGATCGTCTTCCAGGACCCCTACGCCTCCCTGGACCCCCGGATCTCCGTCCACGAGATCGTCGCCGAACCCCTGCGCATCCACGGCCGCTACGGCCCCGGCGCCGCCGACGAGGTGCGTGAACTGCTGCGCCTGGTCGGCCTCAACCCCGAGCACGGCAACCGCTTCGCCCACGAGTTCTCCGGCGGTCAGCGTCAACGCATCGGCATCGCGCGGGCGTTGGCCCTTCGCCCCAAGGCGATCGTGCTGGACGAGCCGGTCTCCGCACTGGACGTGTCCATCCAGGCCGGCGTCCTCAACCTGCTGATGGATCTCCAGAACGAACTGGGCCTGTCCTTCCTCTTCGTGGCGCACGACCTCTCCGTGATGCGCCATGTCGCCCGGCGGGTCGCGGTGATGTACCTGGGCCGTCTGGTGGAGATCGCCCCCGCCCGGCAGCTCTTCGCCCGTCCCGCACACCCCTACACCCAGGCCCTCGTCTCCGCCATCCCGCTGCCCGATCCGCGCAAGGAACGCGCCCGCAGACGGATCATCGTCCAGGGCGACGTCCCCAGCCCGGTACGGCCGCCCAGCGGCTGCCGCTTCCGCACCCGCTGCCCCAAGTTCGCGAACCAGCTCACCGACAGCGAACGCACCGCCTGCGTCGAACAGGTACCGGACCTGGTCGACCGGGGCGGCGGGAACCCGGTCGCCTGCCACTACGCGGAGAACGTTCAGCTGCTGTAGCCGTCCGGGTACGGAAACGGCGTCAGCCGGCTCTCCCGCTCCAGCCCCCGGCAGAAGACCTCCATGGTCACGGCGACGGGAGCGTGCCGGACCAGCAGCTCGGCGGCGGCCCGGGGGATGCCCTCGGGCCGCCGACCGCCGGCACAGCCCCGCACGAACTCCGCACGCTCCTCGCCCCGATACCCGTACAGCGCGGTGACCAGCCAGATGACCAGGTAGTAGGTGGTGTAGGCGAGGTCGTAGTGCCGATGCCGGTCGAGGAAGCCCTGCTCCTCCGGGGCCAGTCGGAAGCGGGGACTGAGCGAGAGCCCGAAGTCGGTGAGGTACAGCTGCCGGCCGTCGGTGAGGATGTTGCGGAAGTGGGCATCCAGGTGGAGGAGTCGGCCGCTCGCGAGGAAGGCGGTCAGCTCCTCCAGACCCCGGGCTGTGGAAGCGCACGCCGAGTCCGCGCGGTCCGTGCGCAGTTCGGCGTCCAGCCAGTCGTGCAGGGTGTACGGGAAGTGCTCCAGGAACAGGGTCAGGCTCGCGGAGGCGTCCCGCAGACCCTCGATCCGGTCCCGTACGCCCGTGGAGCCGCCCCAGTAGGCCACCGCCCTCTCGATGTCCGCGAGTTCGCCGGGCAGCGGGGCCGGTTCAGCGGGCAGCACCCGCCCGTGGTGGAGCAGCGGAAAACCGGGGAACCGGCCCGCCAGCACCCAGTTCGTCGTGGCCACGTGTGCGGCCAGCTCCCGCCAGGCGCCGAACCCCGGTCCGCCGATGGCGCCGATGCCGTAGTGGCAGTACGGCGGCAGGCCGAAGAGGTTCGCGGTGGAGCGGGCGTGGCGCGGGTCCCGCTCCCGGTCGGTCAGCGGGATCCGCTTCACGAACACCGACCTGCCCTCCACCGTGATCCGCACCGCTCTGCCGCCGATCCCGGTGCCGAGCGGCTCACCCGCCGCGACCAGCCCGGCCAGCTCGGCATCGCTCAGCAGGGCCAGCGAGGTCGCGATGTCGGTGTGGGCGGCGATACGGCGCGCGGTGTCGGTCATCCTCCCATGGTCACCGCGGTGGCCCGTAGGTGTCCGCCGATTCCCGCAGCACCCGTGACGCGTCGGCGGTCACCGGATCGCCGTGGCCGAAGCACGCCGTCTCCGTCTCCAGGGCGGCCAGTCGCCGGAAGGACGCGAGGGCCAGGTTCCGGTCGAGGTTGAACACCCCGAGCAGCACCGCACCGGTGGCCGGCGCGGCCGCCACCGCGTCCCCGGTGAACAGCACACCGTACGCGGGCAGATGGAGAGCGATGCTGCCGTGGGTGTGCCCGGGGACATGGACCACCCGGGCACCACCGCCGAAGTCCAGGACGTCCCCCTCGGACAACTCCGTCACCTCCGCCGCAGGGACCGGCCCGCCGACGGGCAGCAGCTCGGCCGCCGCGGCGTGGATCGGCAGCTCCCAATCCTCGAACACCGGCGGCGGACCCGGGAGTTCGCCCCGGATCACCGGAGCGTCCAGGCGGTGGGCCAGCACCTCGGCTCCACTCAGCGCGGCGAACTCGGCTGCCCCGCCGACATGGTCCTCGTGGAAATGGGTGAGGACGATCCGCCGTACCGCCGAAGGGGACCGCCCCAGCGCGGTGAGCGCGTCGGCGATCGGCCGGCCCGAGCCGGGCGGGCCGGTGTCGACCAGCGTCGAGGCGCCGGTGTCCGGGTCGTGCCAGAGGTAGGCCTGACCCACCGGGAAGCGCAGCAGGTGCAGCCGGGGGAGCAGTCCGATGACGTCCATGCCCCGACCGTAGGAGGGCCCCCGTCCGCAGACGAGAGCCCTCTGCCGTGGGCAGAGCGGTTCAGCCCGCCGCGTAGTTCCGCAGGAACAGCGCCTCGGCCACCGACAGGCGTTCCAGTTCCTCGGGAGACACGCTCTCGTTGACCGCGTGGATCTGCGCCTCCGGCTCGCTCAGCCCGATCAGCAGGATCTCGGCGTGCGGGTAGAGGCTCGCCAGCGTGTTGCACAGCGGGATGGAGCCGCCCTGACCGGCGTACTGCATCGTCTCGCCCGGGTAGGCGACGGTCATCGCGTCGGCCATCGCCTGGTACGCCGGGCTGGTGGTGTCGGCACGGAACGGCTGGCCCTGGCCGACCGCCTCGGTCCGCACCCGGGCACCCCACGGGGTGTGCGCCTCCAGATGGGCCTGGAGCAGTTTGCTCGCCTCGGCCGCGTCCACGCCCGGCGGCACCCGCAGGCTCACCAGGGCACGGGCGCTCGCCTGCACCGACGGGGTGGCGCCGACCACGGGCGGGCAGTCGATGCCGAGCACCGTGACCGCCGGACGCGCCCAGATGCGGTCCGCGACCGACCCGTCGCCGATCAGCCCGACGCCGTCCAGCACCTTTGCGTCCTTGCGGAACTGCTCCTCGTCGTACTCCAGCCCCTGCCAGCCCGACTCCGGCGCGAGCCCGTCGACCGTCGTCGAACCGTCCTCGGCGCGCAGCGAGTCCAGCACCCGGATCAGCGCGGCCAGCGCGTCCGGGGCGGCACCGCCGAACTGGCCGGAGTGCAGATTGCCCTGGAGCGTGTCGATCTGGACCCGGAGCATGGTCATGCCGCGCAGGGTCGTGGTCACCGTCGGCAGGCCGACACGGAAGTTGCCCGCGTCGCCGATGACGATCGTGTCCGCCGTCAGCAGGTCGGGGTGCTGCTCGGCATACCGCTCCAGGCCGCCGGTGCCCATCTCCTCGGAGCCCTCGGCGATCACCTTGACGTTGACCGGGACGCCACCGTTCGCCTTCAGCGCTCGCAGCGCCAACAGGTGCATGATCACGCCGCCCTTGCAGTCGGCGGCACCGCGCCCGTACCAGCGGCCGTCCCGCTCGGTCAGCTCGAAGGGCGGGGAGGTCCAGGCGGCCTCGTCCAGCGGCGGCTGCACGTCGTAGTGCGCGTACAGCAGGACCGTTTTGGCACCCTCCGGCCCAGGCAGGTAGCCGTACACCGACTGGGTGCCGTCCGGGGTGTCCAGCACGGCGACGTCCACGAAGTCCTCGGCGCGCAGCGCGTCGGCGACCCAGTTCGCGGCGCCCTCGCTCTCGCTCCTCGGGAACTGGACGAAGTCCGCCACCGACTTGAAGGCCACCAGCTCGGCGAGCTCCGCCTTCGCCCTGGGCAACAGGGCGGCGACGGTCTCGGCGACCGGATTGGACGACATGGGCACGCTCCTCGTGGGTGCGACGTTGAACTGGTGAGTACACCGATCCTCCCACAGTGGCCTGCGGCGATCTCCGCCGTAGGATGCGGGGGGACAGGTGGTAGGTGCCCGGCTACGGACGGACAGGGCCTGACCCACGGGTTGTACGGCACCTACGGCTTGGTTCAGTACCTACGGCTTGATATGGCATACGGCACTTACGGCTTCTACGGCTTGATCGGAGCAGCGGACCATCGTGAGCGGTGAGAATTCTTCGGCGGACGACATGCAGCGGGTGTGGGACGTCGTCGTGGTGGGCGCGGGACCCGCGGGGGCCTCGGCGGCCTATGCGGCGGCGGTCGCGGGACGGCGCGTGCTGTTGCTGGAGAAAGCCGAGCTGCCCCGCTACAAGACCTGCGGCGGCGGCATCATCGGACCCTCGCGCGACGCGCTCCCGCCCGGCTTCGAGCTGCCCCTCAAGGACCGGGTGCACGCGGTCACCTTCTCCAACAACGGACGCTTCACCCGCACCCGCCGCTCCAAGCAGATGATGTTCGGGCTGATCAACCGGCCCGAGTTCGACCAGCAGCTGGTCGAGCACGCCCAGAAGGCGGGCGCCGAACTGCGCACCGGCGCCGCCGTGCAGCGCGTCGAACAGCACGGCTCGGCCGTTCCCGACCGGCGCACGGTCGCCGTGGTCCTCCAGGGCGGCGAGACCCTGCTGGCCCGCGCGGTGGTCGGCGCCGACGGCAGTGCCAGCCGGATAGGCGCCCACGTCGGCGTGAAGGTCGACCAGGTGGACCTCGGCCTGGAGGCGGAGATCCCGGTGCCGGAGCCGGTCGCCGAGGACTGGAAGGGGCGGGTGCTCATCGACTGGGGTCCGATGCCCGGCAGTTACGGCTGGGTCTTCCCCAAGGGCGACACCCTGACCGTCGGCGTGATCTCGGCACGCGGCGAAGGCGCGGCCACCAAGCGGTATTTGGAGGACTTCATCGCCCGGCTCGGCCTCGCCGGCTTCGAGCCGAGCATCTCCTCCGGCCACCTGACCCGCTGCCGCGCCGACGACTCGCCGCTGTCCCGCGGCCGGGTGCTCGTGTGCGGTGACGCGGCGGGCCTCCTCGAGCCGTGGACCCGCGAGGGCATCTCCTTCGCGCTGCGCTCCGGGCGGCTCGCGGGGGAGTGGGCGGTGCGGATCGCCGAGGCGCACGACGCGGTGGACACCCGCCGTCAGGCGCTGAACTACGCCTTCGCCGTCAAGGCCGGCCTCGGCGTCGAGATGAGCGTCGGAAAGCGGATGCTGGCGGTGTTCGAGCGCAGGCCGGGCCTGTTCCACGCGGCCCTGACCGGCTTCCGTCCCGCCTGGCGCGCGTTCAAGGAGATCACCCAGGGCCGGACCTCGCTCGGCGAACTCATCCGCTCCCACCCGCTCGCCCAGCGCGCTCTCACCACCCTGGCTCCGGAGCCGATCGCCCCGGAGGAGACCGCCGAGGTGGACGCCGACGACACGGACAGCGAGGACTCGGTCACTTCGTGACGGCGATCCGGAAGACCGGGTGGTCGGGGGCGATGCGGCGCAGGTCGGCGTCGGGAGAGTCGGGGCCGACCCCGTTGAAGAAGACGCCGACCTCGGCCTTCCAGCGCTTCAGGTAGGCCCGCAGCAGCTCGACCTCGTCGTCGGCGACCTCGGTGGCGGTGAAGGCGTCCACGTTCTTGCCGAGCCGCAGCTCGCCGCCGCCGGCGGCGCGCATGTTGTGGGTCCACTGGACGTGGCCGCGCGGCGCGAGCAGGTACTGCTGCCCGTCCACCGTCAGCAGGTTCACGGGGGTGGTGCGCCACTCGCCGCTCTTGCGTCCACGGACGGCGAGGACACGGGAGCCCCAGATGCTTATACCGCGTCGGGTGAGCCAGGCCACGGCCCGGTTGAAGACGTTGACGGTGAACCAGCCGGGCTTCTGGACGTGTGTCGACACGGTGACCCCCACGCTTTGGGAGAGCGGTGCTCTCGCTTGACTCCAGTGTGGGGGAGATCGGCGATCCAAAGCAAGAGCGGTGCTCTCTTTTTTGTGCGGTGCGCCTGTTTGGGATCGGTGCACTGAAATGGGTGCGGTGCTCACGTTCGAGTGCACTGCTCCGAACTGTGTGCACCGCTCTGTCCGCGTGGCAGACTGTTCTTCATGACCACCGCACAGGGCGCCCGCGCGCGAGCCAGGATGGAAGTCACCGCGGCCATCAAGGACGAGGCGCGCAGACAGCTCGCCGCCGAGGGCGCGGCCAAGCTGTCGCTGCGGGCCGTGGCGCGCGAACTCGGCATGGTCTCCTCGGCGCTCTACCGCTACTTCCCGAGCCGTGACGACCTGCTCACCGCGCTGATCATCGACGCCTACGACTCCCTCGGCGAGGCCGCCGAGGCCGCGCACGTCACCGCCGTTGCCGCCGACGCCGTACCGGCGCAGCGTTGGGTCACCGTGTGCGAGGCGGTGCGCGGCTGGGCGCTGGCGCACCCGCACGAGTACGCGCTGATCTACGGCTCGCCGGTGCCCGGCTACTCGGCCCCGGACACCACCATCCAGCCGGCCGCCCGGGTCGCCCTCGTCCTGATCGGCATCCTGCTCGACGCGTTCGAGCGGCGCGGTCTGGCCCGTACCCCCGTGCCCGCCGACCTCGCGCCCGAGGCCCGTCGGATGGCCGACGAACTCATGCCGGGCCTCCCGGCGGAGGTGGCCGTGGCCATGGCCGCGGCGTGGGCGCAGCTGTTCGGGCTGGTCGGGTTCGAACTGTTCGGCCAGTTCAAGGGGGTCGTGGAGGACCGTGACCGGTTCTTCCGGCACGCGGCCACCCAGCTCGCCCACGGGGTGGGCCTGGTCTTTCCGTAGCGGGCTCCGGCGGGCGGGGCGACGAACCCGGACCCGCCGCCGCCTCGGCCCCGGCCCGTCCTCGCGGGCGGCGGGGCGTTCGCGAAGGGCGGTCGCCGGGCCGGTGGCCGTCACCGCGTCCACGGTCGTCACCGCGTCGATCGTCACCGCGCCGACGGCGGTCGTCACCGCGCCGACGGCGATCGTCACCGCGCCGACGGCGGTCGTCGCCGCGCCGACGGTCGTCACCGCACCGGGGCGGCGGGCGTGCCGTCGCCGTCTTCCGGGACGAGCACGATCTTGCCCGCGACCGTCCCGGACTCGGCGAGCCGCAGGGCCTCGGCGGCCCGGGTGAGGGGCAGCCGGGCGGCGATACGGGCGGTCACCTCACCGCGCTGGAGGGACTCGAACACCTGGGTGAGGTCGGCGGTCAGCCGGGCCCGGAAGCGGTCCTTGCCGAGGGCGCGGCCCTCCCAGACGTTGAAGAAGTACGCGTGCCGGCCGTTGGGCAGCGCGTTCCAGAGCCACACCCGGCCGAGGATCTTCAGCACGGGCAGCTGCTTGGAGCCCGAGTCGTCCCGGGTGGTGGCACTGCCGTAGGCGACGAGGGTGCCACCGGGGGCGAGGAGATTCCAGGAGTCGATGACGCTGCGGCCGCCGAGGTGGTCGAAGACGGCGTCGACACCGCCGGGGGCCAGTTCACGGACCCGGGCCGGGACGTCCTCGGCGCGGTAGTCGACCGGGGTGACGCCCAACTCCCGCAGCGCGTCGTGGTGGCGGGCCGAGGCCGTGCCGATGACGTGCAGGCCCGCCGCACGCGCGAGCTGGACCAGAACCGTGCCGACCCCGCCGTTGGCGCCGTGCACCAGGATCGTCCCGCCCTGCCGCACCCTGGCCTTGCGGTGGAGCATCTGCCAGGCCGTGATCCCGTTGACGACCAGCGTCTCGGCCTCCGCCGCGCCGACCCCGGCCGGCACCTCCACGGCGTCGGCCGCGTCGAGCACGACGTGACTGGCCCAGCCGCCCACCTTGACCAGGGACGCCACCCGCTTCCCGACGAGCCCGGGCGATACCCCCGCGCCGGCCGTGAGCACCGTGCCGACCAGGTCGTAGCCGGGGACGAAGGGGAACGGCGGCTGGTCGTAGTAGCGGCCGCGGCGCATCTGCTGCTCCGCGAAGGAGACGCCGGTGGCCTCCATGCGGACGACGATCTGGCCGGCGCCCGGAGCCGGGATCTCCCCGTGCCGGATCTGCAGCCCTTCGGGCTCCACGACGCCCGGCAGGACGACCTCGACGAGCTGGGCGCCTGCGGTGGTGCCCTGGGGTGCGGCGTTTCCTGCGGTTTCCATGACGACCTCCATGAGGATCTCCCGGTAGGCGGTAGGCGGTAGGCGGTAGGCGGTAGGCGGTAGGCGTAGTCGCAAGCGAGAGAGATACTCGCTTGCATTAGAAGCTATAACTAAAATGACTGGTACTCGCTTAGGTGTCAAGCTCTCGCGTCGCAGAGCGCTCTAACTACTGTTAGATGCCATCTCCAAACTGATAGGTTGAAACGGTCGATATAGCCCTGAAGGTCAGAGGCTCGGAAACCCGTAGCCCCGAAGCGCTCGGGGCGCCCGGACCCCCGGGCTTCGGGAGACCGAGACGTCAGCAGCGAGAGGAGCGTGCAGGTCATGGCCGCAGAAGCGATGAGCCCCCGCGAGCGGTACCGGAGCCAGGTGCGGGCCGACATCAAGGCGCGCGCCTGGGAGCAGATCGCCAAGTCCGGCGCGTCGGGTCTGTCCCTGAACGCGATCGCCAAGGAGCTGGGCATGAGCGGGCCCGCCCTCTACCGCTACTTCGGCAGCCGGGACGAGCTGATCACCGAGCTGATCCGGGACGCCTACCGCGGCCTGGCCGACACCTTCCGCACCGCCGCCGACTCCCGGGCCGGCATCGAGGGCCTCGCGCGCGCCCTGCGCGACTGGGCGCTCGACGACCCCCAGCGGTACTTCCTCGTCTACGGCACGCCGGTGCCCGGCTATCACGCGCCCGAGGACATCACCGCCATCGCCCAGGAGATCATGGCCGCGCTGCTCGACGTCTGCGCGGCGGCCGAGCCCGAGGCGCCGGCCTCCGCCGGCTTCACCGCGCACCTCGCCCAGCACCGCGAGTGGGCCGGGGGCCACCCCGCGTCGCCGGGGGTGCTGCGCCGGGCGCTGGCGTTCTGGACCCGGATGCACGGCGTGCTCTCCCTCGAACTCGCCGGGCAGTTCACGGGCATGGGCTTCGACCCGGAGCGGCTGTTCCACGCGGAGGTCGCCGAACTGGCGTCCGGCCGCTGACGCCACCACACCGCACGCCACGGCACGCCATCGGACCGCACGGCGCTGCACGGACCGCACGCCACGCCACCACACCGCCCGCCACCGGACCGCCCGCCCCGCCACCACACAGCGCGCCACGGCACCGCCCGCCACCGCGCCCGGCTGCCTACTTCCCTGGGAGTACGCCTGATCACCTCGCCGGGCTGACGCTCGCGCGGGCCGGTGCCGTCTAGCGTGGCGGACATGGACGAGCGGCGGGAACGGGAGCGCGGCCCCGCGCAGTGGTGGCACTACGGCCCCCCGTGGTGGCACCACGACGACGGCACGCATGAGCCGGCGCGCGGCCGGCTGCCCTGGCGCACCACCGTCCCGCTCACCGCGCTGGTACTGGTCGGCTCGAACTTCGCCGCCCACGAGCAGCCGCACCGCGAACCCCTCGACGGGTACGGCCGCCTGCTGCTCCTGGCCACCTGCGCGCTACTGCTGTGGCGGCACCGGCACCCCGTGCCCGTGGCGTTCGGCACGGCGGCCCTCGCGCTCGTCTACGTCGCGGCCGGCTACCCGTACGGGCCGGTCTTCGCGGCCGTCGCCGTGGCCTGCTTCAGCGCCGTCGTCGCGGGGCGCCGCCGGGCCGCCTGGGCGGCCGTCGGCATGCTGTGGGGCGGCCACCTGCTGATCTCGCTCTGGTTGTACCGCCGGCTGCCTCCACCGGGTGACACGGGGGCGAATCCCGGCCAGGAGTTGATCATCGCCACCTGGGTGCTGATCGTCGTCTCCGTGGCCGAGCTGGTGCGGCTGCGGCGCGAGCAGTGGGCGCGGGAGCGGGCCGACCGTGCCCAGGCGGCGCGGCGGCGGGCGGACGCGGAACGGCTGCGGATCGCCCGCGAGCTGCACGACGTGCTGGCGCACAGCATCTCCGTCATCAACGTCCAGGCGGGCATGGGGCTCGCGCTCCTGGACTCCGACCCCGAACAGGCCAGGACAGCACTCACCACCATCAAGGCCGCCAGCAAGGAAGCGCTCGGTGAGGTGCGGCAGGTGCTCGACACCCTGCGCGCGCCGGGAGACGCGCCGCGCGCGCCCGCTCCCGGACTCGGGCGGTTGCCGGAACTGGTCGAACAGGCGGCGAGCGCCGGACTCACAGTGACCGTGGAGGGGGAACCGCCGCGACTGCCGCCCGGCGCCGATCTGGCCGCCTTCCGGATCGTGCAGGAGGCGCTCACCAATGTCGTACGGCACTCGGGATCACGGCACGCGCGCGTGCGGCTCGAACACGGCGGCGGGGAGCTGCGGTTGCGGATCGACGACGACGGCCCCGCGACCGGCGCGGACGCGGGCGGCAGCGGGAACGGACTCGCCGGGATGCGGGAACGGGCGGCCGCCCTGGGTGGCACGATCGAGGCGGGGCCGCGCGCCGACGGGGGCTTCCGGGTGCTCGCCGTACTGCCCCTGACTGCCGCCGGGCTGCCCTCGACCGACGCCGTGGTGCCCTTGACCGATGCCGTACAGCCGCCGACCGACCGGGAGGACCGATGATCCGGGTACTGCTCGCCGACGACCAGTCGCTGGTGCGGGCCGGTTTCCGGGCGCTGCTCGACGCGCAGCCGGACGTCGAGGTGGCCGGGGAGGCGGCGGACGGCGAGGAGGCGGTGCGCAAGGTGCGCGAACTGCGCCCCGACGTGGTCCTGATGGACATCCGGATGCCGCATCTCGACGGCCTGGCCGCGACCCGCCGTATCACCGGGGAGGAGGAGCTGAAGGACGTCAAGGTGGTGATGCTGACGACGTTCGAACTGGACGAGTACGTCTTCGAGGCGATCCGCTCCGGCGCTTCCGGGTTCCTGGTCAAGGACACCGAGCCGGAGGAACTCGTGCGCGCCGTCCGAGCGGTGGTGGGTGGGGACGCACTGCTGTCGCCGGGAGTGACGCGTCGGCTGATCGCGGAGTTCGCGGCCCGTTCCAAGGAGCCGGCCGCCGCCGACGCACTCGCCCAACTGACGGAACGGGAAAGGGAGGTGATGGCCCTGGTCGGCATCGGCCTGTCCAACCAGGAGATCGCCCGTCGTCTGGTGGTGAGCCCGCTCACCGCCAAGACCCATGTGAGCCGCACGATGGTCAAGCTGGGCGCCCGCGACCGGGCCCAACTGGTCGTCCTGGCCTATGAGTCGGGGCTGGTCCGGCCCGGCTGGCTGGGCTGAGCGGACCGCTGGAAGCGGACCAGCACGCTGATGACCCGGGCGAAGAACACCACGGTGGCCAGGACCGTGCCCACCACCGGCAGCGCGCGTTCGAGGCCGCCGGGCAGATCGAAGAGCAGTACCGGTCCCGCCACCGCTCCGAAGACCGCCGCCGCCGCGAACACCGCACTGCAGAGCGCGTATCCGATCTCCACGGTGATCGCGTCCCGCTCGGCCTGGCCGCGCCGTCCCCCGTGACCCGTCATTCCGGCAGTGTCACACCCGTGCGCCCGGCGGGGCAACCAGCCCCGCCGGGCGCACGTTTCGGAGGCGTCCCCCGGCAGCCGCGCGTCGCGCGTCAGTCGCGCACGGACACGCGCTCCTCCTCCAGGGAGGTGGACTTGGCGATCACCACGCTCTGCTGCGGACGCCGGCTGCGCAGCCCGGTGAGCGTGATCAGGAGGCCGGCGAGGGCCACGCCCGCGACCACCATGAAGCCGGGGCGGTAGCTGTCGAGCATCGCCTGCGGGGTCGCATGCGCCGGGGCGCCCGCGGTGACCACGGCCGTCACGACCGCCAGGAAGATCGCGCCGCCCACCTGCACCGAGGTGTTCAGGAGCCCGGAGACCATGCCCTGCTCGTGGTCGTCGACCCCGTTGGTGGCCTGGATGTTGAGCGAGGGGAAGACCAGCGCGCAGGCGGCGCCGATCAGCAGCATCGAGGGCAGGATCACCGCCGCGTACACCGGGTCCAGGTCGATGCGCAGGAACAGGGCGTAGCCGAGGACCATGAACGCGAAGCCCGCCGCGATCAGCCGCGGGGTGCCGAAGCGGTCCACGATCGCACCGACCTTGGTGGAGGACACCGCCACCAGGGCGCCCGCGGGCAGGAAGGCCAGGGCGGTGTGCAGCGCCGACCAGCCGAGCAGGGACTGCATGTACAGGGTGGTCAGGAACTGGAAACCGACATAGGAGCCGAAGAAGGCGACCGCGCCGAGCTGGGCGCGGATCTGGTTGCCGGAGCGCAGCACGCCGAGCCGGATGAGCGGGCCGGGGGAGCGGCGTTCGACCCGGACGAAGACGGTCAGCAGGACGGCGACCGCGAGGAAGGACAGCAGGGTGCGGGCCGATGCCCAGCCCACCTGCGGAGCCTCCACCACGGTGAACACCAGGAGCAGCATGGAGGCGGTGCCGAGGACCGCGCCGGGGATGTCGTAGCCGTTGTGGTCGCGTTCGCGGGCGCTGCGCGGCAGCAACCTGAGGCCGGCGACGAGCGCGATCAGGGCGATGGGGGCGGGCAGCAGCATGGTGAGGCGCCAGCTGGCCTCGGTGAGCAGGCCGGACAGCACGAGGCCCATGGAGAAGCCGGTGGCCGCGCAGGTGGTGTAGATGGCGAGGGCCCGGTTGCGCAGCGGGCCCTCCGGGAACGTGGTCGTGATGATCGAGAGGCCGGCCGGAGCGGTGAAGGCCGCGCTCAGGCCCTTGATGAAGCGGCTGGCGATGAGCAGCGGACCCGAGTCGACCAGGCCGCCGAGCAGCGAGGCGAGCGCGAAGACGCCGAGGGCCACCAGGAACACCTGGCGGCGGCCCAGCAGGTCGGCGGTGCGGCCGCCGAGCAGCAGCAGGCCGCCGTAGCCCAGGATGTAGCCGCTGACGATCCATTGCAGCGTGGAGGTCGACAGCTGCAGGTCGGAGCCGATCGAGGGCAGCGCGACGCCGACCATCGACACGTCCAGGGCGTCCAGGAACATCGCGGCGCAGAGCACCAGCAGAGTGCCCCAGAGGCGGGGAGTCCAGCGTCCCTCGGGGACAGGGGCGGTGAGCGGAGAGGTCATGCCCACAGACACTACATGCACATGCATCGAATGCAAGCGCATTTAATTACGATGCAACAATCGCGTTCCTCTGCTACGGTGCGGGAATGGCGGCGAAGAAGCCCGAGCAGGCACTCGTGGAGCAGTGGCGGGACATCCTGGCCCTGCACGCCCGCACCCAGTGCGAACTCGACCGCGCCCTGCACGGCCACGGCCTGTGCGCCAGTGACTTCGAGGTCCTCGACCTGCTCTCCGACGGTCCGGCGCAGGACGGCGGCTGCAGCTACCGCGTCCAGGAGATCGCCGAGCGGGTGCACCTGAGCCAGAGCGCGCTGTCCCGGCTGGTCGCCCGGCTCGAGAAGGACGGCCTGGTCGAGCGGGCCATGTGCGCGGAGGACCGGCGGGGCGTGCGGGTGGCGCTCACCGGTAAGGGGCGCGCACTGCACGGCGAGGTGCTGCCGGTGCAGCGCGCGGTGCTCACCCGGATGCTGGCCCGCTAGAGCCGGCGGTCAGATCCCGGACCTGGTCCGCCACAGGTCGGCCAGTTCCGGGTCGCCGATCACCTTCGGCACCGGTACCCGGTTCCACAGTGCGAGGTACAACTCGTCGGCGGGACCCGAGAGTTCGGCCGTCGCGCCGGGGAGCGCGCCGAGTTCCGTGACGGGCGGCTCCGCCGACAGCCTTACGGTCCATGCCGCGTCCCGGTCCGCGGTACGCACCTGGAGCACCCTCGAGTCCTCGGAGCGGACCCGGCTGCGGGAGCGGGCGTGGAAGCCGCGCAGCAGTTCGTCGATACCGTCGACCGCGAAGTCCGTGGCGATCGGGGATACCGGCCCGCCCCGGGCGGCCTCGGCGTCGTACCGGTGCACGGTCGTCTCATGGGCCTGGCGGCGCAGCCAGAAGGTGAGGGGTGAGGGGACGGGGGCCGGGTGGAAGGTCCAGCACGTCACGCTCCGCGGCGCACCGGCAAGGGTGTCGACGAGGATGCGATGGCCGTCCCGGAACCAGGTGGTCAGCTCGGTGCCGTCGAGGGCGGGCGGGTCCGGGATGGGCCGGGGTCCGGGGTGGGCGTCGGCGACGACCCCGGCGGCCCACCGGTGGATGGTGCCCGTGTGCCGCAGCAGGTCGCGCACCTGCCAGTTCGGGCAGGTCGGCACCTCGGCGTCGAGGCCCGCCACCGCGGCGGCCGCGGCCAGTGACCGGCCCTCCCGGTCCAGGATCTGAAGATACTCGGCAGTCTCCATGCCGCGAGTCTGCCCGATACGGCACGCACCCGTGCGGCGGGCCCCGGTGGCCACGCACCTGTGCGGCGGGCCCGGGTTGCCACGCACCTGTGCGGCAGTCCCCGGTGGCCACGTACCTGTGCGGCGGGCCCGGGTTGCCACGCACCTGTGCGGCAGTCCCCGGTGGCCACGTACCTGTGCGGCGGGCCCGGGTTGCCACGCACCTGTGCG
>NZ_JBEYFE010000024.1:79056-154359 GCF_040634235.1 Streptomyces sp. NPDC007157
CGGCAGTCTCCGGCGGTGCGCACCCGTGCGGCAGTCCCCGCGGTTGCCACGCACCCGTGCGGCAGTCCCCGGCAGTACGTACCGTGTCGGCGTGGCAAGTCCTAGCGCAGCAGGAACCCCACCGCGTAGCCCAGCGCGTTGACCGCCCAGTGCAGGGCCATCGGTGCCAGCAGGGAGCCGCTGCGGTCGCGCAGCCAGCACAGCAGACAGCCCGCCACGGCGGTGAACAGCACCGCCCCGATGTCCACCAGGACCGCCCCGGCGACCGACTGCCCGAAGACCGAACCCAGCGTCGGCTTGTCCTTGTTGAGGTTCAGCGAGGGCAGGATGTGCCAGAGACCGAACAGCACGGAGGACAGGACGGCGGCCGTCGTCGCCGTGCGCAGTCGGCGCAGCAGCGCGAACAGCACCCCGCGGA
Source organism: Streptomyces sp. NPDC007157 (assembly GCF_040634235.1). NCBI lineage: Bacteria > Bacillati > Actinomycetota > Actinomycetes > Kitasatosporales > Streptomycetaceae > Streptomyces > Streptomyces sp. NPDC007157. Next base: position 79,475 of record NZ_JBEYFE010000024.1, read on the forward strand.
AGGCGATCTCCTCCAGCAGTACGGTCCCCACCGGCACCGCCACCAGTGCCTTGAAGGCGATCTGCGCCCCGCCCAGCGCATTGGTCCGCTGGTCGGCGAACAGCCCGCGGGTGACCGGGATCAGAGCCCCGCACAGATAGACCGCCGCGACGATCCCGATCAGGGCGACCGCCCAACGCACCCCGTCCGCAAGCGTGTTCCGGCCCAGTCCCAGCTCCGCCCAGCCGCCCCCGGCCCAGAACAGCAGTGCCACCAGGACCGCCGAGACGGCGACCGCGGTCAGCAGGATCCAGGACCGGGCCCAGCGGTTGTCCAGCAGATTGGCCGCCACCAGCACGACCACCACCGCCACCAGGGCGGCCCGGGTGGGGAGCCGGGGGAGCGGCATCTCCGGGTCCCGGCCGGGGGGAGTCAGAACTCGACCGGGTCGCGCGGCGGCGGGCAGGTCATGCAGTGCCCGCCGCCGCGTCCCCGGCCCAGTTCGGCGTCGATGATGGTGATGACCTCGACGCCCGCCTTGCGCAGCAGGGTGTTGGTCCGGGTGTCGCGGTCGCAGGTGAAGACCACGCCCGCGTCCGGGTCCGCCGTGCGGACCGCCGGTGTCCGGAGGACCAGGGCGAGCATCGGCTTGGCCGCAGGTGGCGAGGAACGCGGACTCTCGGTCGTCTGGGCCTGGGCCATGCCCACCACGATCGGACATCCCATCCCGATCTGCACCTTTTGTCGACCATGAGGATGGGCTCGGCGGCCTTCCGGATGCGGCGGCGGGTGTGGTGGCCGATCGTGGTCCCGAGGTGGCCAAGTGGGTGTTGCGGGCAAGGCAGTGAATCGCACGAGGGACTGGACCCGTCGGGCGACGGAGCGGCTGCGCCGGCACGCGGGCCCCGACCGGGTGGTCCGGCGGCGGCCGTGCTGGTGCGGAATCGCCGTGGCGGTCCTGTGTTACTGCCTGTCGCTCACTCCTTCCCTGCTTCCGCGCGCCTGGTGGCTTCAGGGACTCGTCGCCGGCGTCTCGGCGGTCGTCGGCTACGCCGTCGGCGCCGTACTGGAGACGCTCGCCCGGTTTCTGCTCCGCTGGGCGGGCTTCCGTATCCGTCCCCGGGTCCGCAGGATCGTCTGGGCGGCCCTCGGGGTCCTCGGGGCCGCCGCGGTCGTCGCCGTCACCGCCTGGAGCGTCCGCTGGGAGGGGCAGGTCCGACGCGCGGTGACCCTGCCCCCGCAGGTGGTCTGGTGGCAGTGGGCGCTGGTCCCGGTCGTCGCCGCGCTCGTCGGCACGGTGCTCCTCCTGATCGGCCGTACGGTACGGCTCGGCACCCGCCTGGTCGCCCGCCCGCTCGGCGGGCACATCCCGCGCCCGGTCGCGTACGCCACCGGGGTCGCCCTCGTCGCGTTCGTGATCGTCGGCATCGTCCAGGGCTTCCTGCTGCGCGGGGCGCTGGACGCGATCGAGAGCGCCGCGTCCCTCGCCGACCAGGGCACCGCCGAGGGCGTCCACCAGCCCGACCTGCCCACCCTCTCCGGCACCCCCCGGTCCGCGGCCCACTGGGACACCCTCGGTGCCAGGGGCCGCGACTTCGTCGGTACGGCCACCGCCCGCGCCGACATCACCGCCTTCACCGGCCGCCCGGCCAAGGACCCGGTACGCGTCTACGTCGGCCTGCGCACCGCCGACACCCTCGACGAACGCGCCGCCCTCGCCGTACGCGAACTCGAACGCACCGGCGGCTTCTCCCGGAAGATCCTCGCCGTGATGGGCACCACCGGCACCGGCTGGATCAACGACCAGGGCAGCAAACCCCTGGAGTACATGTGGGGCGGCGACACCGCCGAGGTCGCCATGCAGTACTCCTACCTGCCCAGCTGGGTCTCCGCGCTCACCGAGGACGAGGCCGCCGACACCGGGCGCGCCCTCTTCGACGCCGTCTACGACAAGTGGCGGACCCTCCCGGCCGACTCCCGCCCCCGGCTCCTCGTCTACGGCGAGAGCCTCGGCTCCTTCTCCATGGAGTCCGCCCTCGACGGCTCCCTGTCCAGGCTCACCTCGGAGACCGGCGGCGCGCTGTTCGTCGGGCCGACCTACGACAACCCCCTGTGGAAGAAGGTCACCGCACAGCGGCAGCCGGGCAGCCCCGAGTGGCGGCCGGTGGTCGACGACGGTGCGCATGTGCGCTTCGCGCAGGTGCCGACGGACTACGGCATCCCGCCCGCGCCCTGGGGAGAGCCCCGCGCGGTCTACCTCCAGAACGGCTCCGACCCCGTCGTCTGGTGGTCACCCGCCCTCGCCTTCCAGCAACCGGACTGGCTGGACCGCCCGCGCGCCAGGGACGTCTCACCGGCGATGCGCTGGTACCCGCTGCTCACCTTCTGGCAGGTGGCCTGCGATCTGGCCGGCGCGGACAGTGTGCCGGACGGATACGGCCACCGGTACGGCACCATGCCGACGAGCGCGTGGGCCGAGATCACGCAGCCACCGGGCTGGACGGCCGCCGACACGGCGCTACTGTCCGGCCTCCTGGAGTCGGTACGGGAGCCGGGGCTGCTGGACTGACGGGGCTGCCGGACTGAAGGCACGCGTATCCCTTACGGCCGCGCAGCCCGTACAACTGGGCATCCCTTACGGCCGCCCATCCCGTGCAGCCGTTCGTCCCGTGCGGCCGCCCATCCCGTGCAAGCCGTACGTCCCGTGCAGCCCCACGTCCTGGGTCCGTCACCTTGTCGTCGCACCTATGAGTGTGGCTGCCCCCGCCAGCACCGCCACGCTCGTCAACGCCGTCGACAGGGATGTCCACTCCGCCATGAAGCCGATCGCCGGCGGGCCCAGCAGCATGCCGCCGTAACCGAACGTGGATGCCGTGGCCACGCCGGACGGGCCCGCCAGGGCGCCCGCTCGTTCCACGGCCACGGGGAAGAGGTTGGCCAGGCCCAGTCCCGTGACGGCGAAGCCGATCAGCGTCGCCCACACCGAGGGCGCGAGCGAGCCGAGGAGCATGCCGGCCGCGGCCGTGCTGCCGCCGAAGACCACCGTGCGGGACCGGCCGAGCCGCTCCAGCAGCCGCGTTCCGCTCGCACGGCCGATCGTCATGGCCAGGGCGAAACACGTGTAACCAGCCGCCGCGAGACCCGGCGAGGCATCCAGGTCCTGGCGCAGATGCAGCGCGCCCCAGTCGGCCATCGCGCCCTCGCCGTACGCCGTGCACAGCGCGATCAGGCCGAACACGACGACCAGCCGGCGCGTGCGCGCGTCCAGACGGCGTGGGGCGGTGTCGGAGTGCTCCTCGGCGTGCGGCACCGGCGCCTGGCAGCGCAGCAGGGCACGGCCGGCGACAGCGGTGACCAGCAGGCCGATCACGCTGAGGCCGAGCAGGTGCTGGGTGGGCGAGAGGGCCCCGGCGACCAGGCCGCCCAGCCCGGCACCGGTCATGCCGCCCAGGCTGAAGGCCGCGTGGAAGCTCGGCATGATCGGGCGCCCCAGGGCGGCGACCAGGTCGACCGCCGCGCTGTTGAAGGCGACGTTCAGCCCTCCGTAGGCGGCACCGAAGACCAGCAGGACGAGGCCCAGGGTCAGTGCCGAGTGGGTGAGCGGAGGCAGGGCGACGCTCAGCGACAGCAGCACGCTGCACACCACGGTCACCGGGTGACTGCCGTAGCGGCGGCAGAGGCGGCCGGTGAGCATCATCGTGACGACGGCTCCGGCGGAGACGCCGAGCAGGGCCAGGCCGAGGGTGCCGGCCGAGGCACCGGTCTGGTGCTTGATGGCGGGGATGCGGACGACCCAGCCGGCGAAGACGAAGCCGTCGAGGGCGAAGAAGGCCGTGAGGATGACGCGGAGCCGGGCGAGGCGGTCGTCGGTGCCCGGCACGTCGTTGTGGGTTCGGGCTTTGTTTATTTGCGGCACAAAGTCAGGCTAGGCGGGGTGCCGTGCCGGGGCAAGGCCGTCGGCGGGCGGCCTTGCCCCAGGGCTTCCGTGTCCAGGTGGGCGATCGGGTCGGTCGCGGTGGACGCTCAGGCGTCCCGCGGGTCCGCGCGCCCCACGACGACCGTGAGGTAGCCGCGGAGTATGACCTTCGCCTCGTCGAGGAGGGCCGTGTCGCCCTCGGGGGCACGACGGAAGGCCTCCTGGGCGAGGGCGTCGGCGACGAGGACGGCGGCGTGGCAGGCCCGGCCGAGCGCCTCCGTGTCGCCGACGATCCCGAGCGCGAGCAGTGTCCGGCGCACCCCGTCGGCCATGCGGCGTTTGTGCTTGCGGTCCGCCTCCCGGGCCCGGTCGGTCAGTCCGCTGCCGAACCACAGGGCCCGGAAGCCGTGTTCGGCGCGGTAGAGCGCGGCGAAGCCGTCGATGAGCACGCCCACCGGGTCGTCCCAGTGCTCGGTGCCCGCGGCGCGGACGAGATCGTCCATCGCCCCTTCGAGCCGGGAGAAGTACGTCGCCGCCAGCGCGTCGATGATCGCGTCCCGGTCGGGCAGGTACTGGTACAGCGAGCCGACCGACACCTTGGCCTCCGCCGCCACCCGGGTCGTGGTCAGCGCCGGCACGCCCTCGGCGACCAGAACCCGCTCCGCGGCCTCCAGCACTCGCGCCAACCGGGCTTTGCTGCGGGCCTGTTGGGGAGTTCTGCGCAGGGCGGCCCCGGTCTCCTCGGTGGTCGGCTCGCTCACTCACGGCTCCTGAACCTGAACGTGACTTTGTTTCAGGTTTACGTTACCGTCGCGGCCATGACGGTCTCAAGCTCCGCGCTGGTCCAGGAGCGGGCAGCGGTGGCGGACGCCTGCAGTCGTCTGGGGGCGGCGGGCCTGCTCTTCGGCACGACGGGAAACGTCAGCGTCCGGGCCGGAGACCTGGTCGCGGTCACCGCGACCGGGGCGGTGCTCGCCCGACTCACCGCCGACCAGGTGACGGTGGTCGACCTCGACGGAAAGGTCGTCGCCGGGTTCCTTCAGCCGACCTCCGAACTCGACCTGCATCTGGGGGTCTACCGGCGTCACGGTGCCGGTGCGGTCGTCCACACCCATGCGCCGGTGGCCACCGCCCTCTCCTGCGTGCTCGACGAACTGCCGTGCTTCCACTACCAGTTGCTTGCCCTCGGCGGCACCGTGCGGGTGGCGCCGTACGCCACCTTCGGCACCCCGGAACTCGCCGAGTCGGTACTCACCGCGCTCGACGGCCGCAGCGCCGCACTGTTGGCCGGCCACGGGGCGGTCACCGTCGGTCCGACCCTCGACAAGGCCGTCGAGAACGCCCTGTTGCTCGAATGGGCCTGCGACGTCTACCAGCGTGCGGCGGCGATCGGAACGCCCCGCGTCCTCGACGAGCAGCAGCAACTCGCGGTGATCGAGGCCGTGATCGCACGGAACTACGGCACCACCCGATCGCTGCGGGAGGACAGGCCATGAGGATCGTCACGATGGGCGTGCACGTGCTCGACGTGCTGGTGCGGCCGGTGGACGCGATACCCGAGGGGCAGGGCGCCACGCTGGTCGAGGACATCAGGATGACGGCCGCCGGGACCGCCGGCGGCACCGCGCTCAGCCTGGCCAAGCTGGGCGCCACCGTGCAGAGCGCCGGGGCCGTCGGCGCCGACGCGACCGGCGACATGCTCGTACAGCTGCTGACCAGGGCCGGAATCGACACCGGGTTCCTCGTCCGCCGTACCGACACCGCCACTTCGGCGAGCGTGCTGCCCATCCGCCCCGACGGCGACCGGCCCTCCCTCCATCTGCTCGGCGCCAACATCACCTACGGCGTCGACGACGTGCCCTGGGACGCCCTCGCCGAGGCCTGCCATCTGCACCTCGGCGGACCGGAGTTGATCGGTGTCGAGGCCGCCACCCGCATCCTGCGTTTCGCCAGGGAGCACGGGGTGACGACCTCCGTGGACCTGCTCGCGCCCGGTGCGCTCGGCAGCTTTGAGCAGATCGCGGCGGCGCTGCCGTACGTCGACCACCTCCTCCCCAACGACGACCAGGTGCTGGGCTTCTCCGGCGAGGACGACCTGGTGGCCGGCGCGAGGAAGCTGGTCGGTGCCGGGGCCGGACTCGTCGCGGTCACCCGCGGCGGTGACGGCGCCCTGCTGGTTACCGCCGCGGGCACCGAGGCCGTGCCCGCCTTCGAGGTCGACGTCGTGGACACCACGGGCTGCGGCGACGCCTTCTCCGCCGGATTCGTCTACGGCATGGGGCTGGGCCGCGGCCCACAGGAGTCCGCGGTGCTCGGCAACGCCGTGGCGGCACTGGTCGCCCAGGGCCTCGGCAGCGACCACGGGGACTTCGACCTCGCGGCCGCCGACGCGTTCGCGGCCACCGGTACCAGACGTGCGTAAAACGTGATGTTCGCGATGTACGTCACGGACATCCGAGAGGTGCCTTCTGTCCCTCGAACCACCGAAATCCTACGGATATTCACTCACCTTGGGCATCTGTGTTCGGACGGAGTCCGGCAACAGCACGGTTAATAAATGCTCGCCGGTTGGTTACCGGAGAGTGAGCGGTCCATGATGGCCCCATGACGTTGGCCTCGCGCGCGCTGGCGCAACTGGCGACCTGGCCCGACCTGACCCAGGCGGTACCCAGCTGCGGTCTGGGTCAGGCCGTGAGTTCGTCGCAGGGCGAGATCGCGCACTTCCACTCGGAGCGCGATGTGGACCTGCGTCTCACCACCCATGCCATCCGGCACTTCGCCAAGGACTTCAAGAGCACGGGGGCGATCCGCATCGTCCCGGGCTCGCAGTGGGTGACCATACGACTCGACGCCGCGAGCGACGTCGATCTGCTGCTGACCCTGGTGAGCGTCGCCCTGCAGGCCCACCAGAGCTGGCCCGACCCGGCCGACCGGCCCGTGTTCGGCTGCAACGACCAACGGGGCGCGGGGTTCGTCAGCGCGGACATCAGCCGTATCTGACCCGGACTCCAGCGGTATCCGACTCGGCGCGAATGCCGGAGGTGTTCGACGGGTTCCGCGGCCGGGTCACACGGCAATGACCCGGATCCCCGCCTCCTCGAACCGACTTACCGTCTCCGGCGCCGCCGCCGTGTCCGTCACCAGCGTGTCCACCAGCTCCGCCGCGCAGATCCGGGCGAACGCCCGCCCGCCCAGCTTGCTGGAGTCGGCGGCGACGATCACACGGGCGGCACGCTCGCACAGCAGCCGGTTGATCGCGGCCTCCGCCTCGTCATGGGCCGCGGCCCCGTGGGCGACGTCGAAGGCGACCACCCCGAGCACCGCCACATCGAGGGTGATCTGACCCAGGACGCCGTCCGCGAGCGGTCCGACGAGCTCGTACGACTGCGGGCGCGCCACCCCGCCCGTCACCACGATTTTGAACTGGGGCCGCACGGCCAGCTCGTTGGCGATGTTGAGCGCGTTGGTGACGACCGTCAGCGCGGGCGTGCCGGTGGCGAGGTCGCCGCGCACGGCCAGGGCGCGGGCCACCTCCGTGGTGGTCGTACCGCCGGTCAGCCCCACCGCCTCGCCCGGCACGACCAGTTCCGCCACCGCCTTGGCGATCCGCTGCTTCTCCGAGGCCCGCCGGGCGGTCTTGTAGCGCAACGGCAGCTCGTACGACACCCCGTGCACCACCGCCCCGCCCCGGGTGCGCACCAGCATCTGCTGCTCGGCGAGCTGGTCGAGGTCCCGGCGGATCGTCGCCGCCGACACCGCCAGCTCGGCCGCCGCCTCCTCGACCTCCAGACGGCCGCGCTCGACGAGCAGCTCGAGCAGCGCCTTCCAGCGGGCGTCGCGCGACATCCGCCGCCTCCGTTCCTCGATCTCCCGGCGACCTTAACCCACCCCGTCCTCGTCGGAATGCTTGATTGTGCTCGAAAGCTGCCCCTATCTTGCAAGAACAATCAAATCCGGGGAGGGTGCGGCATGACACATGTCGAGGACGAGCTGTACAGCCAGCCCGAGTGCTGGATACGGGCCGCGGAAGAGGCCGGGCTCCACGCGGGGGCGCTGCCTGCGGCGGGGGAGCGCGTCGCCGTCGTCGGATGCGGCACCTCGTACTTCATGGCCCGGGCGGCGGCGGTACTGCGGGAGTCCACGGGGCAGGGCGAGACGGACGCGTTCCCCGCCTCGGAGTTCCCGCACGGACGCTCCTACGACCGGGTGCTCGCCCTGACCCGGTCCGGCACCACCACCGAAGTGCTCGACCTGCTACGGCAGTTGAAGGGGCGTGTGCGCACGTCCGCGATCACCGCCGACCCCGACAGCCCGGTGCCGCGGGCCGCCGACGATCTCGTCGTCCTGGACTTCGCGGACGAACGCTCCGTCGTCCAGACCCGGTTCGCGACCACCGCCCTCACCCTTCTCCGTGCCCATCTCGGCCTGCACACCGACGCGGTGGTCGCCGACGCCCGCACCGCGCTCTCGACCCCCCTGCCGTCAGGCCTGGTCGAGTCCACGCAGTTCACCTTCCTGGGGCGCGGCTGGACGGTCGGACTGGCAGACGAGGCCGGGCTGAAGATGCGCGAGGCCGCGCTGGCCTGGACCGAGGCCTACCCGGCGACGGAGTACCGGCACGGCCCGATCAGCATCACCACCCGGTCCACGGCCACCTGGATGTTCGGCCCGGCGCCCGCCGGGCTCGCCGAACAGGTCCGCGCCACCGGGGGACGGTGGATCGAGGGCGCCCTCGACCCGCTCGCCGAACTCGTCCGCGCCCAGCGCCTCGCGGTCGCCCTCGCAGCCGCCCGGGGCCTCGACCCCGACCGGCCCCGGCACCTCACCCGCTCGGTGATCCTCGCCCCGTCCGGGGAGGCGTGACCGTGCCGCTGGCAGCCACCGGTGAGCTGCTGACCCGGGCCGCCGAGGCCCGGTCCGCCGTCGCCGCGTTCAACGTCATCACCCTGGAGCACGTGGAGGCCGTCGTCACCGGCGCCGAGGCGGCCGGCTCACCCGTGGTCCTCCAAGTCAGCGAGAACGCCGTCAGGTTCCGCTACGGACGGCTGCTCCCGCTTGCCCGCGCCGCCACCGCGGCCGCCGAACGGGCCGGCGTACCCGTCGCGTTGCACCTCGATCACGTCCAGAGCGACGAACTGCTCCGGCAGGCGGTCGCGGCCGGCTTCAGCTCGGTGATGTACGACGCCTCCCGGCTGCCGTATGCCGAGAACCTCGCCGCGACCGCGGCGGCCGTCGACTGGGCCCACGCCCAAGGTCTGTCGATCGAGGCCGAGTTGGGCGAGGTCGGTGGCAAGGACGGCCGCCCGCCGGTGGACGCGCACGCGCCCGGCGCCCGCACCGATCCCGAGGAGGCACAGGCCTTCGTCGCCGGCACCGGGGTCGACGCGCTGGCCGTGGCGATCGGCAGCGCGCACGCCATGACCACCCGCACCGCGGCCCTCGACCACGACCTCCTCGCCCGCCTGTCCGCCGCCGTGCCCGTACCGCTCGTCCTGCACGGCTCCTCCGGAGTCCCGGACGACGGCCTGGTCGCCGCGGTCGCCGGCGGTATCGCCAAGGTCAACGTCGGCACGGCGCTCAACATGGCGATGACCGCCGCGATCCGCGGCTTCCTCGCGGACCATCCCGAGGCGGTCGACTCCCGCAAGTACCTCAGCGTGGGCAGGGACGCGATGGCCCGGGAGGTCACAAGGATCATCGGCGTCCTCGGGACTACCCCCGCTTGACCGCCTTCAGCACGACGAACTTCGGGTCACTGGCGACCAGTTGGCTGTTGCCGAACAGCTTGCGCAGTTTCACGTGGTAGCCCAGGTGCCGGTTGCCGACCACCCACAGCTCGCCGCCCGCTCGCAGCGCCCGCTTCGCCCCGGTGAACATCCGCCACGCCGTCGCGTCGGTGGTCGCCTGGTGGGAGTGGAACGGCGGGTTGTTCAGCACCGTGTCCACGCTCCCGGCCGCGACCCCGGCCAGCCCGTCCCCGACCCGGAACTCGGCATGGCCGGGCACCCCGTTGGCCTTGTAGGTGGCCTCCGCCGAGGCCACCGCCTGGAACGACTCGTCGACGAACAGCACCTCGGCCGTCGGATCGGCCAGCGCCACCGCCGTACCGACCACCCCGTTGCCGCACCCCAGGTCCACGATCCGGCGCCCGCCCGCGGGCAGATGACGGAGGAAGAACCGGGTACCGATATCGAGCCGGTCGGCGCAGAAGACCCCCGCGTGATTGACGACCGTACGCCCCGAGACCGCCCCGATCCCGTCCGGAAGCTCGTAGCTGTACGGCCACGGGTTCACCGGCCGCCGAAGCGACGGGTCCGGGGCGCAGTGGATCAGCCGGGCCTTCTGCTCGGCCAGCGAGGTACGGGTAGGGCCGAGGATCCGCTCGAACAGCCGCAGCGTCGAGGTATGGATCTCCTTCACCATCCCGGTGCCGATCACCACCGTGTCCGCGTGCACGGCGGGCGCCAGCCTGAGCAACTGGTCCTCCAGCAGCGCCAGGCTCTTCGGCACCCGCACCAGCAGCACGTCCACCCGCTCCGGCGGCGGGTCCTGCGTGGTGAGCAACGGCACCGTACCCGGCTCGACACCCGCGCGCGCCAGGTTCGCCCGGGTCGCCTCGTGGCTCAGGTACGAGTCGGTGATCTGCGTCGGCCGGTGCTCGGCCAGCGCCGTGACCAGCGCGCCCCAGCGGTCGCCCAGGACCACGACCGTCCCGGACAGCCGGGTCCGTTCCTCGGCCAGATGCCTCAGCAGATACGCGTCGGAGGCGTCCCAGGCACGCAGCCGGTCGCTCGGATCCTCGGGGAAGCGGGACAGCTCGTACTCGCCCCACGCAGTCGTCATACGGTCGCTCATCGTGCGTCCAGGCTAGCCGAGCCGCAGCTCAGACCCGGTCGGGCAGGATGGGGGCATGGAGGACGAACTGTTCCCGAGGGTGTGCGCCCAGGTCGCGCCGGGCGCCGTGCACGTCCCCGACTGGCTGAGCGCGCCGCTCCAGCGCGAGCTGCTGGCCGCCTGCCGGGAGTGGGCCCGGCCACCCGCCGGACTGCGCACGGTCCGCACGCCACAGGGCGGCACCATGACCGCCCGCCAGGTCTGCCTGGGCTGGCACTGGTACCCGTACGCCTACGCCCGCACCGTCGTCGACGGCGACCACAGCCCCGTGAAGCCGTTCCCGGCCCGGCTCGACGAACTGGGCCGCCGCGCGGTGACCGACGCGCTGGGCCCGCAGGCGGTGGGCGGATTGTCGTACGACATCGCACTGATCAATTTCTACGACGCCGACGCCAGGATGGGCATGCACCGGGACGCCGACGAGAGGTCGGACGCACCGGTGGTGTCACTGAGCCTGGGGGACACCTGCGTGTTCCGCTTCGGGAACACCGAGACCAGGACGAAGCCGTACACGGATGTGGAACTCCGCTCGGGCGACCTGTTCGTGTTCGGGGGCGAGTCGCGGCTCGCCTATCACGGGGTGCCCAGGGTGTACCCGGGCACGGGACCGGCGGAGCTGGGCCTGACCGGCCGTCTGAACGTCACGCTGAGGGTGAGCGGATTGTGAGCCGCGTGGCCTGGAGCGCCCCTTCAGGGGCACCGGGCTGAATCCGGGTGCGGCTTCGCCGCGTGGGCGTGACCGGCCACGACGATGCCGCACCCGGCGCACGACTCCCGCGACCGAGCAAGGCTACGGATCATGGGAGACTCGCTCTCATGAGCGGCAAGTCGGCCCCCCGCCCGACGGGGGAAGGGACCTCGAAGACGAGACTGGACCGAGGGCGCGGTGCACTCGGCCCCGCACTGGAACTCGTGCACACCGGTCGCGCCCCCACCCGCGCCGTGCTCACCGCCGAACTCGGCGTCACCCGGGCCACGGCCGGGGCCGTCGCCGCCGAACTGGAGGCGCTCGGCCTGATCCGGGTCGACGCGCACCCGGGCGCCGCGGCCGGCTCGCAGGGCCGCCCCTCGCACCGCCTGGAGGTCGCCGAGCACGGCCCCGTCGCGCTCGCCGCGCAGGTCCACGCCGACGGTTTCCGCGCCGCGCTGGTCGGCCTGGGCGGCCGGATCGTCGCCACCGCACCCGGCTGCGAGACCGTCGACGCCGACCCGGCGAAGGTGCTCGGCTCGGTGGTGGAGGCGGGCGCCGACCTGCTCCGCACCACCGGCCTGCGCTGCGTCGGCGCCGGTCTCGCCGTGCCGTCCGCCGTTGCCGAACCGGAGGGCCTCGCCCTCAACCCCCTGCACCTGGCCTGGCCGGTGGGCGCGCCGGTGCGCCGGATCTTCGCGGAGTGCGTGCGCGCGGCCGGGATCACCGGCCCGGCCTTCGCGGGCAACGACGTGAACCTGGCCGCGCTCGCCGAGCACCGGCACGGCGCGGGCCGGGGCGCCCGCGATCTGCTGTGCGTGGCCACCGGGCACCGGGGCGTCGGCGGCGCACTGGTCCTCGACGGCCGTCTGCACACGGGGAGTTCGGGACTGGCCCTGGAGGTCGGTCACCTCACCGTCAACCCCGAGGGCCGGCCCTGCCACTGCGGCAGCCGGGGCTGTCTGGATGTCGAGGCGGATCCGCTGGCGCTGCTCATCGAGGCGGACCGCGAACCCGGCCCCGAGGTGTCGCTGCTCCGGCAGGCCGAGGACCTGGTCCGCGACCACTACGCCGACCCGACCGTGCGCAGGGCCGCCGAGGCCCTGATCGACCGCCTGGGCCTGGGCCTGGCCGGCCTGGTCAACATCCTGAACCCGGATCGCATCATCCTCGGCGGGCTGCACCGCACCCTGCTGGACGCCGACCCCGATCGGCTGCGTGCCGTCGTCGCCGACCGCAGCCTGTGGGGCCAGAGCGGTGGCGTACCGATCCTGCCGTGCACGCTGAGCCACAACAGCCTGGTCGGAGCCGCCGAGTTGGCGTGGCAGCCGGTCCTGGACGATCCGCTGGGGGCGCTGCAGTGAGGGCCCACCACTGAGCCGTGAGGCCTTCGAGACCCCCCGGCCTTCGAGACCCACCCGGCCCACGAGACCCACCCGGCCCACGAGGGCCTGTCCGCCGCCGCGAAGCCGCGGCCGCCGGTCGACATCTCGGTGGGCCAGGGCCAGTCGACGGCGAAGGCCCGGGCCGGGTTGTCGACGCGGACGCGGCGTACCTGCTCCGGTCGAGACGGCCGAGGATCACCCGGCCGCCGGGGACGCCCAACTCCCCGCACAGCAGGTCCAGTACGTCGAGCGCGCCGGTGCCCAGTTCCAGGTGCACGACACTCGCCCCGCCCGCCGCGCGGAACGCCGTCGGCTCCGCCCGCGCCGCGGTCGCGACGTCCAGTCCTGGCCCGGGAGTCTTGGACCGCGGAGGAAGAGGTGCTCGTGCGCGTCGCACACGCCGAGGTCCTCCGGCCGCACGTCACCGAGGACCGTACGGACGGTGCTCACCACTGGCGCCCGCGCGGCAGCCGGTCCCGGCCGGGGGCCGACAGGTGCAGCACCTGGAACACGTCCCCCTCGGCCTTCGGGGTCTCGTGGGCCCAGAGCGAGAAGTGGACCAGCTCCCAGCGGGCGGTGTCCACGGCGGCGGCCGCCAGCACCGCGCCGTCCTCGCCCGCGACCCGCCGGGTGTCTCGCGCCACGTCCACCATCAGCCCGGACAACTCGGTCCCGTCCGGCACCGGCTCCCGCCGCCGGACCGCGAAGGCCGCACGCGCGTCGGCCGCGCCGCCCTCCTCGTACGCAAGACCCGACCACTGCCGGGCCTCGGGCCGCCCGAAGTCGTTCACGAGTCCCTGGAAGGCGCCTCCCCAAAGGAAGCGGTTCATGCCCTCCACGGCGTTCCACAGGTAGAAGGGCGCGTACTGGTTGACCGGCGAGCCGTGCACACCGCGCTCGCGCACCAGGTACGTCTTGAGGCCGAGGCCGTCCCAGTCGTCGAGCAGATGCCCGACGCGGGCCACCCGGTCACGGACGATGCCCATGTCGTAGTCGGCGGGCAGGGTCAGTTCGTACTGCAGGGCGTGCATGGCGGAAGCCTCTCTCCAGCGCTCGGGCAGTGGGGGTGGTCGGCGGCGGACACGTGCGCACGCGCGTCAGCTCCTCAGCAGGGACAGCAGTCCGCGCACCCCGGCGTCGAACGCGGCGGGCGAGCCGGAGGCGCGGGCGAGGACGTATCCCCCCTGCACGGTCGCGAGGACCGTCGCGGCGATCTCCTCACCGTCCACCTGCGGTCCGAACTGCCCCAGCTCCTTGCCCTCTTCGACGACCCCGGCGATCAGCTCCTGGATCCGGTCGAGGGTCTCGTCGACGGGTGCCCGCAGTTCGTCGCTCGCGATGACGTCCGGGTCCATGGCCAGCCGTCCGACCGGGCAGCCGCGCAGCACGTCACGCTCGCGCCGCAGATACGCCTCGATCCGCTCGTACGGCGTGCCCGGCCCGGTGAGCACGCCCTCGGCGGTGGCCAGCAACTCCTCGGCCGTCCGCCGGATCGCGGCCAGAGCCAGGTCCGGCTTGCCCTTGAAGTGGTGGTACATGCTGCCCTGGCCGGCCCCGGCGCGCTCCAGGATGGCCTTGGGGCTGGTGCCGACGTAACCGCGCTCCCAGAGCAGCTCACGGGTGGACTCGATCAGACGCTCCGACGTGCTCATACGGCCACTGTACATACTAGTAGTTACAGAAGGGCAGGCCTGCGGGAGCAGCCCGGCCCCGCCCAGTACTCCCCGGGAGGTACGGCGACGGCCGCCGGCCGCACGACGACGCGGACCCCTCCCTGGAGCCAGTCTCTAGGCAACACATCGAGACTTTCCGGCAAGGGAGTTGAACCGACATGGAGACCCTGGCGAACTGGGACGGCGGGCCCGGCCCGTGGATCCTGTTCTTCCCGCTGATCTGGGCGGCCGTGGTGATCGGCGTCGTCACCGTCGTGCGCCGCACCGCGTGGCGCGGGCGTGGCGGCCCCTGGCGTCCGATGGACGCCGGGCGCCCGGCCGGCGACTCGCCGCTCGCCGTCCTCGGCCGCCGTTTCGCCTCCGGTGAGATCGACGAGGACGAGTACTGGCGGCGGCTGTCGGTCCTGGAGGAGCAGTTCGGCCGTATCGGCAAGGGCGGTGCGGCATGACGACGACGGTGGCACGGGCCGCGGCCCGTGCCATGGGTGCCGTGCGGGTGCGAGGCGGTGCCCACACCGCCGTACGTGCTCTGGACGGCGCTGACGCGGCGTTCCCGCAGGGGGGCTTCGCCGCGTTCAGGGCCCGTCCGGCTCGGGCGGGTCCGCGCTGACGCACCGCGCGGCCGGCCTCGACGTCCTCACCTCGGGCGCCCGGCCGCCATGGAGCACTGTCCGGGAAGGAAACTCACCGCCCGCTCAACTGGCGACAGCCGAGCGGGCGGGAGCGTGTGCGGTGTCCGGGGCACCGGCGGTCGCGGGTACGGCGGCGGAAGGGCCGGCGGTCGCGGGTACGGCGGCGGGGGCACCGTCGGCCATGTGTGCGGCAGCGGAGGCGCTGGCGCCGACCTGTGCGGTGGCGGTGGCGCCGACGGTCGCGTGCCCGGCGGGCGCCCCGGTGGCCGCCGCCCCCGCCGCTACGACATGCCGGGGTGCCGGTTCGGTCGTACGGCGTTGCGGGTGAGCCGCCTTCGGCGTGGCGGTCGGCGCGGGCAGGGTGAACCACACGACCTTGCCGTCGTCGTGCGGCCGCACTCCCCAGCTCTCGCTGACCGCGGCCACCATCGCCAGGCCGCGTCCGCAGGTGGCCATCGGCGCGACGTCCGTCCCGTCCTCGACCACCGGGAGCCGTGGATCGTGGTCACGGACCGACACCGTGAGCCGGTCGAGTTGGAGCTCGATCTCGACGGTGCAGTTCTTGTCGGGCTGGGCGTGCCGGTGGACGTTGGTCAACAACTCCGTCACACCGAGCGCGGCCCGGTCTATCAACGGGTCCAGGCGCCAGTAGCGCAACTGTGCAGATACGATTCTGCGGACCTGGCCGATCCGCGCGGGCAGGGCTTGGAGCTCCACCGAGCAGTGTCTGCTTGGGTGTTCGATCACGACTGCGACTCCCCGACGTGAGGTCCGGAAGAACACGGAGAACGGATCCAGCAGGGCGCCGCCGTCCAGGGGGCCGCCTGCTGTCGTGGCCGGCGGGCTGGTTCGCAGCGTTATCGCCGGTAAACCCAGAGTGACGTGAGACAAGAGTGACCCAGTGCGCACGGTCCCGCAACTCGCCGTGGTTCAGCGGTCACGCCCGGCGGCCCGCCGTACCGCCTCGATGAAGCGGCGCGCCGCGGGCGGCCCGGACTCGCCCGGCGCCGGATCGTGGTCGCCCAGGGTGAGTGAGTAGCGCTGGCCGTTGAGGTCGGCCAGGGCCCGGTCCTCCGACGCGAACCATGGCTTCGAGGCCCGTACCGCCTGTACGGGCGCGCTGTCGATCTCGCTGCCGTAGCTGGTCAGCAGCTGCAGCCTGCCGTCGCTTATCCGGACCTGTCCGGCCCGGGTGAGCGAACGCAGCCGCTTGTCGATCCGCACGCCCTTCGCCGTGAACTCCGGCTCCGCCATCCTGCCCCGCCCCTTTTCGAGTACCTCGGTCACCGGCCCGCGAGCTTGTGGCCCCGGCCGGCGTGCTCCGGCTCGTGTTGTGATCCAGTGTGCGCCCCCGTTCGGGACGTTCGTCCCGTCCGGTGGCAGTCTGCCCGCCCTCGACGAGGAGCACCAGTGCGCACGGGCCGCCGGGCGGGGGGCGCCCGGAGCACTCGCGGCAATGCGCCCCCCGAAGGATTCGAGCCACTGTTCCCCAGGGGGTCTTTGAGGCGCCCAAAGATGCGTTTATGCAGGTGGGAAGCGATGGGAAAGGTGTTTATGATCGGTGCGTCGGCCGCACTCGGACGCCGTTCGGCGCCCAGCGTAAGGAGCCCGCCGTGAGCACCACCCCGCAGATCCGAACCGGCGCCACCCTCGATGTCGACCACAGCGACACCGAGTACCGCGACTGGCTCAAAGAAGCCGTCCGCAAAGTCCAGGCGGATGCGAACCGCTCGGCGGACACCCATCTGCTGCGTTTCCCGCTGCCCGAGGCGTGGGGCATCGACCTCTATCTCAAGGACGAGTCGACCCATCCCACAGGAAGCCTCAAGCACCGGCTGGCCCGCTCGCTCTTCCTCTACGGTCTGTGCAATGGCTGGATCCGGCCGGGCCGTCCCGTGATCGAGGCGTCCAGCGGCTCGACGGCGGTCTCCGAGGCGTACTTCGCCAAGCTGATCGGCGTACCCTTCATCGCCGTCATGCCGCGCACCACCAGCTCCGAGAAGTGCCGGCTCATCGAGTTCCACGGCGGGCAGTGCCACTTCGTAGACGACTCCCGGAAGATGTACGAGGAGTCCGCGCGCCTCGCGGTGGAGACCAGTGGCCACTACATGGACCAGTTCACCTACGCCGAACGGGCCACGGACTGGCGCGGCAACAACAACATCGCCGAATCCATCTTCCGCCAGCTGGAGTTGGAGCGGTTCCCGGAGCCGGCGTGGATCGTCGCCACGGCGGGGACCGGCGGTACGTCCGCGACCCTCGCGCGCTATGTCCACTACACCCTGCGCGATACGCGGATCTGTGTCGCCGACCCCGAGAACTCCTGCTTCTTCGAGGGCTGGACCACCGGCGATCCGGACGTCACCTGCGACTGCGGGTCACGGATCGAGGGCATCGGACGGCCGCGGATGGAACCGAGCTTCGTGCCCGGGGCCGTCGACCGGATGATGAAGGTGCCGGACGCGGCGAGCGTGGCGGCGGTGCGGGCGCTGGAGCGGGCGATCGGGCGGAAGGCGGGCGGTTCCACCGGGACCGGCCTGTGGAGTGCGCTGAAGATCGTGTCCGAGATGGTGGCGGCGGGGCGCAGGGGGAGCGTGGTGACACTCCTGTGCGATCCGGGGGACCGGTATCTCGACAAGTACTACTCGGACTCCTGGCTGGAGGAGCAGGGGCTGGACATCGCGCCCTACGCGGCCGCGATCGAGACCCTGCTGACGACCGGGGTGTGGCCGCGCTGACAGGGGTGCCGCGGGCTGTCTGAGGCCTCGGGCCGTACGGGGCTGGTCGCGCCCGCACGGCGGAGCCGCTGTCCGGCACAGCCTCGCGTCCCCGAAATGCCGCTCCGGACGGCGGCGTTCACAGCCTTCTGTCCAAGGCGCGTATCCCTTCGCGGATCGCCCGGCCCATGCCCGGCGCCGCCAGCCGGCACATCGCCCGGAACGGCGCCGTACCGTCCAGTGCGAACGTCATCCGCACCCGGGTCCCGGTGCCGGACGGCACAAGGCGCCACTCCTCCAGCCATGCGCGCGCCCCCGGTACGTTCGCCTCGTCCACGCGGTAGGCGTACACCTCGGGCGCCCGCGACGCGAGCACCGTCTCCTCGAAGCGCACGCCGCCTCGGAGCCGCACCTGACGGCCGTGCTCCGTCGGACGGGCCGACTTCACCCCGGTGAGCCACTGCGACCAGCCGGGCACGTCCTCCGCCAGGGCCCGGAAGACCGTCCGAGGGGCTGCCGTCATCTCCCGTCCGAACACGAGCCGTACGGGTGCGGTCTCGACGAAGTCGAGCCCCACCGGGCGCAGTTGGTGAGCCACGGGCCGACCTCCTCATGAGACGCTGTCCCGAAAAGGTAGCTGACGGCCCGTCAGCTGTCTGTACTCTCAGTCGCTTTCGCCCGCCACTACCAGCCGGCGCAGGTGCTCGGAGATCTCCGCACGCGCCCCGGCCGGCAGCCCGGCGTCCGTGACCAGCGTGTCGACCTGCTCCAGCTTGGCGAACGAACTCAGGCCGACCGTGCCCCACTTGGTGTGGTCGGCGACCACCACGACCCGCCGGGCCGACTGCACCAGGCGGCGGTTGGTCTCCGCCTCCGCGAGGTTCGGCGTGGACAGGCCGGCCTCGACCGATATGCCGTGCACACCCAGGAACAGCAGGTCGAAGTGGAGCGCCCCGATGGCCTGGTCGGCCACCGGGCCGACCAGCGAGTCGGACGGGGTGCGCACCCCGCCGGTCAGGACGACGGTCGCCGCGCCCTGCCGCTGCCCGGAGACCCGCTGTGCCGCGTGGAAGACGTCCGCTACCCGCACCGAGTTGGTCACCACGGTCAGGTCGGGGACCTCCAGGAGCTGATGGGCCAGCGCGTACGTCGTCGTACCGCCGGACAAGGCGATCGCCGTACCCGGCACGACCAGTTCCGCGGCGGCCCGGGCGATGTCCTCCTTGGCGGTCAGCTCCAGCCCCGACTTGGCCTCGAACCCCGGTTCGTGCGTGCTCGCCTCGACCACCGGCACCGCACCGCCGTGCACCTTCTCCAGCACGCCCTGCCGGGCCAGTGCGTCCAGGTCCCGGCGTACGGTCATGTCCGACACGCCGAGCTTGCGGGTCAGCTCGTTGACCCGAACACCACCCCGGCGCCGGACCTCGTCCAGGATCAGGGCGCGGCGCTGCTCCGCGAGGAGGTTCTGGTTCTCGCTCACGTACGCTCCGGTCCTCTCGCCTCAAGCAGTCCGACACGCCCTGCGTACCGGCTCCGACCAGGACATTCCGCCCGGCTCCGGTGCGTGGGCGCCCCATCCTTTCACGGGACCACACCGGTTGCGCCACTCCCTGTGTCGGCGCGCACATGTCATTCGGTCACCACGTGTTCCCTCAGGTGTCACACACAACGGGGAGATTCCGTGGCGAGTGGTGTGCGTCACACCGGAATCGGAGATCCTGAAGCCCGCACGGACACAGACCATCGGCGCGTCACGGGGGAAGTGCGAGAAGAGTGGAACGCGCGCAGGAACCTACCGCCGACGACCCCGCGGAGCGGCCGGCGGCGACGGAGACCGAACCCGCCCAACCGCCCGGCACCCCACGGCCCGATCCGGCCGAGCGGCTCACGGCGCACAGGACCGGCCCGGCCGAGCAACGCCTGGCCGAGGCGACCGGCCCGCCCATGCGGCTCGTGGCCGAGACGACCGATCCGGCCGAGCGACCGGCGGCCGAGGCGCCCGGTCTGGCCGAGCGAACGGCGGCCGGGACTGCCGTTCCGGCCGGGCGGTCGGCGGCCGGCACCGGCGAACCGGCCGAGCGGCTCGTGGTGCGGACGGCCGGATCGGCCGGGCGGCCGGTGGTCGGGCAGGGGAAGGGGGGTTCTGTCCGGCGGCTCACCGGTGGGAGGAGCGAAGCCGTCGAGCGGTCCGCCGTGCCGGAGATCGACCTGGAACTGCTGGTGCACGGAGTCGGCGGCAGCACGCCCGAGAAGATGCTCGGTGACCCGCGCACGGTGCGGATCACCGGCGACGACACGGCAGCCGTCTTCCGGCGCGCCGTGGACGTCGACGCCGAGTCCCGGCCCGGCGACTACGGCGACCGCCCGGTGCCCGAGGCGTACGTCTGGTGCAACCTCACCTCCGGCAACGCCTCCCGCGCCCTGTGGCTGCTGCTCCTGCCGTTCATGGTGGTCAACCTCGCCCACTGGATGCGCCCCGCCGCCCAGGACCGGCCGCGCACCGTCCGCTTCTACGGCCTGCTGGTCCGGCTCGCCGGGCTCACCCTGACGGTGCTGCTGGTCGCGGCCGCCTGCGAGGTCGCCCTGGACCTGGCCGCCTGGCAGTGTGCGGGCATCACCGCCTGCGCCCGCCGGCACTCCTGGCTCGATTTCCTCTCACCCAGCGGCTCCGCCGGCGGCTGGTGGAGCGCACCCGGCCGCCGGCTCGCCCTGGCCGCCCTGGTGCCCACCGCGCTGACCGGCCTGCTCTGGTACCTCTCGCACCGCACCTGGAGCGCCTACGAGTCCACCCGGCCCCTGGCCCACGACGCCGAACCCGGGCACACCTCCCTCGGCAGCCCCGGCTTCTGGTACGGGCGCCGGCTGGTGGCCCGGCTGCGTGCCGCGCACACCACGGCAGGTCTGCTCACCGTCGCCGCCGCGGTCCTCGCACCGGCGGCCGCCTTCGACCGCCGGGCCGGCGGACCCGCCGTACTCGACGCGGCCGGATGGCTCCTGTCCGCCGTGCTGGCCGCGCTGGCGTTCGCCGCGGTGTGGGTGGTCTGCCGCCGGGGCCGCAGCGAGAACCTCCTCGACCAGGAGCTCGACCGGCGGCTGGTACGACGCCTGCCGCTCGGCGCGCTCGCCCTGCTGGTCCTCGTCGCGCTGTACGCCGGCTGGTCCCGGCCGGGATGGCGCTCCGTGGGGCGGCTCGCCGGGGATCCGGCCTTCGGCGGCCTGGTGTTGGCCCAGGGCGTGCTGGTGATCGTCCTCGGGGCCGTCGCCCACGACCTGCACCGCCGGCTCCCCGATCCGCGTGCCGCGATGCGCGGCCTCGGCGGCCCGGCGGTCGCGCTGCTCGCCTGCGCACTGGGCGGGGTGATCTCGGGCGGGGTCGCCCAGCGGGTCTCCGACTGGCTGGACGGCACCGGAACCTCCATCGCCGGGCCACCGGTACTGCTGACCTGGCAGGCCTCCGCGATCCCGCCCGTCCTCGTGGTGCTGCTCGCCGCGGTCGCCTGGCTCTCCTGGCGCACCTCGCGGCTCGGCCACGCCGAACGCGCCGCCGTCGGCCTCGACCACGCCGGCGAGCCGGACGACACGGCACGCACCCGCCGTATCGCCGGGGTCCGTGCCATGGCGGCCCTCACCGACCGGACGCCGCTCTTGGTCACCGTGCTGTGCGCCGCCACGCTGGTGCTGGGCGCCGGGGCGCTGGTGGGCGCGCTCGCCACCGGGGAGACACCGGACGCGGCCGCCGACCGGACCTACGCCCTGGTGCACGGCGCGGCCCAGGCCTCCCAGGCGCTCGGCTCCTGGCTGGTCGGGCTCGGATTCATACTCTTCGTCACCTGGGGCAGGCGCGCCTACAAGGACGCCGCCGCCCGGCGCACCATCGGCATCCTCTGGGACGTCGGCACCTTCTGGCCGCGCGCCGCCCATCCCTTCGCCCCGCCCTGCTACGCCGAGCGCGCGGTTCCCGACCTGACCTGGCGCATGGACACCTGGACCCGCCGCACCGGCGGCCGGCTGGTCATCTCCGGCCACTCCCAGGGCAGCGTCCTCGCGGCCGCGGCGGCCTGGCAGCTGACGCCGTCGGTGCGCAAACGGGTCGCCCTGCTGACCTACGGCTCCCCACTGGAGCGCCTGTACGGCCGTTGGTTCCCCGCCCACTTCGGCCCGGCCGAGCTCGGCTCCCTGCACCGTGAGGTCGCCTGCTGGCGCAACCTCTACCGCCTCACCGACCCCATCGGGGGCCCGGTGCGGATCGCCGACGGCGACGGCCCGGCCGTCGACCACACGCCCCTCAAGGACCCCCTCGCCTACGGACGCACCCCGGAACACCCGCTCCCGGCCCCGATCCTGGGCCACTCCGACTACCAGGCGGACCCGGCCTTCGCCGAGGAACGGGAACGGCTGCTGGCCCGGCTGCGCCCCGAACTGCCCGGGCAGCGGCCGCAACCGGCGGGCTGATCAGGTGAGTTCCGGAAGGTCTTCGGCGTACAGCAGGGTGAGGTCGTCGGTGCTCGGGTCGGCGAGCTGGGCGACCCGGCTCGCGTGCCGTTCGACCATCGCCTCGAACGTCTGGCGGGCGGTACGGCCGTTGCCGAACGCGGGGCCCTTGGGGAGCACCGTGAAGTACGTCCGCAGCGCCTCACAGGCGCCCGGTGCCAGCCGGTACTCGTGCTCGTCGGCCTGCTGTTCCACGATCCGCAGGAGTTCGTCCGGGCCGTAGTCGCTGAAGGTGATGGTCCGGGAGAACCGGGACGCCACGCCGGGGTTGATCGAGAGGAAGCGCTCCATCTCCTCCGTGTAGCCGGCGACGATCACCACCACGGCGTCCCGGTGGTCCTCCATCAGCTTCACCAGCGTGTCGATGGCCTCCTTGCCGAAGTCCCGCCCGGCGTCCTCCGGCGACAGCGCGTACGCCTCGTCGATGAACAGCACACCGCCGTGCGCCCGTTGGAACGCCTCCTGGGTGCGGATCGCCGTGGAGCCGATGTGCTCACCGACCAGGTCGACCCGGGACACCTCGACCAGATGGCCCTTCTCCAGCACACCGAGGGAGGCGAGGATCTCGCCGTAGAGCCGGGCGACCGTCGTCTTTCCGGTGCCGGGGGAGCCCGTGAACACCAGGTGCCGCTTGACCGAGGCGGCCTTCAGACCGGCCTGCTGACGGCGCCGGCCGACCTCGATCATGTCGGTCAGCGCACGGACCTCGCGCTTGACGCTCTCCAGGCCGACCAGCGCGTCGAGTTCACCGAGCACGGCCTTGGAGGTGCGGGCCGGCTCCTGGGACGCGGCGGGGGCGAGAAGCGGTTCCTGTTCGGTGCTGCGCTGGCCGGGGATCGCACCCAGCAGGCCGGGGGTCTGGTGGGCGGTCTGCACGGCCGGCTCGTGCGCCGCGGGCGGGCGGAGGCTGCCGCTCTCGTCGCTGGTGCAGTCCTCCACCACCGGGCCGGTGCCCGCGTCCGGGCCGCCGTCGGCGAACTCGTAACCGCCGCGCGCACACCGCTCCGTACGGCACTTGCGCAGCGTCGTACGGCAGCCGTCGATCACATGGAACCCGTAGCCGCCGCTGCCGGTGACCCGGCAGTTCTGGAAGGTGCCGCGGCCGCCCGCCGACACGTAGAAGCCGGCCTCGGCGGGGGAGTCCACCGTGCAGCGTTCGAGAGTGGGGTCGGCGCCCTTGGTGACGATCACTCCGGTCTGGGTGCCGTCCACCGTGCAGTTGTTGAGGGTGCCGCCGCTGCCGTGGTCGCGGAACCAGGCGCCGGTGGCCGCGTCCCGGATCCGGCAGTCGTCCAGCTGCGCGGTCGCCCCGTCGCTCACCGACACCGCCGTGTTGCGCACCTGGGAGAGGTCGCTGTCGACGACGTCCGCGCGGGAGCCGCGGTCCAGCACGAACAGTGCGTCCGGTACGTCGTGCACCCGGCAGGAGTCCAGGACGGCGGTGGCGCCGTCACTCACCCACACCGCCGGGTAGTCGCCCGTGCTGTCGAAGATCTCGCACTGGTTGGCGTCCACGCGGGTGCCCGGGTCCCACACCGACAGCCCGTTGCGCCCGAACTGGCGCACGGTCGTCCGTGTCAGCGTCAGCACCGAGCGCGAGCGCAGGTCGACCGCGTTCTCCGGGATGTCGTGGATCCGGCAGTCGGCGAGGGTGAGTACCGCGTCGGTGTCGAGGGTCACGCCGTCGGCGGTGGTGCGGTGCACATCGCAGTCGGTGAGGTGCGCCGTGGCCCGTGCGGTGACCTGCACGCCGGAGCCGCGCACCTCGTAGATCTCACAACCCACGGCCTCCAGCGCGGAGTTCTCACCCGTCACCGTCACTCCCGTGCCCGAGGCGTGGTGGATCCGGCAGCGCTCCAGCCGCGGGTGGCCGCCGCCGCGCACCGCCACGCCCGCCTGACCGGCCGCCACGACCTCGCACTCCTCGAACACGCCACCGCCGCCGTCGAGTACGGCGATGCCGATGCCGGCCGGGTTGTCCACCGTGCAGCGCCGCACGGTCGGCCGCGCGCCGCCGCGCACCTCGATGCCGGCGGCGGAGCGGGTGACGATCCGCATGTCCAACAGTTCGGGGGTGCCCTCCTCGACGAGCAGCGCGGGCGCGGCCGCGTCCTGGCCCTCGACATGCAGGTCCTGTACGACCGCCGAGGCCCGTACGGTCAACGGCACCCCGTCCGCCGGCGCGATGCGTACCGAGCCGGGCGAGCCCTCCGGGCCGCGCAGCGTCACCGCGCGCTGGACGACGAGGTTCTCCCGATAGGTGCCGGGCGCGACCGTCAGGACGTCGCCGTCCGCGGCGGCCTCCAGGGCGGCGGCGAGCGATGCGTACTCACCTGTGCGGCGCCGCCACCTCGATGTACCGGTGTGCGTCACCTGGACCGTGCCCTGTGCCATGGCGTTGCTGAGCCCCCACCTCGTCGTACAGATCGCTTGCTCGCCTTCGGGACGGCCACCTCGGAGGGTGTCCGGCCCGTGCGGTCCGCTCGCGCGCGGGTCGATACCGAATGCGCTTCGGCCGGTCCACCGTAGCGTGCGCCGAGGTGGTGCACCGACCAGAGGCAGAAAGGCCCTCAGCTGCCGGTGCCGGCCTTGCCCCAGTCCGGGCCCGCCCGGTCCCAGGCCTGGTCCCAACGCGCGTACCTGCGACGGACCATATGCCAGACGATCATCCGTCTGCCGCTCTCGATCAGACCCGCGATGAGCAGGGTCGCGCCGAACCCGGCCAGCACGGCATGGG
This sequence comes from Streptomyces sp. NPDC007157, assembly GCF_040634235.1. Lineage (NCBI taxonomy): Bacteria > Bacillati > Actinomycetota > Actinomycetes > Kitasatosporales > Streptomycetaceae > Streptomyces > Streptomyces sp. NPDC007157. The sequence continues at coordinate 104,587 of NZ_JBEYFE010000024.1, forward strand.
TCGTCGCGGTGGCGGAGTCCAGTGGGCGGGCCGTCAACAGACCGTGCCGATCCGTCCAGATGCCGAAGTGGTCGCCCTTGTGCGGGGACTTGATGGCCGTCAGGGTCGCGCCGTGCTGCCGGGTGCCGTCCGGTGCGGTCCAGTCGGCGAGGACGCGGCTGCGGGTGTCGTGGGCGCTGGTGGCGTCGGGGTCGGGTTCGATCAGGGAGCCGCCCAGCTTCCGTTCGACGGTGGCCGTGACCAGATGCCGGTCGTGCTGCTGCTGCCGGACGGACCGCTGGAGGGTGTCCTGGGCGGCCACACCGACGAGCGAGCCGAGCACGGGCGCGGCCACCACGATCAGCAGCAGTGCCACCAGGGCCACCCAGGCCTCGACCAGGTCGGTCGCACGGCGCAGCGGATTGCGCCGCCAACGCCACAGGCCGCGGATCGCTCGCACCGTCCACCACCCCCTTCCGCTCCGTGATAACCCCCGCCCGAGCCGTTCATCCGCGAGCCCGGCCGAAGAGAGAGCGAAATCACCCCCGGCAAGGGCTCTCGGGAACTTCTCACGACCCCCAACGTCCGGGCTGCGGGCTTGGGTTCCCGCAGGGGCGGAGATCACTCAGGTCGGAGTCGAAGCCGGCTCGGGGGAGGTTCATGGGGGAGCGGGCGGGTTCTCGTCGGCGTGGTCGCCCCGTGCCATGAGGAAGGGGGGCGTCGAGCGGGGGCCTGTGCGGTGATCAGCGGCGGACGGCCCTCGGCGAGGCGCACGGTCTCGCCCGGCAGCGTGCGGTCCGGGTCGAGCGGGCGGCGGGGGCGGGCGGACGAGACGGGTGGCGGTTTCCGGATGGTCGCCGCACCAGGCATGCGTGGACCCGGCCGCGGGGACCGCCTCCCCTTCGTACCTCCCCCTTCGTACCGGAGACTCCACCGGCACTGCGGCCGCCGGCTCCGGAACCTTCAGCGAGGCCTGCCCGGTCGCGTGGGGCGGATGCCGCCACCCGGACGCCAACTCGGCGGCGGCGGGCGCGCGGCGCGGGTGGGTGCAGGCGCGGGTGCGTGCAGGCGTGGGTGCACGCGCTGGGTGACGACCTTTCCCCCGTCGTCGATCAGAGCCCAGCGTCGGTCACCGGCCGGCCTCCAGGGCTCTGTGACGGCCTGCCGGGGCGAGAGGCCCCGGAGCGCCATGACCGGGTGTACAGGCGTCGACCGCAGTTCGGCGATCCCCATGACGTCGTCGTGCCGGGCGGCACCGACATCAGGGGATGCCGATCAGTAGCCGCGGTACTGCTGCTGTTGCTGGTTGTTGTACGGGTCCTGGTACGGAGCCGGCGGCGCGGGGCGCGGAGCCGCCGGGCGCATCGCCTCGTACCCGGTGCCGCCCATCATCGGGCGCGGCGGCTGCGGCTGCTGCTGGCCCGGGTAGCCGCGCGGTGCTGTCGCCTGCTGGGGGATGTACGCCGTGGGCGCCTGCTGCAGCGGAGCGGGCTGCTGCATCTGCGGGTAGCCGTAGCCGGGGGCCGGCTGGGAGGGACCCGCCGGGAGGGCGGGCAGTGCCGACGGGAGCGCGGGCAGGTTCAGGCTGCTGGGCGCGTCGTAGGCGGGGGGGACCCGGATCGGGGCGATCTGCGGGGTGCCCCGCTCGGCCACGAGGGAGTCGTAGATCGGAGTGTCCGGGAAGGAGGCGGAGTAGTAGCCGCCGCCATAGGTGGAGCGGGGGGAGGTCATGGCACATAAGTTAAGCCCACGATGTGCTGGTTGGGGAGACCGATAAGAGGGTTGTTTTCCGTGTCGGCAGTGACGCCGGATCCCCAATCCGAGCGAACTCGGCAAAAAAGGACGGCAATCGACGTTCTGATCGCGTAAAGGCCGAGTTCCGAGCTGGTTACCGGCGGTTGGCCAGGGATCTTCCTGTGCCGCTCATGGGACTTCCCTGTCCTCGGGAATAGGTTGTGCGGGTAGGGATGACCTGGGACCGCCGGGCGCGCCCGGCATGCCGACACGCGATGGGGGCGGACATGACAATGTCGAAAGGATCCAATACACCGGTGCCGACCACGGCACTGCGTGTCGAATTGGGCTGGCGCTCCGGTCCCGGTGCACCCGACGCGGACGCATCGGCGTTGCTGCTGGTCGCCGGAAAAGTGCGCTCCGACGGTGACTTCGTCTTCTACAACCAGCCCGCACACGCCTCCGGCGCCGTCCGCCACGAGGGCAAACGGCACTCCGGCGGCCAGGTCACCGACACTCTTTTCGTCGACCTCGCGCGCGTGGAGGCCCCGATCGAGAAGATCGTCCTGGCGGCCTCCGCCGACGGCGGAACGTTCGGCCAGGTCCCCGGTCTCTACATCGAGGTGCGGGACGCGGCGGACGGGAATGTGGTCGCCCGGTTCGACAGCGCCGGCGCCACGGTGGAAACCGCTTTCGTCCTCGGTGAGTTGTACCGGCGCCAGGGCGGCTGGAAATTCCGGGCCGTGGGACAGGGCTACAGCAGCGGGCTCGAAGGGCTCGCCACCGACTTCGGGATCACGGTGGACGAACCTCAGCACGCTGCGTCCCCGCCCGTGCCCCCGGCCGCCCCGGCCGCCACGCCCACGGTGACCGCGCCTCTCGCCGCCCCGGTGCCTGCGCCGCCCGGCGGCCTCCCCTTCCCGGAGCACCCGGCGCCGGCCTCCGGCGGTCTCCCCTTCCCGCAGCACCCGGCGCCGACCTCCGGCGGCCTGCCCGTCCCGCCACCTCCGCCGGCCGCGCCCGTGCGCCTGTCCAAGGTGACGCTAACCAAGGCGGCGCCCTCCGTCTCCCTGGCCAAACAGGGCGGCACCTCGGGCTCGCTGCGCGTCAACCTCAACTGGCAGGTCCGCAAGCAGTCCCCGGGTGGCTGGGGCGGCCGGCACGGCGGGTCCGAACTCGATCTCGACCTGTGCGCCCTGTACGAGCTCGCCGACGGCCGCAAGGGCGTCGTCCAGGCGCTGGGCAACGCCTTCGGCTCGCTCGGCAGGCCGCCGTACATCCATCTCGACGGCGACGACCGTACCGGTGCCGTGGCGAGCGGGGAGAACCTCACCGTCAACCTCGACCACAAACAGGACTTCCGGCGCATCCTGATCTTCGTGACCATCTACCAGGGCGCGAGGTCCTTCGCCGACCTGCACGCCACCGTCACCCTCCAGCCCCAGCACGGCGCCCCGATCGACTTCTCCCTGGACGAGTGCACGGTCCCCTCGACCGTGTGTGCGCTCGCCCTCCTTACCCACACCGGCGGTGACCTGGTCGTACAGCGTGAGGCGCGCTATCTGGTGCCGGATCGCGGGGTGAGCCCGCAGCGGACCGTCGACCGGGCCTACGGTTGGGGCATGAACTGGACCCCCGGCCGCAAGTGACCGGGACCGAGCGGGTCAGCCCTCGTCGGCCACGGCGCCGGGACGCGCGTACGTACGGCCCTTCCAGGCCGCCCCGCGCCCGCGGTAGTGCTGTACCGCCGAGTCGACCGTCATCAGGAGATAGAGGAACGCGGTGAACGGCAGCAAGGGGGCGAGCCACAGCGGCTGCCGGTAGTAGCGGAGCATCGGCACGTACGTCGCGGTCATGACCAGCCAGGCCCCCGCACCGACGAGCACCGCCGCCGCGTCGCCGGTGACCGCTCCCGTCAGCGCCGCGGCCGGGGGCACCAGGTACACCAGCGCGAGACCCACCACCGTGCCGAGGAGCAGCAGCGGGTTGTGCCGCAGCTGCGCGTACGCGCTGCGGGAGACCATCCGCCACAGGTCGTGCAGGCGGGGATAGGGCCGCACGCTGTCCACCCGGTCCCCGAGCCCCAGCCAGATGTGCCCGCCGGAACCCTTCACCGCGCGGGCGAGTGCCACGTCGTCGATCACCGCGTGCCGGATCGCGTCCGGGATGCGCGCCTGCTCCGCCGTGTCGGCACGCAGCAGCACACAGCCGCCCGCCGCGGCCGCCGTACGCGACCCCTTCCGGCCGATCCGGCGGAACGGGTACAGCTGCGCGAAGAAGTAGACGAACGCGGGGACCACGAGCCGCTCCCACAGACTCGCCACCCGCAGCCGGGCCATCTGCGAGACCACGTCGAAGCCCCCGGTGCGCGCCGCCGCCACCAGCAGCCGCAGGCTGTCCGGCTCGTGCGCGATGTCCGCGTCCGTCAGCAGCAGATACTCGGGACCACGCGCGCGTGCCAGCGAGATCCCCTGCCGTACCGCCCACAGCTTGCCCGTCCAGCCGGCCGCGGGCTCGCCGGGCGACGCCACGGTCAACGGCAGCCCGCCGTGCCGTGCGGCCAGTTCCCGGGCCAGCTCCCCGGTGCCGTCCGTACTGCCGTCGTCGACCAGGAACACCTCCGCCCGCCCCGGGTAGTCCTGCGCCAGCAGCGACGGCAGACTCAGGGGCAGTACGGCCGCCTCGTCCCGGGCCGGCACGACCACGCACACATCCGGCCACCCGCCGGGATCGCCCTGGGGCGGCAGCCGGACGTCGGTGCGCCAGAAGAAACCCTGGCAGAGCAGCAGCCACAGCCAGGCGGCGAGGGATACGGCGGCGGTCCACACGATGGCGCTCACCCGCGCAGTCTGCCCCATGGGACCTGCCACCAACGGCCCATCGTCTATCGTGGCCGGGTGAAGATCGCGCTCATCGACTCCGGCATCGGCCTGCTGGCGGCCACCGCAGCGGTACGGCGGCTGCGCCCCGACGCGGATCTCGTCCTCTCCTTCGACCCCGAAGGCATGCCCTGGGGGCCACGCACCCCCGAGGGCATCACCGAGCGCGCCCTGGCCGTCGCCGAGGCCGCCGCCGCCCGCCGGCCCGACGCGCTGATCATCGGCTGCAACACGGCGACCGTGAACTCCCTGTCGGCACTGCGCGCCCGCCTGGAACCCGGCATCCCCGTCATCGGCACGGTCCCGGCGATCAAGCCGGCCGCGGCCGGCGGCGGTCCCGTCGCAATCTGGGCGACCCCCGCGACCACCGGCAGCGCGTACCAGCGGGGCCTGATCGCGTCCTTCGCCGACGGCGTGCCGGTCACCGAGGTGCCCTGCTGGGGCCTCGCCGAGGCCGTGGAACACGCCGACCAGGCGGCCGTCGAGGCCGCCGTGAGCGCGGCGGCCGAGCTCACACCGGACGACGTGACGACCGTCGTCCTGGGCTGTACCCATTACGAACTCCTGGCGGAACGTATCCGCGCAGCCGTGCAGCCCCCCGGCGCCGCGCCCGTCGTCCTGCACGGCTCCGCCGGAGCGGTGGCCGCCCAGGCGCTGCGCCGGATCGGCGCGCGGCCGGACCCGGACGCACCGGCCACCGGGACGGTGACGGTGCTGCTCAACGGGCGCGAGGGCGAGCTCCCGGCGGCCGCGCTCGGTTACGCCGAGGCCCGCCTGCTGCGAACGGCCAGCCCCGCCGTCTCCCAGTGAACCCTCCGGGGCCGCGGATACCGCCGATGTGAGCAGTCACCCTCCGCAACGCGATGCCCGCGCAGCGAAACCTGAGTAATCTCGTAGACATGAGGGACCACCCCTACGACCGCTCCCCGGACGAGGACGCCCCGCAGCCGGATGTCTGGACGGGGCGCGCCACCAACCGGGTCCAGTGGCTGATGGCGCTGGTCGGCGCGGCCTGCATGGCGCTCGGCGTCGAACTGGCCGTGGACTCGGCCTGGACCTCGGGGATCGCGCCGCTGGTGATGGCGGTCGTCGGCTGCATCGCCGCCGGGTTGCTGGTCCTCTTCGGCACCCTCGCCTTCGTGCACGTCGATCTGAAGCTCGACAAGGAGTGCCTCGAAGTCCGCTGCGGCCATATAGGGGTACCGCGCCGTCGTATTCCGCTCTCCCATGTGGTCGGCGCCGACTTCACCCCGCAGATCACGCCGCGTCACTGGGGCGGCTGGGGCTATCGCTGGCGGCCCGAGAAGGGCACGGCCGTCGTCGTCCGCCGCGGCGAGGGCATCGTGCTGCGCCTGTGGGACGGCCACACCTTCACCATCACCGTGGACAACGCCGAGTCGGCGGTCCGGGTCATCAGGGAACGCCTGCGGACGATCACACCCGGCACCGCGCACTGAGGCAGTCGACGGGGCCGTGTGGCTCGGGCACATGTGCGCGCGCCCTATGGATGTCGGCGTCCGCTCAGGTCGGTTTCAACTCGGTGGGACACCCGTCACCCATGGCCGGGCCGTCGCCAGACCCGCCAGCAGGCCCGCGCCCGCCGACACCGTCGTGAAACTCAGGGCGTTGCCGACCGCGGAGACCATGGCCAGTGCCGTGAGCGCCGCGCCCGCGGTGAGCACGACCGGCGTGGAGCGGGCCGAGCGCCACAGCGCGTAGAGGATCCAGCAGAACGCGGCGGCCAGCAGGAGGACACCGACCAGACCCTGTTCGGCGGCCTGCTGGAGCGGCGCGGAGTGCGGACTGCCCTCGGGTTGCAGGGCCTCGGACGCGGCGCCGCTCAACTCGCCGAACCGCCCGGGGCCGACGCCCAGGGCGCTGTTGCGGCGGGCCAGATGCAGCGCGTCCCGCCACAACTGGACGCGGCGCTCGGTCAGGGGGCCCGCCAGGGCGGTGGTGAGGCCGGCGGGCAGGACGTTCGCGGCGACCGCCCAGACCACGCCGGTCACCAGCGCGGCCGCCGACCCCAGTCCCGCGATGGCCGCGCCCCGGTGGCGCAGCCGGCCGGCGGCGAGGGAGCACAGCAGCACGGCGGCACTGGCGGCGCACCCCGTCGCCGAGCCCATGGCCGCACCGGTCACCGCGATCCCGGCGGCCAGCGCCCGCAGCCCGAACCGCAGCGCCGTGACCGGAGTCGCCCAGGCGGCGCAGCACACGCCACCCGTCGCGAGGACCAGCAGCGCCGCGACGGCACCGGCATGGCCGAGCGGTGTGATGAACTGAGAGCCCGTGGCCGCCTGCGGCATCGCCACCGCCGTCGCCAACCCGGCCAGCGCGCCGACACAGGGTGCGGCCACCGGCCACAGCGACCCCGCCATCCGGCCCGCGGCATAGCCCGCGGCCACGGCCAGCACCGCCAGCAGTACGCCCTCGGGCCGTCCGTCACGCCCGGCGGCCGAGAGCAGCGGCCACAGGGCGCACGCTCCCAGCACCATGACGCCCACCGCGTCAGAAACGTTTCGTCTGTCGTTGTCCGCATCCGTTCCGGCAGCGGACGTCATCCCGGTCGACCCCACCGTCGCCCCCCGTACCCGGTCCCCCTACCTGTGGCGGGCCCCGCCGCCCGCCTCGGCTCACCGTAACCGGTGATGCCCGCTTTGTGGACGACTTGAGCGGGAACGGTGTGGTTCCTGCATGCCGAGACCGTGCTGTCGGCCGCGGCGGCGGCCGCCGTACACTCCCGGAGTGACCGCCACCGCAACTTCCGTCGACCAGTCGGACCAGCTCACGCCGCGCCCCGCGCCCCGCGCACGCGGCCTGCGGCTGCTGCTCCGTCTGGTCCCGGCCGCCACTGCCGCGCTCAGCGGAGTGCTGCTGTACGTCAGCTTCCCGCCGCGCACCCTGTGGTGGCTGGCCCTGCCCGCCTTCGCCGGCTTCGGATGGGTGCTGCGCGGCCGCACCTGGAAGGCGGCCCTCGGCCTCGGCTATCTCTTCGGCCTGGGCTTCCTGCTGCCCCTGCTGGTGTGGACCGGCGTCGAGGTCGGCCCGGGGCCGTGGCTCGCGCTGGTGGCGATCGAGGCGATCTTCGTCGCCCTGGTGGGTGTGGGCGTCGCCGCCGTGTCCAGGCTGCCGGCCTGGCCGGTGTGGGCGGCCGCCGTGTGGATCGCCGGCGAGGCGGCACGCGCACGCGTGCCGTTCAGCGGCTTCCCGTGGGGCAAGGTCGCCTTCGGTCAGGCGGAGGGCGTCTTCCTGCCGCTCGCCGCGGTGGGCGGCACCCCCGTCCTCGGATTCGCCGTCGTGCTGTGCGGATTCGGTCTGTACGAGGTGGTGCGCCTGGCCGTCGAAGGGCGCCGCACGCGGGAGATCCGACGCGGTGCGGCGGCCGCGGCCCTGCTCAGCGTGGCCGTCCCCGTGATCGGCGCGGTCGCCGCGCGGACGCTGGTGAGCGACAAGGCGCAGGACGGTTCCGTCACCGTCGCGGTCATCCAGGGCAATGTGCCGCGCGCGGGCCTCGATTTCGCGTCCCAGCGGCAGGCCGTGCTCGACTACCACGTGAAGGAGACGCTCAAGCTGGCCGCCGACGTCAAGGCCGGCAAGGTCGCCAAGCCTGACTTCGTGCTGTGGCCGGAGAACTCCTCCGACGTCGACCCGTTCACCGACGCCGACGCGGCCGCCGTGATCGACGAGGCCGCCACGGCGATGGGCGTGCCCATCTCGGTCGGCGGCGTCGTCGAGCGGGACGGAAAGCTCCTCAACGAGCAGATCCTGTGGGACCCGGCCAAGGGGCCGACGGCGACGTACGACAAGCGGCAGATCCAGCCCTTCGGCGAGTACCTCCCGCTGCGCGGTCTGGTCGGCGCCATCAACAAGGACTGGACCAGCATGGTCCGGCAGGACTTCAGCCGGGGTACCAAGCCCGGTGTGTTCGACATCGACGGCACCAAGGTCGGCCTCGCCACCTGCTATGAGGCCGCCTTCGACTGGGACGTGCGGGACACCGTCACACACGGCGCCGAGATGATCTCCGTGCCGAGCAACAACGCGACGTTCGACCGCAGCGAGATGACCTACCAGCAGCTCGCCATGTCCCGGATCCGCGCCGTCGAGCACAGCCGGACCGTCACCGTGCCGGTGACCAGTGGCGTCAGTGCGATCATCATGCCGGACGGGAAGATCACCCAGAAGACCGGCATGTTCGTCCCCGCCTACCTGGTCCAGAAGGTGCCGCTGCGCACCTCCGAGACCCCCGCGACCAAGCTGGGCATCCTGCCCGAGATCGCGTTGGTGCTGGTCGCGGCGGGTGGCATCGGCTGGGCGATCGGCGCGGGGCTGCGCTCCCGGCGCGCCGGTGACGCGTAGCCGTACACCCGCTGTACGCCCCGTGGCTCCGGCCGGTTCGGGAGAACCGGGCGGCTAGGGTCGGCGCATGGCCACTCCTGACTTCATCCATGCGATCCGGGCCTCCGCCGGCCACCAGCTGCTGTGGCTGCCCGGGATCACCGCCATCGTCTTCGACGACGAGGGCAGAGTGCTCCTGGGACGTCGTACCGACACCCGCAAGTGGTCGGTCATCGGTGGTATTCCGGATCCCGGGGAGCAGCCCGCGGCCTGCGCCGTGCGGGAGGTCTTCGAGGAGACAGCGGTGCGCTGTGTCGCCGAGCGGGTCGTGCTCGTCCAAGCGCTGAACCCCGTCACCTACCCGAACGGCGACGTATGCCAGTACATGGACATCACCTTCCGCTGCCGGGCTGTCGGTGGCGAGGCCCGCGTCAACGACGACGAGTCGCTGGAGGTGGCCTGGTTCGACGTGGACGCCCTGCCGGAGCTGAACGAGTTCGGTGTGTTCCGGATCAAGCAGGCCATGTCGGATGCACCCACATGGTTCGACGCTACGACTTTCAGCTGAAGTATGTGCGCTGACCCTATGTGGTCCCGGGGGAGGGCCGCCTAGGGTCGGATCATGAGTTCGCCCGGCGCCCTCTCCAGCCCCCTCCCCGGCCCGCACCCGCCCGCCCTCGACCTGCGCGGCCGCACCGCTCTCGTCACCGGTGCCGCCGGCGGCATCGGCCGCGCCTGCGCGCTGCGCCTCGCGGCCGCCGGAGCCCAGGTGAGAGCCGTGGACCGGGACGCGGCCGGGCTGGCCGAACTGAGCGAGGCGGCCGGACGGGTCGCCGGCCCGGCGGGCGGTGCCGTCGAGCCGTACGTCCTCGACCTCACCGATCTGGACGCGGCCGAGCGTGCCGCCGCCGGCACCGACGTCCTCGTCAACAACGCCGGCATCCAACTGGTGCGTCCCATCGAGGAGTTCCCGCCGGACGTCTTCCACACCGTGCTGACGGTGATGCTGGAGGCCCCGTTCCGACTCATCCGGGGCGCGCTGCCGCACATGTACGGGCAGGGCTGGGGGCGGATCGTGAACGTGTCCTCCGTCCATGGGCTGCGCGCCTCCCCCTTCAAGTCCGCCTATGTGGCGGCCAAACACGGTCTGGAGGGACTCTCCAAGACGGCCGCCCTTGAGGGCGCACCCCATGGCGTGACCTCCAACTGTGTGAACCCCGGTTATGTGCGCACCCCACTGGTCGAGAAACAGCTCGCCGACCAGGCCCAGGCGCACGGCATCCCCGAGGAACGGGTGCTGTCCGAGGTGCTCCTGACGGACACCGCCGTGAAGCGGCTCCTCGAACCGGAGGAGGTCGCCGAAGCCGTGGCCTATCTCTGCGGTCCTCAGGCGTCCTTCGTCACGGGCACCTCGCTGGTGCTCGACGGCGGCTGGACCGCCCACTGAAGGGCCGGGCAGCCGACGGTCCGCGAGTTTTCCACAGGCCCGACGGGCCGCGGTGGCGATGCGGAATCCTGTGACCATGTCGCGCAATCACGTGCAGTCCGCCAGGCGGCCGGCCCCGGCAGAAGCGGTCGGCGCCCTCGACGAGGGTGCCGAGGTGCTCTCCGGCGCCGAGTCGGCCTACCTCGAACTGCTGGCCAGGGGCGCCTCGGCGGAGGCCTACGAGCAGCCGCTGCTGGTCGCCCGCGCCGAAGGCCGCCCGCCCGAGCTGATCGCCGCACTGGAGCGGGCCAGACTCCTCGCCCTGCGGGTCCGCACCGAACTGGAGGGCAGACGGCGGCGTGAGGCCGAGCTGTCCGCGCTCTTCGAGACCGCGCACGACCTGGCGGGACTGCGTGATGTGGACGCCGTACTCCAGGCGATCGTCCAGCGTGCCCGTTCCCTGCTCGGCACGGACGTCGCCTACCTGAGCCTCAACGACCCGGCGCGCGGCGACACCTACATGCGGGTCACCGAGGGTTCCGTCGCGGCCCGCTTCCAGCAGCTGCGGCTCGGCATGGGGGAGGGGCTCGGCGGGCTCGTCGCACAGACCGCGCGGCCCTACGTCACCGACGACTACTTCAAGGACGACCGATTCCAGCACACCCTCACCATCGACGCCGGGGTGCGCGACGAGGGCCTGGTCGCCATCCTCGGGGTGCCGCTCATGCTGGGGCCGCACGTCATCGGCGTGCTGTTCGCGGCGGACCGGCGGGCGCGGGTCTTCGAACGGGAGCAGATCGCACTGCTCGGCTCCTTCGCCGCGCTGGCCGCGGCCGCCATCGACGGGGCGAACCTGCTCACGGAGACCCGTTCGGCCATGGCCGGCCTGGAGCGGGCCAACGAGATCATCAAGGACCGCAGCGCCGTCATCGAGCGGGCCTCGGACGTCCATGACCGGCTCGCCGAACTCGTGCTGCGCGGCGGCGGAGTCCATGACGTGGCCGCAGCCGTCTCCCAAGTCCTGGGCGGCACCGTCGAGTTCACCGACACCGCGGACGCTCGCTCGCTGGCGACCTCGCGCACGGAAGGGCACGCGGTCCGGCACGGCGCCGACTGGATCGCCGCGGTCGCCGCCGGCGATGAGCAGCTCGGCGCGCTGGTGCTGCGCGGCCACCCCGGCCTCGACCCCGTCGACCAGCGCACCCTGGAACGCGCCGCCATGGTCACCTCGCTGCTCCTGCTGGCCCGCCGCTCCGCCGCCGAGGCCGAACAGCGCGTGCGCGGCGAACTGTTGGACGACCTCCTCGACGCCCGCGACCGCGACCCGCGCCAACTGCGTGACCGCGCCGCCCGGTTGGACGCCGACCTCGACGCCACCCATGTCGTGCTCGCCGCCCGGCTGGACCGCCCGGCGGCCGCCGCCGAGGACGAGGCGGCCGCCCGCCGCCGACTCTGGTCGGCCGCCTCCCACCTGGCCACCACCCGGCACGGCCTGGCCGCGGCCCGCGACGGCGGCACCGTCCTGCTGCTGCCCCTCGACCCCGGCGACACCGCCGCCGCCGTGGCCCGGCGCACCGCCCGCCACCTCGGCACCGCCGTCCACCAGCCGGTGACCGTCGGCGCCTCCGCGCCCGTCGCCGATCTCGCCGCCAGGCCCGACACCGTGGCCGCCGGCTATGCCGAGGGCCGCCGCTGCCTCGACGCGCTCCACCTCCTCGGCCGGGGCGGGGACGGCGCCGCCGCCGAGGACTTCGGCTTCCTCGGCCTGCTCCTCGCCGGCGAACGGGACGTCGCCGGATTCGTCGACCGCACCATCGGTCCGGTCGTCGCGTACGACGCACGGCGCGGCACGGAACTGCTGCGCACCCTCGACGCCTACTTCGCCTGCGGGATGAGCCCGGCCCGCACCAAGGACGACCTCCATGTCCACGTGAACACGGTGGCCCAGCGACTCGAGCGGGTGGCCCACCTCCTCGGCGACGACTGGCAGAGCCCCGCACGCGTCCTGGAGATCCAACTGGCGCTGCGCCTGCACCGGTTGGGGGCACCGACGGAGCGCCGCTGATCCCCGGGAACCAGCGGCGCACGCTCACCCGGTGTGCGCGTCGGCCCTGCTGCTCGCCGTCACCGTCCCGGTGCCGTCGTCGGCCAGGTCCCGCCGCCGGGTCTCCTTCGCCACGGCCACCGCGACCAGGGTGAGCAGCGAGGCCGCGATCACGTACAGGGCGACCGGGGTCGAGCTGCCGTAGTCGGACAGGAGAGCGGTGGCGATCAGCGGAGCCGGTGCCCCGGCGGCGACGGAGGCGAACTGGGCGCCGACGGAGGCGCCGGAGTAGCGCATCCGGGTCGCGAACATCTCGGCGAAGAAGGCGGCCTGGGGCGCGTACATCGCGCCGTGCAGCACCAGACCGACGGTCACCGCCAGCACCAGATACCCGAACCGCCCGGTGTCCACCAGGGCGAAGAACGGGAACATCCACAGCCCGATCCCGGCCGCGCCCAGCAGGTAGACCGGCCGCCGCCCGACCCGGTCGGAGAGCGCGCCCCACGCCGGGATCACGGCGAAGTGCACGGCGGAGCCGATGAGCACGGCGTTCAGGGCGGTCTGCTGGGAGACATCGGCGGACGTGGTGGCGTACACGAGGATGAAGGCGGTGATGACGTAGTAGCTGATGTTCTCCGCCATCCGTGCGCCCATCGCCACCAGCACATCACGCCAGTGGTGCCGCAACACCGAGACGAGCGGCGGCTGTTCGGGTGTGCCGGCACTCCGCCGGGCTTCGGCCCGTGCCGACGCCTCCCGGAACACGGGCGATTCGTCGACGGAGAGGCGGACCCACAGACCGACGACCACCAGGACACCGGAGAGCAGGAACGGGATCCGCCAGCCCCAGCTCACGAAGGCGTCGTCCGACAGCACGGCGGTGAGCAGCGACAGCACACCGGTCGCGAGCAACTGTCCGGCCGGTGCCCCGGTCTGCGGCCACGACGCCCAGAACCCGCGTCGGCGGGCGTCCCCGTGCTCGGACACCAGCAGTACGGCGCCGCCCCACTCGCCGCCGAGCGCGAACCCCTGCACCAGCCGCAGGATGGTGAGCAGCACGGGCGCCGCGCCGCCCACCGTGGCATGCGTCGGCAGCAGCCCGATGGCGAAGGTCGCCCCGCCCATCAGCAGCAGGCTCAGCACCAGCAGCCGCTTGCGCCCCACCCGGTCCCCGTAGTGCCCGAACACCAGCGCGCCGAGCGGCCGGGCCGCGAACCCGACGGCGTAGGTCAGGAACGACAGCAGCGTGCCGACGAGCGGGTCGGAGCCGGGGAAGAACAGCTTGTTGAAGACGAGGGCGGCCGCGGAGCCGTACAGGAAGAAGTCGTACCACTCGATGGTGGTGCCGATGAGGCTGGCGGCGACGATGCGGGGGAGGTGGGCGGGTGGTGGGGGAGCGGAGGGTGCCTGGGATGCCATGTGCGCCACTTCCTTGTGTGCGGTGGGGACGGGTACGTGTCGGCACACGGTAGGAAGATGCAGGTCAGGGGCACATGTGGTGGGGCAACATAGTTCGGGGGTTGGCTATGCGTGCGGCCACCATGCCGGTTCGCGGACGGGCGGTTCGGGGGCTCGAAGATGGCCGAAACGAGTGCTGCCCGGGACGTGCGGTTCGGGCTGATTTGACGGTGCGGTGCTGACTCCCGTGCTGACTACGCTCCGTTGAACTCGGGCATCAGGGATTGATCGGCTCAGAGTCGTTGCGTGGTAGGTGACCGGGCTGAGAGACCGAGCCCGGCCTTGTCGCTCAGCCGCCGTGGGCATGGGCAAGGTGCTGCGCCTGGGCGCGGTGCGCGTTCGTCCCAGCAGATTCTTCGTCTGCTGGTGGTACAGGTGGTACAGGTGGTACAGCCTTCTGACCAGCAAGGATGTCGGTCCGACGGGTTCAATGTGGGGAGTTGGCCCGCGTATGGCCCCTGCTCGACCCGGCCACGGTACTGGCCGAGTTGTACGCACGACGCTGGACCAGCGAAACGATCTACCGTTCGATCAAGGTCGGGCAGCGCGGCGGACGCGCCGCCACCCTGCGTTCCAACAGCCCCGAGATGGTCGCCCAGGAACTGTGGGCGATGCCCTGCGTCTACCAGGCCGTACGCCACCTGGCCACCGAGAGCGCCGCCGAGGCCGGCGTGCCGCCCGCCCGGATCAGCTTCAAGCACGCTCTCCATGCCGCCCAACGCACCGTCGGGGCCGACTTTCCCCCTCGTCGCCTCGCCGCCAAGACCGTGCCATCGAAGCCGACCTGGTCCGCACCGCCGTCAAGGCCCGGCCCGGCCGACTCTCACCCCGCGCCACCAAGACCCGCCACGTCAACTGGCCCACGCTCCAAGCCGATCAACCCGCCACCGAACGCGTCACCTACACCGTCGAGCTTCATCGGCTCACACCCCGACCGAAGTCACCCTGAGGTGATCAAGGAAGCGACGTTGGGCCGAGACCGGCCTCATCCACAAACTCGGCCCCGGCCTCTATGCCGCCACGGCATGGACCCCAAACCACCTCGCATGACCTGCGAAAACGCTAACCATCCGGCCTTGGGTGAAGCCTCCACAACCCGACTCCCTTGATCGCCCCCGAATACTGACGGCCGCCCCGACGCAGCCAGGCGAGGACTTCGCATCCCCCGTTTCGTCCGCGACCAGCACCACCTCCTGGCCTGCCAGTTCACGCATGGCCAGGCAGGCGATCTCCTCCCTGGCCCGGTCGTGGTCGAACGAAGCGCGCGACAGCAGCAGCTGCAGCCAGTGCGGGCCTGGATGCCTCAGTGCTTCGGCGAGTGTCCAGCAGTTGCGCGAGTCCACCTCCATCAGCAGCCACGTGACCGTCTCGGCTGCTGTGGTGCGTGTCTCGCGCCGCGCGAAGCAGTCCGCGATCGCGTCCATCGCTGCCTGGAACAACCTGTCCCAGGCAGCCTGGGCTATCGTGCCCTCCACGGCCACCTGGTCCTGATATGTCGTCACAAACGTTCATGATCACGGTGGCCGCACCTATGCCCGCAGCCGTCCCCGCAAGTCCCCGGCCAGCACGGACGTCGGAACTACAGCTGGCTTGTCAGATCGCAGACGAATCCAGGCCAACGGCCCGGAACCGGAACCGTTTCGGATCAATACGACGTTTTGCCGCGCCCGCCAATCAGTACGGCATTGCGCTATTCCCGATGCAGGCAGCAGCCGCGCCAACGCGTGCGAAGTTTCCGCTTTGCAGAATCTTGAATCTACGTGATGACCAAGTGTGGCTTCTGCGGATGTTTAGTCAAGTTTAAATACTTGTCATGCGCACTCATCTCCTCGTAATGTGCTCACGCAGGACGGAGTGCGACCGAGGGTTCTCTTCTGTTGCAATTCCGATCTTGGTATCACTTATGAGGGGGGCCTCATGGCAGAGAAAATAATGCGTGTGCGGCTGACGGCTGCAGCAGCCGTGGCGGCTGCTCTGGGGACAGGTTTTGTTTCTTCGGCGTGGGACGTGGACCCCTCCGTCCCCCTCTCGGGGACGGTCCTGGAAACCGGCCCTCGAAGGTCTTCCACTGCGACGACCCTGGGGCAGAGTTCCAGACCAACCTGACGCCGTAGACGCGAATGATTGAATAACCGAGTGTCGGGCCAAGGGCCCGACACCCGGTTTCCGTAGAAAGAACACAGAGACTACAAGGAAGACAGAGAGGTGCGTCATGGGGGCAGGATTCCTTTTCGTGTTCGTCCCGCTGTTCCTGTACCTGACGCCTGTGACGTTGCTGTGCGTGAAGATCGCCGATCGGACCTCGTGGAAAATTGGGCTCGTCTTCGCGAGCGTCCTCATATTCGTCCCCGCCGCGCTCGCCGCGGGCTGGATCCTCGTGGGAACCGGCGTCCTGTGAACCGAAAGGCCGAAGACTCGTGACCGTCATAGTCGTCGCACTGGCGGTGGCACTCGGGGCCGTGGCCTACGTCTGGCCCCTCCTGCCGCTGGTCGTCTACCCCATGCGCCGATGGCGAGGTTTCTGGGCTGCGCTCTACTGCGGTGCGCTGGGCGCGGTCGGCTCGGTGGCGTTCCGCGACCTTCACCACATGGTCGGCGACTTCTTCGAGGCATCCGTGGCCACCTCGGCGTTCAGAGCGCTCGTCGAAGCGGCAGGGCTCGTGGAGCCGTTCCGCAGCAGGTGGCGCGAACGGTGAGGGCCGCACACCGGGCGCCGGGCGTCTACTCGGGGCGGAGAACCTCCGAGCGTCTTACGAGGTCTACTGATTTTGTTGGCGTGATGGACTCTGTTGCTCATTTCGTAGGGTGCGTTGGTGAGGCGGTGAGTCGGTAGGCGAGCGTTCGAGGCGGCTGCTGCGGGTGTGGTGTTGGTCGTGTCCGGTCCAGTACGCGTCGAGCCGGATCACGTTGAGTGCGGTTGCGGAGAAGGCGTGCTGGAGGCGGACTTTCGCCAGTCCTCGGTAGCCAGGGCGGCGTCGTTCAGCGGGCCTGTCCGGTTTGATCACGTGATGCCGAGGGTGGTCAGGGGTCGGGTGACGTTGCGCGGGTGGTGGCGGAGGGCTCCGAGGGCGAGGTTGCGCAGGCCGGCCATGGCCCTGGGGGCGGTGCCGGTGCGGACGCGGAAGACGTCCTCGGTCCAGGCGGGTGTCGCGAACGTGGTGGAGCTGGCTCGCGATGGCCCAGTGCCGGAGCACGCGGTACGCGATCTCGGTGGCGTCTGCCTGCTCGGCCGTGAGATCGGTGACCGCCTAGACGCGCTCGAGGGTGACCTTGCCGGTGGTGATGATGCGGCGGCGCCGCACGATCTGCACGGCCTGCGCTGCATGCGGAAAGTCCAGGTCGACTACGGTGGCGGTTTTGACTCGGCGGTTCTCGTCACGGCCGGGCGCAGTGGCGCTGGTCTTGCCCAGGGGCGGCACGTCCCGCCGGGGCAGGCGTTTCAGTCGCTGTTGCAGCAGCGGCTGGTTCGCCTTGATCACGGCGATGTAGTGGGCCCCCTTGTCCTCCACGAGGAAGCGGGCGTGCGCGGTCTGGGAGTGCAGGACGTCCAGGATGACCACGGTGTCGGTCAGGTCCAGCTCGGCGAGCACGGGCCGGAAAACGGTGATTTCGTCGGTCATGCCGTCCACCTCGCGTTGGGCGGCGACCAGGCCGGTGTCGGTCATCGCGGCGAGCAGGTGGACCTGGGTGCCGTCGGCGCGGCGGGCGTCCCGCACCGTCCTGCCGTCCACGGCCGGGGAACGGCGGGGCCGTTGGACCGGGTCTTGAGGATTGCGGGTGGTCGAGGGCGCGGATGGCGAGCCAGGTTCCGATCGCGTCGTCCAGCGCGTCGCCGTCGATGCGCTGCAGGATCCGGCGCACGGTGGCCTCAGCTGGAGCGGTCGGGCCGGTGGGTTCACGGCTTGGGCCGCCGAGGGGGGTGAGTACGGCGGTCGGCGCGTCCCAGCCCATTCCGAGATCGCAGCCAGGGACTTGGCGCCGGCCAGCACCCCGCAGGCGGCCAGGCCGAGGACGAAGGCGAGGCGATGGCGGCGGCCCTTGGCTAGGCGCGGATCGGGCACCGCCGCGAGACAGTCCAGCAGACCCAGGCGTTCCTCGGGCGGGGAGGCCGTGCCTGCCTTCGTTTCGGCCTCATCCGGGACGTCACAGTCGTCTCAGCTACATGGATCTCCATCAAGCCGGTCAGACCGACTGAACGACGCCGCCCTGCGGAGCTGAGAAGCCGACGAGTTCGCAGAATCTCGAAGGGGAAAATGCAGGAACCCGAGGGACACCCAGGCAAGTGTCGCCTCGGGCATACGGGTTCGGCGCTGGATCACGGGATCGTGATGGTACGTGTCGTGACTCACAGAGTCCACCCGTGCCCGGTGGCCGAGAGCTTTGTCGAGTTCGGGGAGGCTGGCACGACCTGGGGGATCCAGCGGGCGAGCAGATCGCTGCGTTTCTTGACGAAGATATCCGCGAAGGAACGGACGCGGTTGTAGAGGGTGGTCAGTTCCGGGCAGCGTTCCAGCAGGTGCTTGAGGAAGATGGGTTCCTCGTCCAGGTGGTCTGGGCGGGACGTCAGCATCCGGGAGACCTCGACGGTGCTGCGGGCCGGTGCGGGCGGGGCAGGCCGACGTCCAGAGCGTCGCGCCGGGAGGACGCATAGAGGCGGACGGTAGCCTCGCTGTCGGGAAAGCCGCGCGCGGCGATCTCCCGGAACAGGGCGCCGATGTTGTGCTCGCCCTCCGCTCATCGTGGGTGCGGATAGCCCTGGTAGGGGGCGAGGACGCCGACGCCTTTGGGTCAGGTCGGGGTGATCTGTTACCAGGTCGCGGCGCGAGGTGGTGCGCGATCTCTGACCCTTCCGATCGCGCCAGGTGGATCGACGTGCTGGACGCCCCGGCCGCACCCGGGGCCGACCAAGGACACTCTGGTGGCCGGGGTGTCCCGATCCGGGTTCACGGTGGACGAGCTCGCGGCGGCGTACGGGCCCGAGCGGTTGATGGAGGCTTGGGGGTCGGCCCCGGCCGCTGACGCGGACGGGGGCCGGGTGTGGGGCGGGTCAGGAGTTATCCGCGGTTCCGCCGCCGAAGATCTTCAGCTGTTCGGAGTCGGTCAGTCTGTTCACGAACATGACGAGTTTTCCGGTGGTGAGGATGCCGCTGACGGTGGCCTCCTTCTTCTTCGCGTACAGGGTGTCGGTCTCCTTCTTGGCCTGGTCGAACCATGTGGTCGCCCTGTTCGGGTCGGCGCCCGGGGCGTCGACCGCGGCGCAGGCGCGGAGGAAGGCGGTGGTGTGGGCGTCGCCGTTCTCGGCGATGCAGTCCAGGAGAACGAGCTCGTCGGCTTTGGTGACCGTCAGGAGCAGGGACAGGCCCTTGCCGTTGTCGCCTGTGATCACTGTCTTCTTGCGGCCGCCGGGGAACTCCTCCTCCTTCGGGTCTCCGAGGGTGATGCCCCATGCCTTCGAGAGGTCGTCCAGGAACGTCTTGCCCGTATATCCCTTGGCCATGGCCGTCGCCTCGCCCAGCCTCGGCATTTCGTCGGCCGGGATCGCGTGGGTGGGCAGGGTGGCAGTCGATGGTGGGGTGAAGGAGGGGGTGGGGCTCGGCTTCGTCGGGGACGGTTTGTCCTCGGCGCCCGCGACCACCGGGGAGTCCTGCCGGTCGTGCTTGGTGCAGGCGGTGAGTGTCAGGGCCGCCACCACCGCGGTCAGCACCAGCACCACCCCCCTGTCCCTGCCCCTCACGTGCCGCTGTCGTTCAGTAGGCATGCCTGCGTGGTGACCTTGCTGTTGTGCGGGACGAAGGCCATCGCGTCGAAGACGACGTCGGCATCTCCGGTTCCCGCGTCGTGTAGGTTGTCCGCCTCGATACGGCCGCCCTCCCAGAAGGTGAAGGTGCCGAACTCGAACCAGGTGTCGCTGCCGTTGCTGCGGGTTGCTTGGTTGACGTGGCAGAAGTCTGCCTGAGCCCTCTCGGTGTTGTCACCGGGGATGAAGTTGTACTTCACGTTCGCTTGGCCGCCATGGCTGGGCAGGTGGACGAACACGTCGTACCGCTTGCCGGGTTGGTCACCGGCGGGCAGGCGGTCCTGGTTGAGTTCCCAGCGGCCGGTGACCTTGTGGAAGATGTCGCCTGCGGGGTAACTGTGGGTGAAGTAGATGTGGTTGTCGTAGCCGGCGCCGAGCTGGTGGATGTCGATCTGTGCGATGTACGGAGTGGCACGCATACCTGGGGACGCGCCAGGAAAGCCACACTCAACTTGGGCGAGCACGCGCTGAACCTCGCCAGGCGGCCCTACGACCTGCGCCACGCCGGAATTTCCTTCTGGCTGGCCTCCGGTGTGGATCCCGCCGAGTGCGCTCGCGGAGCGGGCCAGAGCATCCGGGTTCTCTTCCGCTACTACGCGAAGTTCCTGGCCGGGACGCGAGACCATGCCAACCAGTTGATCGAGGAGTCGATGAATCGTTGGGAGGGTTCCCCATCTCCCGGCGAGGCGGGGTGACCGGAATCTGGTCCGGAAACATTCCGGACCAGGTGGGCGACGCTGGGGCACCTGGGGCGCAAACCGGGAGCAAGGCATCGTTTCGCTTTGCTGTCTGAGGCAGTCACCGAGAAGGGCGCCTGACGGGAGATTTCCCAGCTCAGACGCCCTTTTTACGTGCCTCTAGAAGAAGCCCAGTTTCTTCGGCGAGTACGACACCAGGAGGTTCTTTGTCTGCAAGTCGGGGACCCTGGGCTGTGCCGCCTGCCCGACACCGTGGTTCGCAGGGCGTTCGTCTTCGACTGCGAGCGGATCTCCCATGCCTGAGCATGCGGCGTCCCGTTCGTCATCCTGCGCCGACCTCTGCGACATCCACGGCACCGCCCGCCAGAGGCAGCGTTGCTTCCGGCCGATGCCGAAGCCGCCGACTGGCTCACCGCCACGGTGGACGAACCTATCTGACCCCGAGTCGGCACACCCCTACGGGCCCCGGGGGAGCAGCCGTGGCATCCCCGGGGCCCGGCTCGGGGTCGCGGCGTTCATGGACGGTGAGCCGCGCCAGTGTCGTCGTAGGGGCGCTCGCCGGAGTGATTCGGCCCCTGTTGTGCTCTTTCCCGGGAGGGGAGGGATCGGGCGGTCCTACGACCGCAAGGCTGAGAAAATCAGGTCCCGGGCGTCGGACCAGCGCTGCACGAGGTCAGCGCGACGGCTCAGCCGCGCGGAGATGTGCTGGGCGCCGAAGAACGCGGAGACCAGCGTGTAGGCCGCAGCGGAGGGCGAGACCCCCTCGCGCAGCTCTCCGGCCTCCGCCGCCTCCACCAGCAGCTCCGTCAGCAGGCTGATCCAGCCGACGTACGGCTGCGGCAACAGGCCCTCCGGCAGAGGCTGCTCCATCTGCAGCCGCGCCCCGCCCTGTACGACCACGTCGTCCTGGAAGGCCTCCGCGGTCTGGTCGAGCAGTTCCCCCACGGTGTCCAACGGGCCGAGCCCCTTGGCCTGGGCGGCTTCGAGGAGCACGGGCCAGCGGTGGTAGTGCGCCTCGACGACCGCGATCGTGAGTGCTTCCTTGGTGGGGTAGTGGAAGTAGACCGCCCCCTTGGTCATCCCCACGTGGTCGGCGACGTCCTTGACGGACGTCTTTCCGTACCCGCGCTCGTCGAAGAGCTGCGCGGCGGCGTCCAGGATCTGCTTGCGGGTGTGCGCGGCACGTTCCTGCTGCAACTCCGGGCTGCGGCCGTGAAGGGCGATGCTCCCCGCGCTGCGCTCGGGTACCGGGAACGTGGCCCGGCTCTTCTTCAGTTCCATGATGTCTCCGCTCACCGTTCGTCTCCAGCCCCCCGTTGCAATATACCTTCCCGCAGGTATATTTTTCCCCGAGCAGCCGGTGACCAACCACCACGCAAGGTCACCGCGTTTGCGGTATAGCCACTTCCGGAGGGGGACAATCATGCATGACACCGACATAGCGCCCGGCGACACGACCGCCAGGCACTGTGCCGATGCACATGTTCCGCGCGCTCTGGTACACAAGGCCGCGGACCGGGAAGTTCTGTTATCGGCCGTTCGTCCGCTGGGCGGGGATCGCTTCGCGGTCCTCGTGCGCTGGCCGCACGACCATCTCCTGCACCACCGCGCCGCCGACGGGACCCGGGACTCCCTGGTCGTGGTCGAGACGATGCGTCAGGCGGGGATCTGCCTCTCGCACCGCTTCCACGGTGTCCCGGCGGACCACATGTTCGTCCTGCACGGCTTCGACTTCCACCTCGACGAGCCGCTGCGCGACAGCGGCGACGGGGCCGACGTCTCCTTCCACGTCACCGTGCGCCGCGTACCCGGCAGTCCGCGACGCTTCCGTCTGACGTCCGAGGCGGACCTCCTGATCGACGGCCGCACGGTGGGCCGGGCGAGTATGCGCTGGGACGCGCTCCCGCCCGCGCAGTACGCCCTCGTGCGCAGCCGCAGCGCCGCCGCGGCGGCCCCGTTCGACGTCACCGACCTCACCGTCGAGGCGCGGACCCTTTCGCCGGCCGCCGTCGGCCGCGACCGCGACGACGCCGTGCTGCTCGCGAGCCTGGGTGACGCGTCGGCCGGATGGCAGCTCAGACCGGACACGGGACACCCCGCGCTCTTCGACCATGCCAGTGACCACATCCCGGGGATGGTGATCGTCGAGGGGTTCCGGCAGGCCGTCCTCGTGCGCGCCGCCCAGGACACCCCGGGCGCCTGGGCCATCGACTCCCTGCAGGCGTCGTTCCTCTCGTTCGGCGAACTCGGGCAGCCCGTCACCATCACCGCGGAGCCCGAGGGCGCCGGCGCCTACCTGCTCGCGGCCCGCCAGGGCACGCGCACCCTGGCCACCGCGCTGGCCACCCGCGCCGCCGCCGCCCCGCTCGGCGGCCTCCTTGCCGGGGTCGGTGCTGCCGCGTGCTGAGTGACCTGGGCAAGACGCTGGACACCGCCCGCGAGGACCGCATCGTCCTGGACGAGACGTGCCGGCTCACCGACCGGCTGGCGGACTCCCTGGTCGAGAACGGATTCGCCCGGCACTTCGTGCCCGAGCGCTGGAACGGCGGCGCCGGCACCTTCACCGCACTCCTGGACGCGGTCTCCGAGCTGGCCGAGACCTGCGCGTCCACCGCCTGGTGCGCCGCGCTGTACGCGGCACACGGCAGGCTCGCCGGCTATCTCCCCGAGGCCGGACAGCGCGAGATCTGGGGCGAGGGTCCCGACGTGCGCGTGGCCGCGTCCGTCGTGCCGCCGCAGGGCGGCGCCGTCCGGGTGGACGGCGGCTGGCGGCTGACCGGCAGGTGGGCCACGGCCAGCGGTGTCGACCAGGCGGAGTGGATGCTGCTCGCCTCCTGGGCCGCGCAGCACGGCGACCCTGCGGGCGAGACGCGGGAGCACCGGATCTTCGCCGTGCGACGCTCGGAGCTGAAGGTGCTGCACACCTGGCGCCCTGTGGGACTGCGCGGCACCGGCAGCAACACCGTGGAGGGCGACGTCCTGGTCCCCGACCACCTCACCTTCACGCTGAGCGACCTCGGGCGCGTTCAGCCGCACGCCGCCCGCTGCCACACCGTGCCGTTCTCCCTGGTGGCCGCCCTCATCTTCGCGGCGCCGGTGCTCGGAGCCGCCGAGGGAGCGCTGCGCACCTGGTGGGAGACGCAGACCCAGCGAGTGCGCCCCGACGGCGGCACCGCCGTCCAGCCGCTGGTGCTGGCCAGGGCGTCGGCCCACATCCAGGCCGCGCGACTGCTCCTCGAGCGGGTCGCGCAGCGCGCCGACCACGCGCCCGTGACGCCCGTTCTCGTCGCCGAGAACCAGCGGGACGTCACCGTGGCCGTGGAGCTGTGCGGCACGGCCGTCGACGAGCTCTTCCGTACGGCGGGGCTGCGCGCACTGGAGGAGGACGACGCACTCCAGCGCCGCTGGCGCGACATCACCGCGGCACGCACCCACGGCACCCTCAACTTCACTTCGGCGGCGACCAGTTACGCCAACGCTCTGCTGGCGGCGCGAGCGGGGGAGGAGGTCCGATGACCCGGCGTATCGCCTTCTTCGACGTGGACGAGACCCTGCTCGCGGGCAAGACCCTGCCCGAGTTTTGGCATGCGCATGCCGCGCGGCTCGTGGGGGAGGGGCGGACGCCGGGCGTCCTGCGCACCGCCGGCGCCGACCGGGAGACGCTGAACCGCGCCTACTTCGCGCACTTCGCCGGAGCGCGCCGCTCGTCGTTCGACGAGGCGGCCCGCCAGTGGTATGCCCAGTTCAGGAGCGGTCCGCACGCCTATCTGACCGAGACCCTGGATGCCCTGCGCCGCCACCAGGGCGAGGGTGACGAGGTCGTCCTCGTGACCGGCTCGGGGATGGCTCTGGCCCGGCCGGTCGCCGAGGACCTCGGCGTGCGCCATGTGCTGGCCACCGAGCAACTCGCCGACGCCGCCGGGGTGCTGACCGGTGAGGTCCGCCGACCGATGATCGGAGCGGCCAAGCAGGACGCCGCGGCTGCCCTCATCCGCCGGCTCGGCGTCCGTGCGCGGGACTGCTGGGCCTACAGCGACCATGAAAGCGATCTGCCGTTGCTGTCCCTGGTGGGCCATCCCGTGGTGGTCGGTGACGACCCGGTCCTCGCTGCCCGGGGCATGGCGCAGGGCTGGCACTTCCTCGGCACCCGGACGGGTCCGCGCTTCGAGCGGAGTGCGCTGTTGCAAGTGAGCTGAGTCTTCCCCCCCCGGTTGGCCGAGGGCCGTCCGGGGCGGGGCACGTGAGCAAAACATACCTTCGGGAGGGTTTTCTTTGACCGGGAGCAGAGACGACGACCCGCCATCGGCATCCCCAGCCCCAGTACATCCGTTGTAGGAAGGCAGCAGACGGACATGAGCGCACCGAGCATCGGGCCGCAGGCCCTGAGACTCTTCCAGTACGCCTCGGCCCGCAGCGACTGGACCGTCCGCAGCGCCTGCGAGCAACTCGACACCACCGTCGACGAGATCGAGCACGCCCGCCGCCAACTGATCGGCCTGGGCCTGCTCGTCGAATCGTCCGACGGCGAACCGACCGCCAAGGCCACCGCCCCCGAGGCCGCGCTGCTGCGGCTGCTCACCGCCGAGGAGGAGGCCACCGCCCGCCTGACCGACCAGATCCGCCGCACCCGCGAGCAGATCCACGCGATGCGCGACGTGTTCCTGCCGCTGCACGTCGCCCGCAGCGGCACGCTCAGCGACGAAGTGATCACCGGCGCCGACCGGATCGCGCGTGTGCTCGGCGACACCGCCGACATCGCGACCTCGGAGATCCTGAGCATGCACCCCGGTCCCGTCCGGCCGTCGGAGGTGCTCGCCGAGGGGCTGCGGCGCGACCTGCAGGTCCTGGAACGCGGTGTGACCATGCGCAGCATCCACCTGCGGCCGATGACCCGCATCGTCCACTCGATGAACCATCTGCAGGAACTGAGCTCCGCGGGTGCCCAGGTCCGGATCGCCAACATCGTGCCGTTCCGTTTCATCCTGGTCGACCGGGTGCAGGCCCTGGTACCCGCGCTCCACACCAACGCCGGCAACGCCATGATGGTGCTGCGCGGCGAGGCCGTCACCGCCCTGCTGGTCAAGGTCTTCGAGATGTGCTGGGCCTCCTCGGTGCCTCTGGAGGACACCGGAGCCGGCGAGGAATCCGGGCTCACCTCCCAGCAGCTGTGCGTGCTGCGGCTGATGTCCACCGGACGCAAGGATGAATCCATCGCCCGTGAACTCGGCGTCTCTGTAAGGACGTTGCGTCGCGTGATGGCCGACCTGATGGCCCAGCTCGGCGTGGCCAGCCGCTTCCAGGCAGGGGTCACGGCCGCGAGGGCGGGACTTCTCGACTAGGACCTGACCGGTCGATCACGGCGCAGACGCGGGGTGTGGCACGCTCCCCGCAGGGGGCACCCCCATCCCCGGATAGGGACCCCGGCGGCGTTGTCGTCGGTTGCCGACTTCCCCACTCTCGGCTGGCTCGAGCGGGGGACCCCCATCGCGTCGACGCCCTCCTCCGCCTTGCGGCCGCACGCACCACACCCCGCTCACCGGCACCGATCGGGCGACCTCCACCCGGCCCGCGCCGCTCACTCCTGCGCCGCACCGCGCCCCGCCGCGCGGCTCCGCATCCTGCCCGGGTCGCCCTGTCCGCTACCGGCCACGCCGCAGGGTGCCGCGCCTGCTGTCTGGCGGCCCACCGCTGCCGCTCACACGATGGGGTTCCGGCTGAACGCCCGCGAGTCAGGAGCCCTCGTGTTCGACCCCGCACTCCTCCGATCCCTTACGGGTACCCCGATGCAGGTCCGGTGTGCCGTCCTGCCCGCCAGGCTGTCCCCCGCGGGTGCCGAACCGGGCGCGGGCGGGTGGGCCGTACTGCGGGTGACGGTGCGCAACGCGGGCAGCACCGGACAAGGCGAGGCGGCCCTCCAGCCCGCGCTGGACACACACGGACCGGACGTCCTGCGCGACCAGTTCGCCTCCGCCAGGGACGGCCTGGAGCGGATGATCAGCCCCGTCCAACTGCCCGGGCTGCTGTCGCCGGGCCCCCTGCGCAGCGCCCTCGACTCCGCCCTTTGGGACTTGCTCGCCAAGCGCAGCGGACAGCGCGCGTGGGAGCTGCTGGGCATGCCTCCGCCACGACCGGTGCCCGCCGTACGCACGGTTTCCCCGGTGGCGACCGAGCTGCTGGAGCAGGAGCTGAAGGACGGTGAGGACTTCGCCTCCCTCAAGCTCAAGCTCGGCGCGGGCGACCTCGCCGACGACCTCGCCCGGCTGACGGCTGTACGCCGGCTGCGGCCCGACGCCTGGCTGATGGTCGACGCCGACGGGGCCTGGGACGCCGACCGGCTCCACGTGATGCTGCCGATCCTCCACGCCCACGGCGTACGCATGCTCGAACAGCCGCTGCCGCAGGACCGGTCCGCGGCTCTCGCCGCACTGCCGCGCCCCTTCCCGATCATCGCGGACCTGACCCACGAGCAGAGCACCGACCTGGGGCGCCTCGGGGACCGCTACGACGGCATCAATCTCTCACTCGACGCCGTGGGCGGCCTGACGGCGGCCCTGGGCATCATGGAACAGGCCGGACAGCGGGGCCTTGCGGTGCTGCTCGACTCGCCCCCGGCGACCGCTCTGTCCTGCGCGCCCGCGCTGCACGCGGCGCCCGGCGCCGACCACGTCACCCTGCCGCGGTGGCTGGACGCCTCCGGAGCGGGTGCTCCGACACTGCAAGGGGAGGGTGGGATGCTGGTCCCGCCCTCCCCTGCGCTGTGGGGATAGACCCTCAACCGCGGGCCGCTCCTCAATCCCAGATCAGATCGTCGTCGCTGAGGAAACGGATGGCAAAGGCAGTCGGCTCGGTCATGGAATTGCGCATCAGAGATGCCCCTTCGTTCGACAAGTCCGGACGCGTTGCAGCGCCTTCGCCAAAACTTTCGCATTCCACCTCCACCCCCCGGCAAGCGGTGGAGCTGACCCAGAAGTGACGTGGCCCGAACCGGCCACGGGCCGCCGTTCCGGTGATTCCCGGCGGCCTGCACGACTCATACGGGTCATGGCCTCCAGAGGCCAGCGCAACCGGCCCTCAACGGCACCGAATCCGCCTAGCCTCACCGGTGTTGCGCTGCGCGAGCAGCATCGGGCGAGGAAGAGGACACGATGTCAGGGAAAAGGGAATCACGCCGGGTGTCTATTTTCGACACCACCCTCCGCGACGGTGAACAGGCACCCGGAAACGCAATGACTCCACGTCAGAAACTCGACATAGCACTGCGCATAGAAGCACTCGGTGCCGACTACATCGAATCCGGGTTCCCCGCCTCCTCGCCCAGCGAGTTCCAGGCCACCCGGCTCATTTCCCGGAACCTGACCTCCGCGCGTTTCACCACGTTCTGCCGGGCCGTACGGTCCGACGTGGACACGGCCGTAAAGGCGGGCGGCACCGAGCGCCACCAGGTACAGGTCATGGCCACGGGCAGCGACCTGCACCTCACCCACAAACGGGGCATCAGCCGCGACCAGGCCGTCCAGGAGGTCGCCGACACCGTCGCCCACGCCTACGCCCTCGGTGTCGAGGAGGTGTCCGTCGGCATCGAGGACGCCAGCCGTGGCGAACTGGACCTGCTGCGCGCCATCGCCCTGGGCGCCGTCGAGGCAGGGGCCGTGTGCTTCGCCGTCGCCGACACCTCCGGATGCCACCTCCCCCAGGAGTACGGGGCGCTGATCACCGAGTTCCGCTCCTGGCTCCCCGACGGCGTCCGCGTCGCCACCCACTGCCACGACGACTTCGGGCTCTCCCTCGCCAACGCCGTCGCGGGCCTGACGGCCGGCGCCGACGAGGTGCAGGTCACGCTCGGTGGCGTCGGCGAACGCGCGGGCAACACCCCGCTCGAGGAAGTGGCCGCGCTGCTGACCTACAAGGGAGCTCTGCTCGGTCTGCACACCGACATCGACGTGGCCGCCATGTACGAGGCGTACACGGCGCTGCGGGCGGCGATCGGACTGGAGGAGCCCCGCAACAAGGCGATATTCGGCACCTACGCCTTCGGTACGGCGGCCGGCATCCACCAGCAGGGCATGCTGCGCAACCCGGCGACGTACGAGTACGTGGAGCCCGCCCGCTTCGGCCGTGAGCGGTCCCTGCTGATCGGACGGCACTCGGGCCGGGCCGTGCTGCGGCACATCCTCGACGAGCTCGGGCTCGCCGTGAGCGAGGAGGAGCTGGCCGGGCTCTACCGGACGCACATCGCCGAGCGCACCGGCGGCGACTGCGAGGACATCTCCGTCGTCAAGGCCCGACTGGCCCGCGAGCTGACGACACGGCAGCCGGCCGCCGCCTGAGCGACGCACGGACCGGGGCCCGCCGCACGCCGGCCCCGGTCCGCCTGTCCGTGGCGCAGGCTGTCCAGTGAGAAAGGAGACAGCGCGTGGAGATGACCGTGCGCGGCACCGAGAACGGCCGCGTCCTGCTGTACGAGCCGGAGGCCTCCGACGTCAGCGTCCTGCTCGCCGACGCCGATCCGGTGTCCCGGCACGTTCTGGCGGGGGCATTGGACGGAGCCGACCGGATCAAGGTGCTGGGCACCGCCGACAGCGGCCGGCCGCTGCATCGCTGGCCCCTGGACGGAGTGGACGTCGTCGTGCTCGCCGACGCCTTCCGGCCCCGGCCGGCCTCCCTCGTGCCGGAACTGGTGCACAAGGGGGTGCGCGTCGTGCTCCTCGACACGCGGTGGACGGCGCGCACCGTCGGGGACGCGCTGGCCGCGGGCTGCGCGGGGGTACTGGTCAAGGACGCCGCGATCGGACGGCTCGCAGCCGCCGTGCGGGCGGTGGCCGTCGGATACGTCGTGGTGTCGCCGGAGTTGGTGGGCCTGTGCCCGCCGGCGGGTCGCGCGACCACGACCGCTCCCGCGCTCCCGCGCGGCGACCGCTCGGTCGGCCTGCGTCTGCGCTCCCTGACCGAACGTGAGCGCGAGGTGCTCACGGTGCTCGCGGAGGGCATGTCCACACGCGAGGCGGCCCGGCGGCTGAAGGTCACGCCGGCGACCGTCAAGAGCCATGTGTCTCACGCGCTGACGAAACTGTCCGTGCGCAACCGCCTGGAGGCGGTCCTGCTGATGCGCCAAGCGCTCGACGAGGACCGCCCACCCTGGTCGTGACGGCGCGACGTGGACCGGCGCGCCCGGGACGTCAGTCGCCCACGCGTCCGCGCACCCCGTCCAGCCAGCGGTCCGCGTGCCGCTCGGCGGCGGCCTCGTCGCGGAAGGCGTACGTCTTCAACAGCCAGCGCTGCCGCGCCCGCGCCGCATCGTTGATCTCCATCTTGTCGCGGCTGTGCAGCCCGTCCTGGTTGGCGAAGACGAACAGGTCACCGGTCCGGATGCGGTGACGGGTCTTGTCCGCGCGCACCAGCGCGTCCTTGAGCGCCAGCAGCGCGTCCTTCGCGGACTCGGGAGCGCCCGGCGCGGCCGTCGTGCACGTGTCCAGGTAGCGGAAGCTGTGGTGGTTCTCCAGGATCGGGTGGACCTCGGAAACGGTCAGTTCCTTGTTGTTGTCCCGCGAGAACACGTCGAACGGCGTGACGAACTGGGCCGTCCTGAGCTGTCGCTGTTCCTCGTCCGTCAGATGCGCGAGCAGGTCACGACCGTCGACGAACCCGGTGTAGATGAACTCGCCTTCGGGGCAGTACATGCCGAGCAGCGAGATGAAGTCCGCCCGCACGGGGTGGGCCGTACGGTCGTTGTGGTAGACGAGTTCGCTGTCGCTGAATCCCGTCTGCATCCCGCTGTAGCGGTTGATGGCGACGACGTCGGTGAAGAAGTCCCCGTTGAAACGGGTGGCGTAGGACAGCAGCGGAGTCTTCACCAGCTGGGCGAAGAGCTCCAGGAACGCCTCGCCGATGAACGTCTTCTTCCGCGCGTGCTTGTCCGCGACCGGGTCATCCAGGTCCAGCAGCGGGATGTCCTCGTCCAGCGGGCAGTTGCGCAGTACGTGCGCGTCGGAGGCGCCCGTCGTCCGGTCGTGGTGGACGCGGGCACAGACGTCGGCGAAGAAGGCGGGCACCTCGTCCCGTGCGATCAGGTCGCCGACGGCACGCGAGAAGCCCTCGTAGTCCTCGTACGGGTTCTTGGCCACGGAGCGCAGCACCGCGGTCAGTTGCTCGCGCTCGGGCCCGGACAGTTCGTAGATGGGTTCCATACCCCGAGCCTCGCTGCCGCGCCGCAGCCGCACATCGGCCTTCGGAGGAGGCTCCGTCCACCGCGTCCGCCGATGTCGTACCGCGCCTCCACCGAAGTGGAGGCCGGGCCCGCTCACCCGACCACGAGCCCCAGAGTCCGCTCCAGGCCGAGGGCGCCCTCGTCCGTCAGATGCACCACGCGCGGCGCTGCGCCCCAGCGCACCCAGCCGAGGTCGAACAGACGCGCCGTGAGGGCCGCGCCGAGCCCGCCCGCGAGGTGGTGCTGGTGCTCGCTCCAGTCGACGCAGTAGCGGACCGCAGGCCGGCGCGGTGGCAACCGGCGTGTGTCCACGCCCAGTTCGGCGAGGATCGACGGGCCCTCGTCGGAGAGTTCGTAGACGATGTCGCGGCCGTACGACGACGGCCGGTCCCGTACGGCCTCGGCGGGCCGGTGGATGCCGTCGTGGCCGGTGAGCACCCCGAGGTCGAGCAGCGACTGCATCAGGGCGACGCCGAGCCGTCCGGCCAGATGGTCGTAGCAGGTGCGGGAGCGGTGCAGGGCGTTGGTGCGACTGCTCTGCTTGAGGGACGTGATGGCCAGCGGCGGGGCGATCAGGGCGAGGGCCTCCAGCGCGGCGCTCACGTCCGGCCCGAACAGTCGGTAGTAGCGGTGCCGGCCCCGCGCCTCGACGGTGACGAACTCTCCCTCGACCAGCTTGGCGAGGTGCGCGCTGGCCGTGGCGGCGGTGATCCCCGCCTCACCGGCCAGCGCGCTCGCCGGCAGGGCGCGGCCGTCGGCCAGGCATTTCAGGATGCGGGCGCGCGAGGGATCGGCGATGAGGGCCGCGGCGCGGGCGATGTCGGTCTGGTGCTTGAGCGGCGCACCGGGGTGTTCATCGGATGCGGGGCCCGGGCGTCGTGACGCGCCCGCGCCGCGGGCGGACTTCCCCGTGGTACGGCTGGTGTTCGGCATGACACCACCGTACGACAACGACACTTCGTCATGTGGCGAAGTATCCGGCGTCGAAGCTGGTGCCATGACCACCACCGACCTCACCCCCGAAGACGGGCAGGCCGTCGCACCGCGCGCCGCTGCCGTCTCCTCGCCCGCCCCGGCCGGCCGGCCCGCCCTCTTCCTGCCCCCGCTGATCGCCCTCAGCCTCGGCTACTTCCTGGTGATGCTGGACGTCACCGTCGTCAACGTCGCCGTCCCCGAGATCCGCACCGCCCTCGACACCGGGCCCTCGGCCCTCCAGTGGATCGTCGACGGCTACAGCACCGTCTTCGCCGGGCTGCTGCTCCTGGGCGGCGGGCTCGCCGACCGGCTCGGCCACCGCCGCATGTTCCTCACCGGGCTCGGCGTCTTCACCGCGGCCTCCCTGGTCTGCGGCCTGGCCGGTGGCCCCGGCACCCTGATCGCCGGACGCCTCGCCCAGGGCGCCGGCGCCGCCCTGCTCGTGCCCGCCTCGCTCGCGCTGCTCCAGGCCACCTACCCCGACCGCGCGGTGCGGGCCCGGGCCATCGCCGTGTGGGGCGCCGTCGCGTCGATCGCGTTCGGCGCCGGGCCCGCGGTGGGCGGCCTTCTCGTCTCCGGGCTCGACTGGCGCTCCGTGTTCTGGCTGAACCTGCCGGTCGCCGCGCTCGCCGTCGCCCTGACCCTCCGCCATGTCCCGGCCACCGCCCGCAAGACGCCCGTCCGCCGCATGGACCCGGCCGGCCAGGTGCTCGGCATCGTCGGCCTCGTCGCCCTGGCCGGCGGCCTCAACGAGGCCGGCTCACACGGCTGGACCTCCCCGCTGGTCCTGGCGGCGTTCGGGACGGGCGCGGCCTGCCTGACCGCCTTCGCGCTGGTCGAACGCACCCTGGAAACACGCGAACGGGCCGGACGCGGTCGCCGTGCGCCACTGCTGCCGCCGTCTCTGTTCCGCTCGGGAGCCTTCACCGCGACCGCCGCGATCGGCCTGCTGATCAGCCTCGGCTACTACGGCATGCTCTTCCTGACCACGCTCTACTTCCAGCAGGAGCGCGGCTTCACGGTCCTGGCCACCGGCCTGGCCCTGCTGCCGTCGGTGTGCATGGGGCTCGTCGCGGCCCCGCTCTTCAGCCGGCTGGCCGCCCGCACCGGCCCCTACGTCCCGATGGCCGGCGGGCTCGCCCTGGGCGCCGTGGGCTTCCTCGGCTGGCTGACCGCCCGGCCCGACACCCCGTACCCGGTCCTGCTGTTCGCCCTGATCGCCACCGGGCTGGGCCAGACCATGACCGCCCTCGCCGCCACCGCCGCCATCATCGAGACCGCTCCCGTCTCCGGCGCGGGCGTCGCCTCCGCAGTCTTCAACGTCGCCCGGCAGGTCGGCAGCGCCGTCGGGGTGGCCCTGTTCGGCACGCTCGCCGCCGCGGCGGGGGACTTCACCTCGGGGCTGCGTCTGTCGGCGGGCATCGCGGCGGCGGCGTTCGCCGTCGGCGCCGTGCTGGCCGTGGGCGTCCGGCGTCGTGCTTCCGGACGCACCACGTGACCCGCGGCCTGCGCGCTGGCCGTCAGCCCCGGCCGGCCAGCGCCCGCGCCATGCCGTCCAGCGCCGCCTGCAGCACCTTCGGCGACGTCGCGAACGACAACCGGACGAAGCCCTCACCGCCCGGCCCGAACGCCGAGCCCGGCATCACCGCCACTCCCGCCTCCCGCAGCAGCCACCGCGCGAACGACGCCGAGTCCGCGAACCCCGTGCCGCGTATGTCGGCGAAGGCGTAGAACGCGCCATCGGGCGGCGAACAGGACACCCCCGGCAGCGAGTTCAGCCCCTGCACGATGAGATCCCGGCGGGCCGCGTACTGCGCGGTCATCCACTCGACCGGCTCCTGCGAGCCGGTCAGCGCGGCGATCCCGCCCCGCTGCACGAACGACGCCGTGCAGCCCACCGTGTGCTGCTGCACCTTCAGCAGTTGCGCCATCAGATCGGTGGGCCCGGCCGCGTAGCCCAGACGCCAGCCGGTCATCGCGTAGCCCTTGGAGAAGCCGTTCACCGTGATGGTGCGGTCGGCGCAGCCCGGCTGCGCGGCCAGGCTGAGATGGGCGCGGCCGTCGTAGAGGATCTTCTCGTAGATCTCGTCCGAGATCAGCAGGACGTCGTGCTCCTGCGCGAACCGGGCGATCACGGCCGCCTCCTCGGCGGTCAGTGACCGGCCCGTGGGATTGTTCGGCGAGTTGACCAGCAGCGCCTTCGTCCGCGGGGAGACGTGCCGCTCCAGCAGTTCCGCCGTGATGCGGAAGCTGTCCGCGCCGTCGAGGGCGACCTGCACGGGCCGCGCGCCGATCAGCCGCGCCATCTCCGTGTAGCTGACCCAGCTCGGCGTCGGCACGAGCAGCTCGTCGCCGGGATCGAGCACCGTCACCAGCGCGGCGAACAGGGCGTGCTTCGCCGACGGCGTGACGACGATGTCGGTGGCCGCGTCCGCCGCGATCCCGTTGTCCCCGGCGAGCTTCGCCGAGACTGCTCGAAGCAGCGCGGGCAGCCCGCGGCTGGGCGTGTAGTGCGTGAAACCGTCGCGCAGCGCGTCGACCGCCTCGTCCACGACATGGCCGGCGGTGTCGAAGTCCGGCTCACCGCCGCCCAGGTCCACCACCTCCAAGCCCTGCGCGCGCATCCGCGCCACCATGTCGAAGACCGCGTACGTCGCCGACTCCTCGACGGCGTGGAAACGGGCCGCGGCTCGGGCCCTCATGACCGGGCGTCCTGTCGCTCGGCGGCGGAGACCGGCCGCGCGGCAGGCAGCGCCTCGGCGACCGTGGTGACCGTCGAGATCCGGGACAGGATCTTCAGCGCGGCTTCGTGGATATCGGCGTCGCCCGCCAGAGTCGCGTCCTCGAGGACCCGCACGCGGTAGTCCCGGTCATGGGCGGCCTGCGCGGTGGTGAGCACCACCAGCTCCGTGGAGACGCCGGTGAGCAGCAGCGTGTCGATGCCCGCCGTGCGCAACAGCACCTCCAGGTTCGTGCCGTGGAACGGGCTGATGCGGTGTTTGACGACCACCGGTTCCCCGGGCCGCGGCGCGAGTGCGTCGTGCACCCGCGTCGCCCAGGAACCCAGGACCAGACGGCCGTCGTCCTTCGCCTTCTCGAAGACCGGGGACCCGGCCGGCCACTCCGGGTACCCGGGGGAGAAGCCGACGACGACGTAGATCACCGGTATGTCCGCGGCGCGGGCCCGCCGGATCGCGTCGGCGGCCCTGGCCAGGACACCGCGCTCACGCGCTTGCGCGCCGTAACCGTCGGCCGCGTACTTGCCGTTCGGATGGACGATCTCGTTGATGAGGTCCAGTACGAGCAGCGCGGGGCGCTCGCCCGGGCCCTGCTGCGGTGTCCCAGTCCAGTCCATTTTCTTCTCTTTCCTTCCGCTCGTGAATTGCATGAGAAACACTCATGCAATGAATCAATGAATCAGTGTTGAACCCGGATGTCGAAGCTCCTACCTTCGAAATGCAAGAGGACGGAAATCCGATTCCCGGAAGGGGTACACATGAAGGTGGCAATCGTCGGCAGTGGTCCGCGTGGAGTCTCCGTCCTGGAACGCATGGCGGCGCGCCTCGCCGACGGTCCGGTCCACGAGGCCGTGGAGATCTACCTCATCGACTCCCACCGGGTCGGCACCGGCCGCATCTGGCGCACCGACCAGCCACGGTGGTTCCTGATGAACACCGTCGCCGACGAGGTCTCCGCGTTCTCCGGGCCTCCCGACGGCGGTCCCGCCAGACCCGGTGCCGGCCCTTCGCTCGCCCAGTGGTGGAGTTCCGTCGACCCGGAATACCCAGGGCCCAACAGTTATGCACCGCGCGCCCTCCACGGACGCTATATGCAGTTTCTTCTCGACGCGATCGGAAAGAATCTCCCCGAAAGCGTGCGGCTGATTCCCGTGCACGCGACGGTGGACGCGCTCCAGCGCACCGGCGACGGATACCGGCTCACCCTGCGCGGCGGCACCCACCTCACCGCCGACCGCGTCGTGCTGACCACCGGACACACCCGCCCCGAACTCACCGGCAACCAGCGCCGCCTCGCCGCCCACGCCGCCCGCCATCCCGGCCTGCGCCACATCGCGGGGGACAGCGCCGCCGACATGCCCCTGGACGAGATACCCGCCGGGTCGGCGGTCGGCGTCCTCGGACTCGGCCTGTCCTTCTACGACGTGATGGCCGCGCTCACCGAGGGCCGCGGCGGACACTACGACGAGGACGCCGGCCGGCTCGTCTACCGGCCCAGCGGCAGCGAACCCGTCATCGTGGCCGGCTCCCGCAGCGGGATGCCACTGCCCGCCCGCGGCCGCAACCAGAAACACCACGACCACCGTCACCACCACGTGCTGTTCACCACCGAACGCATCCTGGCCCGCGGCCGCCACGGTGCGCTCTCCTTCGCCGAACACGCCCTGCCGTGGCTGCTCGCCGAGGCCGAACTCGTCTACTACGCCACGACCCTGACCGCCCGCGGGGAGCCGGGGAAGGCCGCCGCGTTCGAGGCGGAGGTCGTCGCCGCCGCCGAGAGCGGCGTACCCGACGTCCCTGCCGTCGCCGCCGGATACGGCCTCGCCGACGTCCCCCGTATCGACCTGGACGCCCAGGCCCGCCCCTTCGCCGGCCGGCACTTCGCCGGACCCGAGGAGTTCACCCGGGCCCTGACCGACGCGGTGGCCCAGGACCTGGTGCACGCCGACGCCGGCAACGTCGACGACCCGCTCAAGGCCGCCCTCGACGTCATCCGCGACTCCCGTGCCGTGATCCGCTCGCTCGTCGACTTCGCGGGCCTGACTCCCGTCTCGCACCGAGAGGAGTTCCTCGGCTGGTACGTCCCGCGCAGCTCCTTCCTCGCCGCGGGGCCACCGCGCAGGCGGCTGCGGCAGGTCGACGCCCTGCTGCGCTGCGGCGTCCTGCGCGTGGCCGGCCCCGACACCCGCATCCGCCCGCACCCCTCGGGACGCTTCGCGGTCCACTCGCCCTACGTGGGCGGCTCCGAGGTCCTTGTGGACACCGTCGTCGACGCCCGCGTCCCCACGCCCGACATACGTCTCGACCCCCACCCCCTCACGCGCAGCCTGCGCGACAAGGGCATCTGGACGTCGTACGTCAACCACGGCACGGACGGAGACCGCTTCGACACCGGCGGCGTCGCCGTGACCGGCGCCCCCTTCCACCCCGTGGACCACACCGGCCGGCCCGACCGCGGCCTGTACGTCCTCGGCATCCCCACCGAGCACACCCGCTGGTTCATGCAGGGCGGCAGCAGCAGACCCGGCTTCTGGACGGACTTCGTCCAGAACGCGGACGCCGTCGCCGCGGACGTCACCGCCCCGGCCATGGCTCCCACGCCCCCGCTCCCGGCCCGAACCGGCTGACCCGCACGACGAACCCGCCCCTGTCCCACACCCCGCCCCCGGAAAGCGAGCACACCGATGTCCGTCGTCACCCGCCCCGCCGCCCCCACCGCCTCGCCCCAGAAACGCCAAGTGACCGTCCTGCGCGACATCTTCGACCCCGTCGGGCTGGACGCCCTGCCCTGGGAGCGCTGGGAGGAACCCGGTCGCGTCGGCGTCGACCTGCACCGCCTCTACCTGACCGACGGCGCCGACCCGGGCGCCGCGATGATCACCCGCATGGCCCCCGGCGCCCACGGCGACCTGCACGAACACCTCGGCTACGAGCTCATTCTCGTACTGGAGGGGGAGCTCCTCAACGACAACGGCGACTGCTACCGCCCCGGCGACCTCGTCATCGAGCAGCCCGGCAGCGTCCACCAGGTCAGCACGGAGACCGGCTGCACCGTGCTCGGCGTCCGGCACGCGCCGACCCGCCTCGTGACCTGACCCCCCGCCCGTCGGCCCAGAAGCCCGCGGCCTACGGGCACCCCGGCTACACAGCAACGGGAAGCCTCCTCCAGTCACTGCGCAGCGCCAGGGACCGGGCCGCGTGCACGAAGGCCCCCACCACCGGGGACCCCTCGACGCCCGGACGCGTACCGATGCCCAGATGCCGCACGACCGCCGGGGACAGCGGCACCAGCCGCACCTCCGGCAGTGCCGGCGGCAGGGCCAGCCAGGGAATGACCGTCATGCCGAGCCCGGCGGCGACCATCGCGAGCAGCGCGTTGATGTCCCGCACCTGATGGCTGACCTCGGGCTCGAGGCCAGCCGTACGGAACGCGGCACGCACCATCGTCTCGACCCCGCCGACCGGCATCAGAAACGGCTCTCCGGCCAGCTCACCGATGCGCAACTCCCGCTGGGCGGCCAGTGGATGGTGCTCCGGAAGCACCGCGAACATCTCGTCCTGCAACAGCGGCGCCGTGACCAGACCCCGCTTGGGCAGCGACACGATGCCCAGATCGACGCCACGTCCGCGCAGCCACTGGGCGATCTGCACATCGCCGCCCTCCCGCAGCTCGATCCGCAGCCGCGGATAGCGCACATGCAGCTCCGACAGCAACGCCGGAAGCAGCCGTGCCGCGAAGCTCTGACTGGTGCCTATCCGCAAGGTGCCCTCGGGTTCGGCGTCCGTTCCGCGCACCGCCCGCCGCACCCGGTCCGCCTGCGCCACCACGCCCCGCGCGGGCTCCAGGGCACGGCGCCCGGCATCGGTGAGCTCCACACCGGAGCGGTCCCGCACCATCAGGGTCACCCCCAGCTCGGTCTCCAGACCGGCGATGGCGTGACTGACGGCGGACTGACTGACGCCCAGCGCACGGGCGGCGTTGGTGAAGGTGCCGGTGTCGGCGATCGCGACGAACGCGGCGCACTGGTTGAGCTTCACGACGCCACCGTCACAGGAGCGCGCGTCACCGGCAGCGCGGGGCGGCGCCCGGCCTCGTAGCGGGCGATCTCCGCCTCGTACCGCAGGGTGTCGGCGATGCCGTCGAGGCCGCCCAGCAGCCTGGACCGGACGTCCGGGTCGATGTCGAAGGCCTGGACGAGACCGGCGCACCGCACTTCCCGGCGCTCCAGGTCGACCGTGACCGCGACCCGCGGATCACCCTCCGTCAGCTCCCACAGCCGCTCCACCGCCTCGGCCGGGACGACGACCGCGAGCAGGCCGTTCATCAGCGCGTTGCCGCGGAAGATGTCACCGAAGCGAGGGGCGAGGACGGCCCGGAATCCGAAGTCCCGCAAAGCCCATACCGCGTACTCGCGCGACGAACCCGTGCCGAAGTCCTGACCGGCCACCAGGACGCTGGCGCCCGCCCGCTCGGGCCGGTCCAGGACGAAGCCGGGCTCGGCCCGCCAGTCGGCGAACAGCGCGTCCGCGTGCCCGGTGCGGCGGGTGCTCGCACAGAACCGCACGGGAATGATCTGGTCGGTGTCGACGTCGGTGCGGCGCAACGGGACGGCCGTACCGGTGTGCACGGTGAACTTCTCCATGACGGGCCTTTCGTCTCACAGATCGGCGGGCGAGGACAGGCGTCCGGTGACCGCGGTGGCCGCGGCCACCGCCGGCGACACGATGTGGGTGCGCGATCCGCGGCCCTGCCGGCCCTCGAAGTTGCGGTTGTTGGTCGAGGCGGCGCGCTGCCCCGGCAGCAGCCGGTCCTCGTTGAGAGCCGCACACATCGAACAGCCCGCGCCCGCCCGGAAGTCGGCGCCCGCCTCCGCGAACACCCGGTCCAGGCCCTCTTCGACGGCCTGTCGCCGCACCCGCGCCGACCCGGGCACGATCATCATGTGCAGGCCGTCCACGACCTTGCGGCCCCGCAGCACGTCCGCGGCGGCCCGCAGATCCTCGATGCGGCTGTTGGTGCACGACCCGAGGAAGACGGTGTCCACCGCGACGTCCCGCAGCGCCGTCCCCGGCGTCAGATCCATGTAGGCCAGCGCGCGTTCCGCCGCGTCGCGCTGCGCGCCCGGGGCGAAGTCGGCGGGCGCGGGCACCCGTCCGTCCAGCGGGACGCTCTGCGCGGGATTGGTGCCCCACGACACATGCGGACTCAGGGTGCGCGCGTCCAGGGTGACCGCCTTGTCGAAGACGGCGTCGTCGTCACCGGCCAGGCCGCGCCAATGGGCGACCTCGCGCTCCCAGTCGGCGCCGTGCGGCATCCCCGGGCAGCGGGCGAGGTAGGCGAAGGTCGTCTCGTCCGGGGCGACCATCCCGGCACGCGACCCGGCCTCCACCGACATGTTGCACAGCGTCATCCGCGCTTCCATCGACAGCGCCCGCACACCCTCACCGCGGTATTCGATGACGTGCCCCTGCCCGCCGGCCGTGCCCACCTGGGCGATCAGCGCGAGCACCAGGTCCTTGGCGCTCACCCCCGCCGGAAGGACGCCGTCCACGGTCACGGACATCTGCTTCGGCGGCCGCATCGGCAGCGTCTGGGTGGCCAGCACGTGCTCGACCTGACTGGACCCGATGCCGAACGCCAGAGCACCGAAGGCGCCGAGAGTGGTGGTGTGCGAGTCGCAGCACACGATCGTCATCCCCGGCCGCACCAGACCCAGCTCGGGCGCGATGACATGCACGATGCCCTGGTCCCGGTCCCCGAAGCGGTGCAGCGGAATCCCGAACTCGGCACAGTTGGAGCGCATCAGCTCCGCCTGCCGGCGGCCCTCACGGTCCTTGATGACCCGGTCCAGGGCCAGCGTCGGCGTGTTGTGGTCCTCGGTGCCCACCGTAAGGTCCGGCCGGCGCACGGTACGGCCCGCCGCGCGCAGCCGGTCGAACGCCTGGGGCGTGTTCACCTCGTGCAGCAGCTGCAGATCGATGTACATCAGATCGTCGCCGCCACTGGAGCGCCGCACGACATGGGCGTCCCACGTCTTCTGCGCCAAGGTCCTGCCCATGGTCTCCCTCACGTCGTTGCGGGTTGCTGCCGACACGTCGATCATCGGGCGCGTGGACCCCGCAGGCACCGGCCTGCGGCTGGCCACGAGGGGCCTGACCGGTCCAGGCCATCCGGCGCCCTCGCGAGGACCGCGGCCCGCCCCGGCCGCCGACCACGGGGGCGCACGAGCCCCGCCGGCCGACGGCGGACCCGGGCACGCGAAAACCCCGTGCCGCGCCGAGGGTCGCTCGGCGTGACACGGGGTTCTCAGGGGAGCCCGGCGCGCCACCGGATCGGTGCGATGGCGGGGGGCGGCCGGTCAGTAGTGCACCCGGCGGTTGTCCTCGGTGACCCGGTAGCGCACGTTCCACAGGCTGCGGCGCACGTAGGTCCGCTGCAGCCAGCGGTCCGCGCCGTCATAGCGGGCGGTGAACGTGGACCGCGCGTGCACCCCCTTGCGGTTGTTGATCAGCAGCGCCTGCCCGGGACGCAACCGGACACTGTGCGCGACCTCGCCGCACACCGTCTGCAGGGTGTCCATCGCCGCGCGGGCGCCGCTGGTCAGCGGGTGTACCCCGTTGGCGGAGATCGCGATCTCGGGATAGTCGGTGTGACCGCTGATCAGCGGCACCGGTTCCGACAGCACATCCAGGCCGCCGGCGACGTCACGGACGTAGCTGCCCGGGGCGTTGAGCCGGAACAGCGGACTGCGCAGCGTCTCCAGGACCTCGGGGGCGAGCGCCGCCGACACGTCGCGGGCATCGGCGTAGTAGGTGCCGGCGATGCCCTCGTGGTCGGCACGCAGGCAGGACAGCACCAGGAAGTCGGGGTTGGCGACGTCGTAGCGGCCGATCACGTCGTACATGATGTCGCTGTGGAAATTGAGGAAGACCTCCGAACCCTGGTTCGTCTGGGTCCGTGAACCCCCCGAGACGGGGATGACGTCGTGGATCAGCTGCCCCGCCTTCTCCGTCAGTACCCCCATCGGCTCCCCGAGCAGACCGCTCAGCCCGAGCAGCACCCCCTCGGCAACGAACGACCGCTTCTCGGTGCTGGGCCCGCCGTCGGACGGCGTGTCCGGCATCACCGGATCCACCGGGAGGTTGCTGACGAGGCTGACACCTGGCGT
Source organism: Streptomyces sp. NPDC007157 (assembly GCF_040634235.1). Lineage (NCBI taxonomy): Bacteria > Bacillati > Actinomycetota > Actinomycetes > Kitasatosporales > Streptomycetaceae > Streptomyces > Streptomyces sp. NPDC007157. The sequence goes on from NZ_JBEYFE010000024.1 coordinate 146,026, forward strand.
GTCGATGTGCCGGCCGAAGTCCATGACCTGTTGCAGCAGGTCGGTCGGCAGCGTCGCGAAGATCTGCAGCAGCCGGGCGGACGAGCGGTCGATGTCGATGTTCGGATCAGGCAGGCCGCGCAGTTGTTCGCCGAGCGCGTCCCGTACTGCGTCGGGCAGGGCGATCTCACTGAAGGTCGGCATGGCGACGCCGGCCGGGGCGGGCACTCCGTGGTCGGTGGTGGCGGTCATGTGGTTCACACTCCTTGCAGCTCGAGCAGTGGCGCGTTCGGATCGGTGCCCGCGCCGGGACGGTTCACGTGATCGTGCAGACGCTGCGTCAGATGCAGCGCGTCCTCCTCGTCGGCCGCCAGCTGGGTGACCACCTGGCTGCCGCGCACCGCGGTCACCGGCACCCCCGCGTACTCGCCGGGCGCCAGACCGTTGCGCCGCTGGAACTCGGGAAGGTCGACGAACCCTCCGGTGACCGCGACCAGCGGCCCCGCGGTCAGACGTACGACATCGATGTTGGCGCCGTGGAAGGCCGTGTACGCGCGGTCGGCGAGCTCCTCCGTCTCGTACCGCAGAGCCGCCGAACGCTGGTTGAGCACCACCGCGGCCACCGAGGAACCGGCACTGCCGATGACCGAACCCGCGGGAAACGGCGGCCTGTTGTAACGACAGACGATCTCGATCCGGTTGCGCTGCGCCAACCGCACGGCCCGACGGTGCAGCACCTTCGCGCCGTACAACGACATCAGCGCCGCCGTGTTGTACGAGACCTCGCTCAGCAGCCGCGCGCCGGTGATCAGGTGCGGGTCGGAGCTGTAGATGCCGTCGACGTCCGAATGGATCTCGCAGCGCGGCGAACCGACAGCCGCCGCGACGGCCACCGCCGACAGATCCGAACTGTTCTTGCCCAGCCAGGTCGGCCGGCCCTCCTTGTCGGCGGCCTGGCCACCCGGGACCACCACCACTTCGTGCTCACGCACGGCCGAGCGCAGCGGCTCCGGATCGGTGTGCTCCAAGCGCGCCCACATGAACGACGAGTCGGTGGTGAGCCCCAGCTGGTGCCCCGCCAGCACCGTGGAGGTACGGCCCTCCCGGTGCAGGGCAGTCGCCAGCAACTGCGCGCCCACCGTGTCGGCCAGGGTCAGCAGACCCGCGACGGTCTCGTCCTCGGGATGCGGATTCACCTTGCTCAGCCGGTCCCGGAACTGCTCCGTCTCACCGGGCTGGCCGCTCACCACGACCACCAGGCGGGTGTTCTCCTCCTCGACCCGTCGGGACAGCGCCTCGGCAAGTTGCCCGTACGCGGCCAGGGTCCGGAAGCTGGAACCCCCGAACTTCACCACCGCCGCCGGCCGCTGCGAGGAGTCCAGCGGCGGTCGCGTCACAGGGTCCCCCGGGCTATGAGCTCCTCGGCGATCTGGATCGCGTTCAGCGCCGCACCGATGGTGAGGTTGTCGGCGACCAGCCACAGCCAGAAGGCGCGCGGGTTGTTCGGGTTCACCCGGACCCGCCCGACGTGCACCCGGTACGGATCGTCGATCGTGGCGGGAGTGGGGAACTCGTGCTGCGACTGACGGTCGTGCACCGTCACCTCGGGCAGCGCGGCGAGCAACTCGACCAGCTCGGCCCGGTCCACGACACCCTGCGTCTCGATCCACACGGCCTCGGAATGGCCGTTGACGACCGGTACCCGCACACACGTGGTGGTCACGTCCAGATGAGGGATGCCGAGGATCTTGCGGGACTCCTGGAGCATCTTCTGCTCCTCCAGCGTAAAGCCGGAGTCCAGGAAACGGTCGATCTTCGGAATGACGTTGAAGGCGAGCGACGGCGAGAACTCCTTGCTGGGATACACCTCCCCGGGATGCTCCAGCGTCGCGCGGCTGGCGTTCATCAGTTCCTCGACACCGGGATGCCCCAGCCCCGAAGCCGCCTGATAGGTGCTGACCACGGCCTGGCGTACGCCGTAACGCCGTTCGACGCCCTGCAGCAGCCGCACCAGCGGAATCGTCGAGCAGTTCGGATTGGCGATCACGCCCGACTTCGGACGGGTGTCCAGCTCATGGGCGTTGACCTGCGGCACCACCAGCGGGGTGTCCGGGTCCATGCGGAAGGCGATCGTGTTGTCGATGACGATGGCGCCGGCCGCGGTGGCCTTGGGTACCCACTGCTCACTGGCCTCGGTGCCGGCGGAGAAGAACGCCAGGTCGACACCGGCGAAGTCGAACTCCTCCACCGCGTGCACCGGATGGGTCACGCCGTCCACGCTCAACTCCGTGCCGGCCGAGCGCGCGGACGCCACCAACCGGATGTCGCGGTAGCGCAGACCCCGCTGTTCGATCAGCTCGATCAGGGTGTTGCCCACGGCGCCGGTGGCGCCGACGATCGCGATCCGCGGGGCTGCGGGGTCGGTCACGAGGGTCATCGAGTGCCTCCGGTCTTGATCTCGGTCTTGGACGCGGCCACCGCACCGGCGGCCGGTGCGGGCTCCTCGGTGGGCGCGACAGGCGCCCGGCGCCCGGTGAAGGACCAGCCGAGGTTGATGCCCAGGCTCGCCGCCACGATCAGCGGAATGCCCAGGGCCTGCAGCAGACTCACCCTGTGCCCGTACACCGCCCAGTCCATGACCATCGCGACCGCCGGGTACACGAACGCCAGGACGGCGATCTTCGGGGTCGGCAGCTTCTGGTACGCGGAGTACATGAGGACGTACATCACGCAGGTGTGGATGACGCCGAGGCCCACCAGCCAGCCCCAGTCGCCGCCGATCCCCTTCATCTCGCTCAGCTGGGTGAACGGCAGCAGCAGGAAGATGCCCAGCACCAGCTGCACCAGCGCGACCAGGTGCGGCCGTACCCCGGTGACCCGCTTGGTGATGACCGTCGAGATCCCGTAGAACACCGCCGCCAGCAGGGCGTACCCCAGCCCCGTCATATAGGCGCTGTCCCCGCCGCCCGTCAGGTCGGCCACGGACACCCCCGCCACCAGGATCAGACCGATGAACGCGACCCCCAGCCAGCCGAACTTGGCAGCCGTGAGCTTGTCGCGGAAGAGCACAGCGCCCAGCAGCATCACGTAGAACGGCTGCGTGTGGTAGACGACGGTCGCCACCGAGATCGACGTGTCCTTGTAGGACTTGAAGAGGAACGCCCAGTTGAAGACGATGAAAACACCGCCCAGTGCGGCCAGGCCGAGCTTCTTCGGGGTGAAGCCGTGGTTCTTGAAGAAGCCGCGCACCAGGCAATAGAGGCCGAGCGTGGCCGTGCCGAACAGGCAGCGGAAGAAGACCACGTTGAAGGGGGACGCGCCGGACTCGATGACGAAGACGCCGATGGTGCCGGAGAGCACCATGGCGAGGGTCAGCTCGATCGCTCCCTTCGTCTCCGTGCCCGCCGACCGGGTGTCAGTACTCATGGTGAGATGCCTTTCCAAGGGGAAGGGGAGGATGGGTCAGTGGAGGGGGACGGCATACTGCAGACCGCCTCGCGTGAACAGTTCGTTGAGCCCTCGCGGCACGGCCAGACCCGTGGCCGGCCCGAGGTTGCGGTCGTAGACGTCTGCGTAGGTGCCGACGGTGGCCAGGACGCGGGCCGCCCAGTCCTGGTCGAGACCGACCGCGGGCCCATGGACGCCCGCCGTCTCAGCGGCCTGCGCGAGCGCCTTGTCCCGCTCGCCCACCTCGAGGACCTGCTGCTCGGCGGAGACCAGCAGCTGAAGCACCCACCGGCACAGACGGAACCACGCCGGATCACCGTCGCGCACGGCAGCCGCCATCGGCTCGCGGGAGATCGCCTCGTCGAGGATCCGGTGCGCCGCCGGGTCGTCGAGCGCGGCCCGCTCTCCGGCCAGGGCGACCCGGTCCAGGACGTACGCGGCACACTCACCGGCCGCGTACGCCGCGAGCGTCTCGGCCGGCGTCGCATGGGCGACCGGCTCGACGGCCAGGCCCCGACCGCCGAACCAGGCCGCCAGGTTGGCCGCGCTGGTCGTACCCGCCTGCACGGCCACCCGCCGCCCCGCCAGCTGCTCGGGACGGGTCACGCCGCTGTCGGCGCGGACGAGGAATCCTTCACCGTCGTAGCAGGTGACCCCGGTGAACAGCACCGGCAGGGACGCCTCGCGGCCCAGGGTCCAGCTCACATTGGACACGGTCAGTTCCGCATCGCCCGCGACGAGCCGCGTCAACCGGTCCACGGGATCGGAGGAAACCCATTCGACCGCCTCACCGTCACCCACGGTGGCGGCCGCCACGGCCCGGGCGACGTCGGTGTCGAGCCCGCGCCAGCGGCCGTCGGCACCGCACAGCGACAACCCACGAATGCCGCGGCTCACCACGGCACGCAGCGCACCGCGCGCCCGTACCGCATCAAGAGTGGGAGTGATCGTCACAGGATGCTCCTCGGTTGAGAACGGACATTCCGGGCGAGACTGTCGAGGGCACGGATCCGCAGGCGGCGGACTTGGCGCAGGGCCAGGGAAGGCAGACCGATCCGGGAAGCGTCACCGGTGCGCGGCATCACGACAGACCCCTTCGCCTCTCGGTCGCCGCGTACTGCAACCCCCGCAGATGACCCTGAGTCAACTGCTCACGGTCGAAACGCCGCTCGTTGAAGCCGAGCATCGTCAGCAGGCCCCTCGCGCTGACCGGCCGCGCCGAGGCGCCACGTTCCACACGCAGCGGCATCCGCCCCGGCTCCGCCCACTGCAGCATCCCCGCCGGATCGACGTAGGCCCGGGACTTGTTGGCGTTGTCCTGATGCAGGCAGTACGGCACATCCAGATGACCTCGGCCAAAGGCCCGCACCAACGCCTCGCCGACCGTCGGCGCCATCTCCAGCGTGCTGTCCACCAGCAGCCGCGCCTCCTCGTAGATCCCCGAGTCGGTCGCCACGACCTCCGGCGGACGCTCCGCCTCGTCCCGAGCGATGGACGCCGCGAACTCCAGCGCGTCGACGTTCTCGGTGATCGTCGGGATGCGGTGCGCCTCCGCCGGCGTCTTCACGATCAGCCGCTCGCTGCCGGTGCGCACGGCAAGTCGCACACTCTCCTCGAGAATCCGGTACGAACCCACCGACGTACGGGGGAAGACCCCCATGAAGGTGTAGAGCACGACATGCCAGTCGGCCTGCGCCAGCCGTTCGCCGGCCAGCCGCCGCAGCGCGGCGATCGCCTCCATGTCCTGCCCCGGATGGGTCTGCTGCGCATAACTCAACGAGATGTCGCTCAGTCCATGCTCCCGGAAGAACAACGCCTCCAGCACACTGAGAGCCACCAGCAGACTGGGCGGGCACAACTGCCCCAGCATGCAACCGCCGAAGCTCTCCAGATGCATCGGATCGGGCTGCTCCGCGATCAGCTCGCAGCACTGTGCCCAGGCCTTGACCGCCTCACTGATCGGCGCCCGGCTGTAAGGCAGGCAGTACGACACCGGCCCGCCCTCGGTGGCATCCACGCCGGCCTCGACCATCGCCCGGAACAGCGGGTACGGCAATGCCGAACCATGGCGCACCTGCACCGGGAAGTCCGGCCCCGACACCGAACCCAGCAGCTGCCGGGTGGCATCAGGACCATGGGCGACCAACGGGAACCCGTTCAGCTCGGCTCCCGTACGCAGGGCCTGACGGGCGGAGTCATGGTCGTTGACACGCGTGTAGCTGTCCAGGGTGATCGTGCCGATCGCCGTGGCTTCGGCGCCTCTCACGCCCAGCAGCCCTTCACGCATGGTGGCCAGATCCGCGAACCCCATCCGAGGCTGCACCACCAGCCGGCCCCGGGCATGCGCCCCTCGGACGTGACGCGAGAAACGTCCGCTGGGAGCGATCTGGGGCGCGTACCGCTCGGAAGCCCTGGCGGGACTGCTCATGCGGCTGCCCTCGCCGACTCCAGCGCGGGGCGCTCGGCACTGTCGAGGGAGCCCAGGAACTCCTGGAAGGCCTCGATCCCGCCGTCCGCCTCGAACACCGCGTCGAACCCGCTGAGCGCCAGCTCCTCGGCGAACACGATGTTCTCCGCTCCCCGCACCCCGAGCTTCCCGCCGATCACCACATGCAGGTCCATCAGGTCCGGCTCACTGCGGATACGGCGGATGAGCCGGAGGCCGTCGAGGTGGCCATGTCCGTTGACTGTGCTGATGATGAGCGCGTCCGGCCGCGACCTTCGGCATTCTTCGATGATGAGGTCGTCGGGCACACAAGCGCCGAGATTGGTGACCTGGGCGCCCTGCTCCTCCAGCATCAGCTGCAGGAAAACCAGATTCCACATGTGGGCGTCGGACGACACGCTCGACACGACAAACCGCTTAGCCGGGAGCATGACCTGTGACATAAAACCTCTCCTTGCCGATTACTGGGACTGCAAAACATTCTTCATGCCGTCCGACCTGGAAGTCCACAAATCCCATTCGGCTTTACAGATGGCCTTTATCGACTCCATCGATCGATAAAGCCAATACATTCATGTGCAGCATGCAGGCCGCTCATGGAATCCCGACAGTTCGCCGTTTTGCGGATGCCGTTCAGGACTCCTGGTACTCCCGGCTCAGGAAGTCGATGACCTGCTCCACGAACACGCGCCGCTCCCGCGACAGCTGCGCCCCCTTGCGCCAGGCCAGCTGCGTGAACAGCTCGAAGGGCGGCTCCCAGGCCAGCGGCACCAGCGTCCCGGCCGACAGCTCCTGGACGACCGCCATCCGCGGCAGCAGACTGATCCCGAGGCCGGCGCCGACGCCACGCTTGATGGCCTCGATGTTGCCGAACTCGAGAAAGGGCACCGGCTCGCCCGTGCCGTCGTTGAGCTCCGCCTCCAGCAGCTCCCGGTAGGCGCACCCCGCCTCCGGGGCCAGCACCGACTCCTGCCGCAGATCGTCGGTCTCCACCTTCGACGCCTCGGCGAGCCGATGCCCCGGCGATGCCACCACGACGAGCCGCTCCACGCCGAGAACCTCGCTGTGCACCCCGGAGTGCTGCGTCTCGGCCTCCATCAGGAAGCCGGCGTCGAACAGCCCCTGACGCAGCGAGTGCAGCGTCTCCGCGCACAGACTCGGTCGCAGCGCGATCTGCAGCCGGGGGTAGCGGTGGTGGAAGAACTCCAGCACCGGCGGCATCCGGTAGGAGGTGATGCTCTCCATCGTGCCGATGGTCAGCACCCCCTCGGGCTGCGCGTCCGGAGACGCAGCGCCTCGCGCCTCGTCCGCCAGGGCCAGCATCTGCCCGGCGTAGGGCAGCAGCCGCGTCCCCGCCGGGGTCAGCTTCACCTTGCCCCCGAACCGCTCGAACAGCTCGCCCCCCAGGGACACTTCAAGACTCTGGATCTGCGCAGTCACCGAGGACTGCGCGTAGTTCAGCTCGGCCGCGGCCCGGGTGAAGCTCCCCAGCGCGGCCACGCGGTGAAATGTTCGGAGTTGCCGGATGTCCATTTTGGTCTCTCCCGGAGGGGCTCGACGGAGGCGACCCGCAGTGGTCGACACCTCGAGCCTGCCGACGACCCCCCTCCGGTGGAAGAACCTTCGCCTGGCACACAGTGCCCACGACACCAATGTGTCGGACCCTCACGACCGGGTTGTGGGGATGGCTCCTGGGCGGCGGTGGCCTCGGTGGAGGCAGGTCCAGCGGGCGATACCGCTGCCGCGCCCCTGTCAACCGCGTTTCGCCCATGCAAGATGAATACCCGCGCTATCGGCGAGCTGAGTTCGCCCAGGCCATCAATTGACAGACCCGTCGCTCATTTCGCACGTATCCGAATCAGGTGATACCTCGTTGGTCATACTGGGTGCCGCCAGCCGCCGGTGGCTGTTCAGTAGTGGCACTCCCTTTCCATGGTGCTCCGGGCTTTCTCGGCGTTGCCGCTCAGGGGCGAGGACGGCTGTGGCGATCGATATCATTCGATTGCGGTTATCGGGCCCGCGATGGAGGCCCGCCCGGCTCGCCAGGAGACCACCGGGCGCGATCCGGGGTGGCGGCTTCCCGGGCCTGCCCGCTTCTACGGGTTCGTGGTCGGCGGCGCCGAACCGGCCCCCTGGCCTCGGACTGGCTGGTCGGCGCCTGGGACCAGAACTGCGTGAAGGCGCCACAATGGCCAACTTCCCGTGCTGAGATGGAAGGCGACGCCGTATGGGAGTCGCCTGCGTGTGTGGCACCACATGGCACAGGTTGCCCCGGTTCCGTCTGCGGCGCTCCGCGTGTGCGTGGGTGCGGTGGGTGTCGGTCGGGCATGGCTCCTATTCGGTTACCTGTTCCGTCGCGGTTGGCCTGGTCGGTGTCGGGTGACCGTGACCGGTTCGCGGAGGGGGCATGGGCTTGGTCTCTTCCTGGCGGGCGGGGTGGTTGCCCTGCGGGGGTACGGATG
>NZ_JBEYFE010000025.1:0-154194 GCF_040634235.1 Streptomyces sp. NPDC007157
GACGCGATGCCACCCCGCACGGCCCTGTCCGGTCCTTCCGTCCCGACTTCTCTCACCTGGTTCTCCTGAGCTTTCGCCTGCGGCGTGCGGCGGAACCGATGACGATCCGCGCCGCACGCCACCCGTCCTACTCGCGTACGTGGGTGGCTGCCTGCGAGCAGTCACCCCGCTGGAGTGGGTCGCGCATGCTAGGCAGGGTCACAGCCGTAGCCGTCGTCCTGGCCGGGCTTGTCGCCGTACTCGTCGCCGTACCCGTTGTGTTCGGGTTTGCAGCCATGGCCGTTCCCACCGGTGGTGCCGGAGGTGGTGGCGCCGGTGGTGCCGGTGGTGGTGGCCCCGGTGGTGCCGGAGGTCGTCGCACCGGTGGTGCCGGTGGTGGTGGCGCCGGTGGTGCCGGAGGTCGTCGCACCGGTGGTGCCGGTGGTCGTCGCACCGGTGGTGCCGGTGGTGGTGGCACCGGTGGTGCCGGAGGTCGTCGTGCCGGTGGTGCCGGAGGTCGTCGTGCCGGTGGTGCCGGCCGTTGTGTCGCCGGTGGTGCCGGTGGTGGTGGCGCCGGTGGTGCCGGTGGTGGTGGCCCCGGTGGTGCCGGTGGTCGTTGCGCCGGTGGTGCCGGCCGTTGTGTCGCCGGTGGTGCCGGCCGTTGTGTCGCCGGTGGTGCCGGTGGTGGTGGCGCCGGTGGTGCCGGTGGTGGTGGCCCCGGTGGTGCCGGCAGTCGTCGCGCCGGTGGTGCCGGCCGTCGTGGTGCTACCCGTGGTGCCAGTCGCACACTGCGGGCGGGTGATTGTGTTGGTGTCCAGCGTCACGGCACCGTTACGGGCCAGCGCCCGTCCCTCGATGGTCGCGCTCGTGGTGGCAGTGATCGAGGTCATCGCCAGGATGTTGCCCTCGAAGGCGGTGCTGGTGCCAAGAGTGGCCGAACTACCCACCTTCCAGAACACGTTGCACGGCGAGGCGCCGTTGATGAGGGATACACGGCTGCTGGACGCCGTCGTCAGACCCGAACCGATCTGGAACACCCAGACGGCGTTGGGGTCCCCGTGGGCATCCAGAGTGAGGGTGCCGGTGAGCCCGAGAGTGGTGGAGGCTGTGTAGACGCCCGGATCCAGCGTCAGGCCACCGGCGTCCGGGGGAAGCGCCCCGTCGGAGGGCTGCCCGGCAGCGTCGTCGTACGCCGTGATCAGGTCGGTCTGGGCGTCCTGAGCCACAGTGTCCGCAGAGTGCTGGGTTCCGTTCACCACGGCGGGCGGCCCGTATCCGCTGATGGACGTTCCCGGGGACACTCCGACATCCCCGGTGATCACCGAGGGGCCGGTGTTGGTGGTTGCCGAACCGGCCAGTACCGCGAAGCTGTCCGCCCTGCCCAGATCTACAAACGTGGCGAGGGCACTTGCCTGGGTCGGCGACACAGCGACTACGACAGCGGAGGTCACCACGGCGAGTACCGCGGCGGTCCATACCGACAAAGTGCGCCGCAGAGGCGCGACAGGGACATTGAGCGTCATCGAAGGGCCGGCTCCTGTGAGGGGGATGGAGACATATTTGGCGGTTCTCGGTCACACGGAATCGCCTGTCTCTGGCGCTGGAATATTACGCAGGAGCATGCTCCAACTGACGACTTATGTGAGTGGCTTCATCGAACCTGACGAGCCGATAGTAAATACTCAGAAAATTTCGAATAGGCTGAATGGTCGTGCCTGCTTGGTCGAGACGGGTGAATCGGTGACGCCGCCTACCAGGTCAGTCCGGGTGGCAAAGGAATTCACGCTTCCGTGACCCCTGGGTCCATACCGCCCTCATTCGACCCCCGACGCCTCACCGGCGTGTTGAGTAAATGAGCAGATCCGCGATTCTCTCCGGAGGAGAGTCGTCATGGGCGGAGCGGAAGGAGTACCGCGGGGAGCCATGAAGGCTTTGCGTGCGGCCGGCGCTGCGCCACCTGGGGTGCCGCCCGACCCGGCAGGCTCAGGAGCGCTCCCAGGACTCGCGCACGTGGAAGCGCTCCTCGCTGGTGCAGCCCAGGCCTTGTTCTGGGATTTCGCGTGAAAGTGTCCGGCCCTCCGCACAGACCGGTTCCACCATGGCCACAGGCCAGAGCGCGTCAGTCCGCTCGGACCGTCGACGGAGTACGCTGGTGTTACCGAGGGTATTTCGTGCACCGGCTTCCATGCCGACGTCACTTTCGGCGATTTGACCACGCCGGGCCGGTTCGGTCGGCCCGGAGCAGGGTTCGCGTCATGACTGCGACCGTTTACCCCACGCCGATCCCCGGAAGTACACCCTCCTCCAAGCCACTCCGGCTGATGGCCGTCGGCAGAGACCGCCTGCGTACCTCGCACGTGGACCGGCTGATGGTGGAGGCGGCGCGCCTGCGCACAGTGTCGGAGGCCGACCCGGCGGGGCAGGCGGCCTGGGACTCCGAAGAAGACCAAGAAGTCCGCGATCCGGCAGCACGCCCGCAGATCCCGGTCGTGTACGTTCCGCCGACGGCGAGGTGAGAGCCGTGGGAACCCTGGTGGCCACCACGGCCGCAGCCGGCCGAGGAAGGGCCGGCGCACCCGTAAGTGAGGGAACGGAGTCGCCATGAACACCGTCAGGCTCCTTGCGGACACCAGCGGCGAGCCGGTGCTTCCCCGCACCCCGGAACTGCGGTTGCAGACGACCAAGCGCGCGGGGACGTTCGACGGCGCGTGGTGGCCGCGGACCCGCGACCTCAGGGGCCAGCTGCCGGCTCTCCTCACCACGCTGACGGCCCGCCTGGGCCCCATCGCCCGTGTGGGCCTCGACGCGAGCGACTGGGACGAGACCCCGGGCCATCTGTTCGTCGACGGGCGCATGGTCCGCATCGACTGGTCCGCCGTGCGGGACAACACCATGATCGTCACCCGTGGAGACCAGGACCACTTCCTGTTCTTGGTGATCCCGCCGGGGACCGGTCCCGGTCCCGCGCACGCGGCGATGGACATGGCCGCACAGGATGACAACGGCGTCTCGGCCGAGCGGATTCTGGCCGCCACCGGCATCACCCGGGCCGACCGGACCGACGCACTGCAGAGTTCTCCCGGCTGAGCCGGGCCGACGCACCAGAGCCTCAACGGCAGCCCGAGACCCCGGCCGCACCTCAGACAACAGGCCGGGGTCCTCCCGTGCCGTGTGCTTCCCGGACCGCTCGGGTCCGGGACCGTCATCGACGTCAAGGAACGTGAGAACCATGGGTGTTCTGATCACCGTGCTGGTGGTGTTCGCCGTGGCCGGGCTGGTCCTGCTCGCCCTGAGCCTGCGCAACGTCCAGCAGTACGAGAAGGGCGTGGTGTTCCGCTTCGGGCGGCTGCTGCCGGACATCCGCGGGCCGGGCCTGCGTGTCATCCGGCCGATCGGGGACCGGATGCGGAAGGTGTCCGTGCAGACCGAGGTGCTGGGTATCCCGCCGCAGGGGTCCATCACCGCCGACAACGTGACGCTCACCGTCGACGCGGTCGTCTACTTCAAGGTCATCGACCCGGTCAAGGCCCTGGTGAACGTGCGCAACTATCCTGCCGCCGTCTCCCAGATCGCCCAGACGTCGCTCCGCTCGGTGATCGGCAGGGCCGACCTGGACACGCTGCTCTCCGACCGTGACCACATCAACGCGGAACTCAAGAAGGTGATGGACGCCCCCACCGAGGAGCCATGGGGGCTGCGCATCGAGCGCGTCGAGATCAAGGACATCGCCCTTCCGGAGTCGATGATGCGCTCGATGTCGAAGCAGGCCGAGGCCGAGCGGGAACGCCGGGCCCGGGTCATCGCCGCCGACGGAGAGTTCCAGGCGTCCCAGCGGCTGAGCGACGCCGCCGCGACCATGGCCGACACCCCCGGAGCACTCCAACTGCGCCTGTTGCAAACCGTCGTGGACGTCTCCGCGGAGAAGAACAGCACCCTTGTGATGCCGTTCCCCGTGGAGATGCTCCGCTTCTTCGAGCATCAGAGCAGGGACAGCGACGACGAGTCCGACGGACGGCTCGTGCGCCGGAGCGACCGGCACGCCGCGATCTCCGCAGGGGCCGTGATCCCGGAGCCGGCCATCCCCGCACCGGCCCTCGCGCGGTCGGTCTCCCTGCCCGGAGAGCGGGTCGGCAGCCGTGCGGAGGTGGCCCGGGAGCAGCGGGACAACTGGCCGACGCGGCGGGACGCCGAGGAATCCCTGAGCGGTTGACCGTTCCCGGCCGTCCGGGGTGACGTGATCGTCTCGGTGCGGTGCGGTGCGGTGCGGTGCGGTGCGGTGCGGTGCGGTGCGGTGCGGTGCGGTGCGGTGCGGTGCGGTGCGGTGCGGTGCGGAGCGGTGCGGTGCCGCTGCCGGCCCCGGTGACAGCGTGTCACTGGGGTTGCAGCGGTCCGGGGTGGCTGAAGCGGCCGGCCCGCCGTTGGACGCGATGCCGGAGAGTGCGGTGGCGGACCGGTGGAAGCGCGGCCCGCGCGTCGGCGCGGGCGTAGAAGACGTGCTTGGCGCCCTCGATCAGCACCAGGTAGAGCACGACCATCAGGGCCAGGACGAGGACGAGCCCGAGCGGCAGGGACCGGAAACCGAGCGGTCCCGCGAGCGGGGACATCGGCAGCGCGACACCGACGGCGACGACACCCAGGGCGCTGACCAGCAGGGGGCGGCTGGGCCGGCTGCGGTAGAACGGCACCCGGCGGGTACGGATGGCGAAGACGACCAGCGCCTGCGTGGCGAGGGATTCCACGAACCAGCCGGAGCGGAACAGATCGGCGCCGGCGTGGAAGATCTCGATCATGACCGCGAAGGTGAGGAAGTCGAAGACGGAGCTGACGGGCCCGAAGAAGAGCATGAAGCGACGGATGAAGGCGATGTCCCAGTGCGAGGGCGCGCGCAGTTGCTCCGGATCGACGTGGTCGGTGGGGATGGTCAACTGCCCCGCGTCGTAGAGGAGGTTGTTGAGCAGGATCTGCGAGGGCAGCATCGGCAGGAAGGACAGCACCAGGGAGGCTCCGGCCGCGCTGAACATGTTGCCGAAGTTGCTGGAGGTGCCCATCAGGACGTACTTGATGGTGTTGGCGAAGATCCGGCGGCCCTCGGTGACCCCGTCGGCGAGAACCCCGAGGTCCTTCTCCAGGAGCAGGACGTCGGCCGCGTCCTTGGCCACGTCGGTCGCGGTGTCCACGGACAGCCCCACGTCGGCGGCGTGCAGGGCCAGCGCGTCGTTCACCCCGTCGCCCAGGAACCCGATGTCCCGGCCCCGGCGCCGCAGCGCCCGCACGACTCGGGCCTTGTCCTGGGGTGAGACGCGGGCGAAGACGGTGGTGGTCTCGGCCGCCCTGGTCAGCTGGTCGTCGTCCAGCTCCCCGATGTCCTGGCCGGTCAGGGCGCGGCCGGGCGGCAGGCCGAGGTCGGCGCAGACCTTCTGGGCGACGAGCGCGTTGTCGCCCGTACAGATCTTGACGGTGATGCCGAGGTCGGCGAGGCGGCGCAGTGAGGCGGCGGCACCGGTCTTGGGCGGGTCGAGGAAGACCAGAAAGCCGGCCAGACGCAGCCGGTACTCGTCGGCGGCCGTGAGGGACGTCTGCCCGCCCGTGTCCCGGGTGGCCACGGCGACCACCCGGCTGCCGGCCGCGAAGTGTTCCTGGAGCACCGCCGCGGCGGCCTCCGGTACGTCACCGCAGCGGGCCAGGACCGCTTCGGGAGCGCCCTTGGCGACGAGCAGGCGGCTGCCGTCCGGACGCTCGACGAGCGCGGAGCCCAGCTGCCGGTCGTGGTCGAAGGGCAGCAGCGCGAGCCGGTGGTGTCCGGCCGGGGGTGTATCCGTGGCCTGCCACAGCGCGACGTCCAGCGCGTTCCCGCCCACCTGGTCGAGGTCGCCCTCGGTGGCCAGCAGGCCCAGCTTCAGCACCGTGTCGGAGGGTGTACCGGCCGGGTCGAGGGCCGCCTCGAAACGGATGCGGCCCTCGGTGAGCGTGCCGGTCTTGTCGGTGACCAGGACGTCCATGTCGCCCAGGTCCTCGATGCACACCAGCCGTTTGACGAGGACCTTGCGCCGCGCCAGCTGCCGTGAGCCGGTGGCCAGGCTCGTGCTCACCACGGCGGGCAGCAGCTGCGGGGTGATGCCCACCGCGATGGCCAGCGAGAAGAGCAGGGCGTCGAGCAGCGGGCGGTGGAGCAGGAGGTTGATGACGAAGATGCCGGTGGTGAGGGCGGCGGCGACCTTGAGGAGCAGCATGGAGAAGCGGCGCAGCCCCGCCTGGAAGTCGGTCTCCGGCTGCCGTTCTCCCAGCCCCAGCGCGATCCGCCCGAACTCGGCACGGCCCCCGGTGGCGACGACCACTCCGGTCGCGCTGCCCCCGTGCACCACCGTCCCCATCAGCGCGCAGGAGGTCAGCTCGGCCGGCGCCGCCCCCGCGGCGACCGGCTCCGGGTCCTTGTCGGCGGGGGCGGACTCCCCGGTGAGGACGCTCTCGTCGCAGGCGAACGCGGTGCACTCCAGCAGGCGCAGGTCCGCGGGCACCACCTGCCCAAGCGTCAGACGGACGACATCGCCCGGCACCAGCTCGGTCACGTCGACCTCGGCGGCCGCGCCGTCCCGGACCACGACGGCCGTGTGCCGCACCCGCGAGTGCAGGGCCTGTGCCGCCTTCTCCGCCCGGTACTCGTTGACGAATCCCAGTGCCACGCTCAGCACCAGGATCCCCCCGATGATGATCGCGCCGGTCCGCTCGCCGAAGAAGTACGAGACCCCGGCCGTCACCGCCAGGAGGATCAGCAGGGCGCTGCGCAGCTGCCGCCCGAGGACCGCCAGGACGCGGACGTGGTGCGTGCGTACGGCGTTCGGCCCGACGGCCGCGAGCCGTTCGGCCGCCTCACCCGTGTCGCCGCCCGACAGGCCGTCGGGGCTGCTCGCGAGCGTGGCCAGCACGGCCTTCGCGTCTTCGGCGGCGGCGTCCCCCACCCGCAGCTCTGCCGTGGGGGTGGTCATTGACTCCAGGTCCATTCGGCGACCTCGGGCAGGTCCGTCCCATGGGCGCGGATCCAGTCGTGATGGCGGTAACGGACGTCGGCCATCGTCTGCCGCAGCGCCGCTGCCCGGACCGCGAGACCGGGCACCCGGTCGATGACGTCCATGACCAGCCGGTACCGGTCGAGGTCGTTGCGTACGACCATGTCGAACGGGGTCGTGGTGGTGCCCTCCTCCTTGTAGCCGCGCACATGCAGGTGCGGGTGGTTGGCGCGGCGGTAGGCGAGCCGGTGGATCAGCCACGGATAGCCGTGGTAGGCGAAGACGACGGGCTTGTCAGGGGTGAACATGGCGTCGTACTCACTGTCGGGCATGCCGTGGGGGTGTTCCTCCGCGGGCAGCAGACGGGCGATGTCGACGACGTTGACCACCCGTACCGAGAGGTCCGGCAGATGGCGGCGGAGCAGCGAGGCCGCGGCCAGCACTTCGAGGGTGGGTACGTCGCCCGCGCAGGCGAGCACCACGTCGGGCTCGCCGGGCTCGGACTCGGTGCCGGCCCAGTCCCAGATCCCGGCGCCGCGGGCGCAGTGCGCCCGGGCGGCGTCGAGGCCGAGCCAGTCGAAGCAGGGCTGCTTGCCCGCGACGACGACGTTGACGTAGTCGCGGCTGCGCAGCACGTGATCCGCCACGGACAGCAGGGTGTTGGCGTCCGGGGGGTAGTAGACCCGCACGACCTCCGGCGACTTGTTGAGTACGTGGTCGACGAAACCAGGGTCCTGGTGCGAGAAGCCGTTGTTGTCCTGGCGCCAGACATGCGACGTGAGCAGGTAGTTGAGGGAGGCGATCGGGCGGCGCCAGGGGAGCCGGCGGGCGACGCGCAGCCACTTGATGTGCTGGTTCGCCATGGAGTCGACGATGTGGACGAAGGCCTCGTAACAGGAGAACAGGCCGTGCCGGCCGGTGAGGAGATAGCCCTCCAGCCAGCCCTGACAGGTGTGTTCGGAGAGGATCTCCACCACCCGGCCGCCGCGCTCCAAGTGCTCGTCCGTGGGCAGGACTTGGGCCTCCCACGCCTTGCCGCTCGCCTCGTACACGGCCTGCAGGCGGTTGGAGGCCGTCTCGTCCGGGCCGACCAGTCGGAAGTCGCGCCGCTCGCCTGTGTCGGCCATCACCTG
Source organism: Streptomyces sp. NPDC007157 (assembly GCF_040634235.1). Lineage (NCBI taxonomy): Bacteria > Bacillati > Actinomycetota > Actinomycetes > Kitasatosporales > Streptomycetaceae > Streptomyces > Streptomyces sp. NPDC007157. Next base: position 8,117 of record NZ_JBEYFE010000025.1, read on the forward strand.
CGCCAGCAGGTCGCCGAGGACGCGGGTCGGCTCGTGCGCCGTCGTGCCGGGCTTGTCGACCGGGACGGCGAACCGCTCCAGGGGCGGCAGGGGCAGGTCGCGCAGCAGCAGGCCGCCGTTGCTGTGCGGGTTGGCGCCCAGGCGGTGCGCGCCGTCGGGGACGCAGGCCAGGACCTGCTCCCGGGGGCGTCCGTGCTCGTCGAAGAGCTCCTCGGGCCGGTAGGAGCGCAGCCATCGCTCCAACTGCCGTAGATGGTCCGGGTTCTCGCGTACGGCCGGCAGCGGCACCTGGTGTGCTCGCCAGGTGCCCTCCACCGGGAGGCCGTCGACCTCGGCGGGTCCGGTCCAGCCCTTGGGCGTGCGCAGTACGATCACCGGCCAGCGCGGGCGTTCGGCGGTGCCCTCCGTGCGGGCGGCGTGCTGGAAGGCGGCGATACGGTTCAGGGCCTCGTCCATGGCGTGGGCCATCGCCTGGTGGACGGCGTGCGGGTCGTCCCCGGTCACGTGGAGGGGCTCGTGGCCGTATCCCCTGAGCAGGGAGTCGAGTTCGGGCTCCGGTATCCGGGCCAGGACCGTCGGGTTGGCGATCTTGTAGCCGTTGAGGTGCAGGATCGGCAGGACGGCGCCGTCCCGTACCGCGTCGAGGAACTTGTTCGAGTGCCAGGAGGCGGCCAGCGGGCCCGTCTCGGCCTCACCGTCGCCGATCACGCAGGCCACCAGGAGCCCCGGATTGTCGAACGCGGCCCCATAGGCGTGCGAGAGGGAGTAACCCAGCTCGCCGCCCTCGTGGATCGATCCGGGGGTCTCGGGTGCGACATGACTGGGGATGCCGCCCGGGAAGGAGAACTGCCGGAAGAGGCGAGTCATGCCTGCCGCGTCCCGCGTGATGTCCGGGTACGTCTCGGTATAGGTGCCCTCCAGCCAGGAGTTCGCCACCACGGCCGGCCCGCCGTGCCCTGGCCCCCAGACACAGATCGCGTCCAGGTTCCTCGCCTTGACGACCCTGTTGAGGTGGGTGTGGACCAGGTTCAGGCCCGGTGAGGTGCCCCAGTGACCCAACAGCCGCGGCTTGACATGCTCAGGCGCCAACGGCTCGGTCAGCAGAGGGTTGGACATGAGGTAGATCTGCCCGACGGCCAGGTAGTTCGCCGCCCGCCAGTGGGCGTCCAGAGCGCTGAGCTCCTCCTCGTCGAGGTGGTCGGGGGTGCTCGGAGTGTCGAGGGAGGTCCCGGCAGTGGGGCCGAGTGGCATGACGAACCCTTCTCGCAGGAGCTGATCAGGAATTTTCAGGACTGAGACCGGGGAGGTGCTCGGTTTCGTCGATGAAGGCGCGGGCGACATCCGCCAAGCGGCGGTTGTGGGCGCGGGCGTAGGCGCGCAGCGTCGTGAAGGCCTGCTCCATGTCCGTGTGGCGGCGCTCGGCGAGTTTTCCCTTGGCCTGTTCGATCAGCACGCGGCTGGTGAGGGCCGTCTGCAGCTGTTCGTTGAGGAGGGTGCTGCGCTCGGTGGTGCGCTGTTGCAGCAGGCTGATGGTGGCGACGTCGGCGAGGGCCTGTGCGAAGGGGGTGGCGGCGGGGCTGATGGGCCCCGGGGTGGTGTGGAAGAGGTTGAGGGCGCCGACGACCTCGTCGCGCAGGCGCATGGGCAGCGCCTGGACGGAGGTGAAGCCGCTGCGCCGGGCCTGGGCGGTGAACAGGGGCCAGCGCGCGGCTTCGTCGCGCAGGTCGGGAACGGAAACGGTGATCCCGGTGTGGAAGCAGTCCAGACACGGGCCTTCGTGGTTCTGGAGCTGGAAGAGTTCGAGGAGGCGCACCCGCTCGTCGGAGGCGGCCATGACGCGCAGCACTCCGTCGCGGTCGGCGAGCAGGACGCCCGCCGCACTCGCGTCGAGCAGATCGACGCAGCGGTCGGTGAGCAGACGCAGGAAGTCCATGAGGTCGAAGTCGGCGACGAGACTGTCCGCCAGCTCGACGAACGTCCGGGCCATCAGCTGTTCCTTCATCGTGCACACCTCTGTTTGTGGGGCGTGAGCATCAGGGCTCCTCGTCGGGCGGCCGCGCATCCGGCGGTCTCAAGTCGGACGGTGGCGCCTCCCGGGGGAAGCTGAGCCGGTGGGCGACCACGTCGGCGGCGACCACCGAGATCCGTATCCCCCGGGCGTAAGCGTGGGCGCGCAGCCGGATGAACGCTTCCTCGACGCCGACGCCGAGCTGGACCATGACGATGCCGGTGGCCTGGTCGATCTCGGCCCGGTAGCCGCCCAGGTCGTCGCAGGGTGCGGCGTCCGGCCGGTCCGTGCCGGCCACGTCGGTGCCGGACGCGCCGGTGTCGGACGGGACACCCGTCTCGCTGATCCCGGCGTCGAGCAGAAGCAACGTGGCGGTGTCGGCGAAGGCCATCGCGTCGGCCACCTCGTCCGCGTCCAGCTCGACCGAGGTGCTGGAGTACAGGTCGAGTACGCCGGGGCTGATGGCCCCGATCTGCAGGGGGAAGGCGAAGACCGCCCTGGCTCCGGCTTCCAGGGCCGCGTCGGCGAACACCGCCCAGTGCCGCTGGAGTTCACCGGCCAACAAGTCGGTGCACAGGACCGAGGAGCCGAGGACAAAGGCATCCACACACGGCCCCTCGCCCAGTGTGAGCTGGAGCTCTTCCAACTGCCGGCTGACGGAGTTGGTGCTGCACAGCGGATGACTCGCCCGCCCGCGGGACATCGCGGACACCCCGGCCCCGCCGACCGGCAGCGCCGTCACCGCCGCCGTACACACGTCGAGGAGGCCGACCCGGGCGCCGCGCAGGGCCGCCTGCTCGGCCACGAGAGCCTGGATCCGCGCCGACCGGCTGCCGGGGATCACGGTGACCACCGGATCGAAGGGGGAGCGCCGGCGCCGGTGATCCGGCCGACGGCGGGCGGAAGCGCTCCGTCGAATCCCGGCCACCCGAAGTCGTCATCGCCTACGACACGGGGGGCTGGGGCCGCGTGGGGGAGCCACCGGTGCCGCCACCCCGGGGAAGGTCCGAACCCGCAGCCCGCCAGGGCCGCGGTCTGTGCGATCACCACGGGGAAGCCGGACTGCCGTACGGCGCCGACGAGACGTCCTGGACGGACTTCCGGGCTCGGCTCACGAGCATCCTCGCCGAACGCCGCTGCGCGAAACTCCGCGACGGACCCGCGAGATCCCCGCGGGAACAGGCGGCCTGCCGGTGGCTGGGCCGGCGCGGGCACATCGCTGCCACGGCGGGTCGCTCGCAACCTCCTCCGCCGCACGGCTGGCCGCGGGCCGGAGGGGTGATCATGGCGCCCCCGCCCGCCGGAGGGGACGAGAGCGGCGCTAGCGGACGCGAGCCCTGCCGGCGGATGGACAGCCGCAGAGTAAGGCATGACACCTCTGTTCCAGCCGTTCAGGTGTCCTCGGGACCGCTACCGGGCACCGCCCGCGAGGCGCCGGGCTTCGTATCCGGCGGGGTGCGACCGAGGTCGGGGCGGGCGAGGACGCGGGTGGGTCACCAGGTCGGGGTTCCGTGCTCCGAGGCTCGGTGCCCGACAGGGATCTCCTCGAAGATGCGACGGGTCCGGACGAGAATCCGCTCCCGTGGCATCGTGGTCAGCAGGCCGTGCGTCCACCGGGGTCCTGGGCGTCCGTTCACCAGCATAGTCCCCGGCCCTTCGCCGCGGTGGGTCCGAACGGGCCGGAACCCGACAACCGGGCGGCTGCGGAGAGGCGTGGGAGGAATCCGGGGGCGAGCCGATTTTGACGGCTGGTCCGGACAGAGGGTCTGGGCAGAGGGTCCGGGCAGGGCGCCTGAACCGGGCAGCCTCCCGGCGCCCTGTTCCCGTGTGTGGATATCGGTCCGGACCTGCCGTCACTTCGCTCAGGGCTGCTGCGCGACCGTTCCGCCCAGCTCGCGGGCCCGGTGCACGAACGTCTCCAGCAGATCCCGCGCCGCCTGCGGCACCGCCTCGGCCCGTCGGCGCTGGAGCGTCAGCACCACCTCGGTGGTGTCCCCGGCCAGCGGCCGGCACACGATCGTCCCGGCGCGCTCCAGCGGGTCCCCGACCACACTGAAGTCCGGCAGCACCGTCGCCCCGAGCCCCTCCGCGACCATCAGCTTCCCCATCTCGGCACCGTCGGTCGAGTACGAGAAGACGGGGGTACGGTCCGCCAGCAGCCGGTGCACATAGCGGTGCATCACATAGCCCGTGCGCATGGCGATCAGCTCCACGGTGAGCAGGTCGTCGACCGACACCTCGGCCCGGCCGGCGAGCGGGCTGTCCGGCCGTACGCACACCACCGGCCGGCCGCGCAGCAGCTCGGTGGCCTCGAAGCCGGCGGGTACGTCGTCGCCGTCGAGGTGGTTCACCAGTCCCAGGTCGAAACCGCCCTCGGCGAGGCCCCGGTGGATCTCCGTCTGCTGCGCGCCCACCACCTCGACCTGGGTGACCGGATGCGTGGCCCGGAAGTCCCGCAGCACCGGGATGAGCAGGGGCACGGTCGCCGCGTTGACCGTGCCGACGCGCACCATACGGCTGATGCGGTGCTGCTCGCCCGCCGCCACCCGCAGCCGGTCCACCGCCTCCAGCACCTCGACGATGCGCGGCAACAGCTCCTGTCCGGCCGCGCTCATGGTCGCCCCGGTGCGCTTGCGCTCCAGCAGGTCGACACCCAGCTCCCGTTCCAGGTTCCGGACGGTCTCGCTCAGCGCGGGCTGCGACAGGCGCAGTTCGTCGGCCGCCCGGCGCAGTGAGCCGAGCCGGGTCACGGCCGCTATGTATTCCAGCTGTTCGGTCCGCACCCCGGCAGAATGCGTCGCCGTTCGGCGCGTGTTCAAGGTTTTCCCTGTCACACGTTCGTGAAATCCAATGGTCCGCGATACGAGACCGGTCGGGTTTTCCTTGACGGCTCTCGGCGCCGACTGCCACCATCGACGGCATGAAGATGCGACTGGACCTCACGCGGCGACGCCACGTCGACCTCGCGCGCGTCTCCAGCGCCTCCTGTTGCGCCGCGGCCTGATCACCGGCCCACGATCCGCCGCGCCCGCCCTTCCTCTGCCTCCCGCCTGAAATTCACCGTGCCCGTGCGTCGATCTCATTGATCGCATGGTGCGCCCTTTGAATTCCGGCGTGCCCGAAAAACTCGCAACAGGAGTTCCGCATGCCCGCCGCGCCCTTGAAATTCGCCTACTGGGTCCCCAATGTCAGCGGAGGACTCGTCACCAGCAACATCGAGCAGCGCACCGACTGGGGATACGACTACAACCGAGAACTCGCCGTGCTCGCCGAGAACAACGGCTTCGAGTACGCGCTCAGCCAGGTGCGCTACATGGCCAGTTATGGCGCCGAGTACCAGCACGAGTCGACCGGCTTCAGCCTCGCGCTGCTGCTCGCCACCGAGCGCCTGAAGGTGATCGCCGCCGTCCACCCCGGGCTGTGGCATCCAGGCGTGCTCGCCAAGTTCGGTGCCACCGCCGATCACCTCTCCAACGGCCGGTTCGCCGTGAACGTCGTGTCGGGCTGGTTCAAGGGGGAGTTCACCGCACTCGGCGAACCATGGCTGGAGCACGACGAACGCTACCGCCGGGCCGAGGAGTTCATCCGCGCCCTGCGCCAGATCTGGACCGAGGACCACACCGAACTCGCCGGCGACTTCTACCGGTTGCGGGACTTCTCCCTCAAGCCCAAGCCGCTCAACACCCCCGAGCGCCCGCACCCCGAGATCTTCCAGGGCGGCAACTCCACCGCCGCGCGTGCCATGGCCGGTCGCGTCTCCGACTGGTACTTCTCCAACGGCAAGGACTTCGACGGGGTGACCGAGCAGATCAACGACGTCCGCAAGTCCGCCGCCGAAGCCGGCCGTACGCCACCGAGGTTCGGTCTCAACGGCTTCCTCATCGCCCGCGACACCGAGGCCGAGGCCCGCGACACGCTCCGCGAGATCATCGCCAAGGCCGACAGCGAGGCCGTCGAGGGGTTCGGAGCGGCCGTGAAACAGGCCGGCCGGTCCAGCGCGGACGGCAAGGGCATGTGGCAGGACTCCACCTTCGAGGACCTCGTCCAGTACAACGACGGTTTCCGCACCGGGCTGATCGGCACCCCCGAGCAGATCGCCGAGCGCGTCGTCGCCTACAAGCAGCTCGGCGTGGACCTCTTTCTGCTTGGCTTCCTGCACTACCACGAGGAGGTCGAGTACTTCGGCAAGCGCGTGCTGCCCCTGGTCCGCGAACTGGAGGCCGGGCTCCCGGACCGCGCGCCCGAGCCCGCTCCGGCCCACGCCTGACCGTCCCCCGCCGGGCGCCCGTCCCGTACGGGCACCCGGGCTCCCAGAAAGAGGCACTCATGGCCACCGTCCTCTCCGTCTCCGGCAGCCCCTCCGCCTCCTCGCGCACCGCCCGGCTGCTGCGCCATCTGGACCAGCGGCTGATCGCCCACGGGCACGAGGTGATCCCGCTCGACATCCGCACCGTCCCCGCCGAGGCGCTGCTCGGCGCGGACTTCCGGCACCCGGCGATCGTCGAGGCGACCGAGCTGTTCGCCCGCGCCGACGGGGTCGTCGTCGGCACCCCGGTCTACAAGGCGTCGTACTCCGGTGTGCTCAAGGCCCTGCTGGACCTGCTCCCGCAGTACGCGCTCACCGGCAAGACCGTGCTGCCCCTGGCCAGCGGGGGTTCCACCGCGCATGTCCTCGCCATCGACTACGCGCTCCGCCCGGTGCTCAGCTCCATGGGCGCCGCCCATATAGTCCAGGGCTGGTTCACCCTCGACAAGGACATCACCGTACGGGAGGACGGCACACTCGCCCTCGCACCGGCCGTCACCGAGGCACTCCACCCGATCGTGGACCAGTTCTCGGCCGCGCTCGGCCGGCGGCCCGTCCTCGCCGCGGCGGGCTGAACCGATGACCGCACATGTCATCACCGACGAGGCGGAGGCCCTCGCCGTGGCGGCGGCTCTCGCCGAGGAGTTCCGGGCCGGGGCGGCCGGGCGGGACGCCGACCGCCGGCTGCCCCGCGCCGAGCTGGACCGCCTGTCGGCCTCGGGCCTGCTGGCCGTGACCGTCCCCGCCGAGTACGGGGGAGCGGACGTCAGCGCGTCGACCCTCGCCGAGATCTTCCGGCTGCTCGGCTCGGCCGACGCGAGCCTCGCCCAGATTCCGCAGAGCCACTTCGTGTACGTCAACGTGATACGCCGTCAGGGCACCGAGGATCAGCGGAAGTTCTTCTTCGCCGAACTGCTCGCCGGCAGCCGGCTCGGGAACGCGCAGTCCGAGGCGGGGACCAAGCACGTCCAGGACATCCGGACCCGGCTGGAGCGCGCGGCGGACGGATCGCATGTGCTGCGGGGCGTCAAGCACTACTCCACCGGCGCCCTCTTCGCCGACTGGATCCCCGTACTCGCCCGCGCCGAGGACGACAACCTGCATGTCGCGTACGTCCCCCGGGACGCGCCCGGCCTGACCGTCGTCGACGACTGGGACGGCATGGGGCAGCGTACGACCGCCAGCGGGACGGTCCGCCTGGACGGCGTTCCGGTACCCGCCGACCGGGTGCTGCCCCACCACCTGACCTTCCAGGGGCCGCAACTCCATGGCGCGGTGGCCCAGTTGCTGCACGCCGCCATCGACGTGGGGATCGCCGGGGCGGCGCTGGCCGAGGCGGCGGAGTTCGTGCGCACCAAGAGCCGGCCGTGGTTCGAGAGCGGCGCGGAGAGCGCCGCCGAGGACCCGTTGCTGATCCAGCGGTTCGGTGAACTGGCCGTCCAGGCAAGGGCGTCCGAGGCGCTGCTGCGGGAGGGAGCCCGCGCCGTCGACGCGGCGGCCGCCCGGCTCACCGACGAGTCGGCCGCCGAGGCCTCCATCGCCGTGGCCGCCGCGAAGGTACAGGCGGCCGAGGCGGCCGTGGCCGTCGCCGGAGCGCTCTTCGAGGTGTCCGGGACCCGCTCCGCGCTCAACTCCCTGAATCTGCACCGGTACTGGCGGGACGCCCGCACCCACACCCTGCACGACCCGCCGCGCTGGAAGATCCAGCACATCGGCCGGTACGTGCTCAGCGGCACCCTGCCGCCCCGCCACGGCCTGCTGTGACCCCCCAGGGCCCCACTCGATCGGAGAAACCCTCGTGTCCCTCACCTTCCACTGGTTCCTGCCCACCAACGGGGACAGCCGCCATGTCGTCGGCGGCGGTCACGGCACCCCGGCGACGGCCTCCGGCCGGGACCGGCCGCCGACGGTCGCCTATCTGAGCCAGATCGCCAAGGCCGCGGAGGACCTCGGCTTCGTGGGGGCGCTCACCCCCACCGGCGCCTGGTGCGAGGACGCCTGGCTGACCACGGCCATGGTCAGCCAGCACACCGAACGGCTGAAGTTCCTGGTCGCCTTCCGGCCGGGCTTCGTCTCGCCCACGCTCGCCGCGCAGATGGCGTCCACGTTCCAGCGGCAGACCGGGGGACGGCTGCTGCTCAACGTGGTGACCGGGGGCGAGAGCCACGAGCAGCGGGCCTACGGAGACTTCCTCGACAAGGACGCGCGGTACCGCCGTACCGGAGAATTCCTGGAGGTCGTACGGAAGTTGTGGGAGGGGAAGACCGTCGACCTGGAAGGCGAGCACCTTCGGGTCGAGGACGCGAAGCTGGCCCGGGTGCCGGACCCGGTTCCCGAGGTGTACTTCGGGGGGTCCTCACCGGTCGCCGGGGAGGTCGCGGCCCGGCACGTGGACGTGTACCTCACCTGGGGCGAACCGCCGGCGCAGGTCGCCGAGAAGATCGCCTGGATCCGCAAGCTGGCGGCGGAGCAGGGGCGCACCCTGCGGTTCGGGATCCGGTTGCACGTCATCACCCGGGACACCTCGGAGCAGGCCTGGGCCGAGGCGAACCGGCTGCTCGACGGGTTCGACCCGGAGACCGTGCGGTCGGTGCAGACCGGGCTCGCCCGCAGCGAGTCCGCGGGGCAGCAGCGGATGCTGGCGCTGCACGGCGGCCGACGGGACGCGCTGGAGATCCATCCCAACCTCTGGGCGGGCATCGGGCTGGTACGCGGCGGCGCGGGCACCGCCCTGGTCGGCTCGCACGAGGAGGTCGCCGCCCGCATCAAGGAGTACGCGGCCCTCGGTATCGAGGAGTTCGTGCTGTCCGGGTATCCGCATCTGGAGGAGGCGTACTGGTTCGGGGAAGGGGTGCTGCCCCGCCTGGCCGCGGAGGGGGTGTGGCGGCATCCCTTCGGGAGGAGCGACGCCCCCTCGGCGCAGGTGCCGTTCGCGTCCTGACGGTTCCCGGGGGCTAGCCGCGCAGCACGGAGCGGGCGATGCCCGTGAGGTTGCCCTGTGCGGCGAGGATCTCCTTGCGGTCCGATCCGTCGAGACCGGCCGCGTAGACGCTCCCGGCCAGGTCGGTCACATACATGTGGTGGCCGTCCGGGTCGAGGGCGATGCCGATGCCTTCCATGAGGTGGGTCAGAAGGATCTCGGACGTCCACTGACCGTCCGGCGGATCCAGCGGGGAACGGTTGACGGTGTTGCCCTTCGGCGGGTCCCCGCGGTCCGTCCAGTACAACGCCCGCTCATTGAGGTCGACTTCGAGGTCGATCGGTTCGGGCAGTTCCTCGAACAGCACCTCGATGTCGGTGCGCCCGGCCGCCGTCTCCCCGGCGGGTACGGCGAGTGCGGCCCGCAGGATCCTGCCGAGCCCGGCGTCGCTGGGGCCCTTCTGGGACCAGTAGAGGTTTCCGCCGACGGGATCGACGGTGACGCCCACACACCAGTTGGTCTCGTCGCGGCGGTCCTCGTCGCCCTGCCCGGTCTGTACGAGGGTCTCGATGTTCGAGCCGTCGAGGTCGCAGCGCATGACCCGCATGCCCTCGCGGTCACCCCAGTACAGCTTCCGCTCCGCGGCCTCCAGATGGAGCTGTTTCGGCGTGTGCGTGGCGCCCTCGGGGACGATCGTCGTCCGGTTGCCGCCGTCCAGGTCCACGCGCTCGATCGAGCCGTCGTTCTCCGACGGCACACCCATGTTCGTCCAGTAGATGTGTCCGGCCGACGTGTCGACGGCCACCCCGTCGGGGATCCGGCACCCGGTGACGAGAACCTGCTTGTCGGAGCCGTCGGGGTTCACGGAGAACAGCCGGCCGCCGCCGCTCGCCTCCAGCACGAACAGCCTTTCCCGGTCGCCCATCACGTTCCCGCCCATCACGTTCCCTCCTTCGTGTCCGAAGTGGCCGCCGTGCCGGTCGGACCGGACGGGTCGTGCTGCGCGCGCACGGCCAGCAGGGCCGAGAGCATGGCGTCACGCCGGGCGGCCAGGTCGTCGACCGAGTGGCCGTCCGCCTCCTTGAGGACACCGCCCACGATGGTCTCCTGGAGTTCGGGCGTGAACTCGGGGGTGCCCAACTTCTTCCAGGACTCGACCATGACCGGCATGAGGGTCTCCATGAAGTGCTGGATGCCGCCCTCGCCGCCCCCGAGGTGCCACAGCAGATGGGGACCCATCACGCCCCAGCGCAGCCCCGGCCCCCAGGACACCGCGTCGTCGGAGTCCGCCACGTCGAGTACGCCCTCCTGTACCAGGTACACGACCTCCCGGTACAGCGCGGCCTGGATGCGGTTGGCGACGTGCCCGGGCAACTCCTTCTTCAGATGGATCGGTTTCTTGCCGATCGAGGCGTAGAACTCCATGGCGTCCCGGACCGTCTCCGGAGCGGTCCGCGTGCCGCCGACGACCTCGACCAGCGGCACGACGTGCGGGGGGTTGAAGGGATGACCGATGACGGTCCGTTCCGGATGCCGGCACTCGGCCTGCATGACGCTCATCGTGATCGTCGACGAACTCGACGCGATGACGGCGTCCGACGGTGCGGCATCGTCGATGTCGGCGAACAGCTTGACCTTGAGCTCCGGGCGTTCGGGGGCGTTCTCCTGCACGAAGTCGGCGTCCGAGACGGCCTGACGCATGTCCGCGGTGAAACCGAGACGTTCGGGCGAGGCGCCGGGCGCGAGTCCGATCGAGGCGGCCGTGTCCCACGCGCCTTCCACATACGACCGCAGGGCCGCCTCGGCGGTCGGGGACGGGTCGGTCGCCGTGACGTCGAAACCACGGACGAGATAGTGCGTCGCCCAGCTCGCACCGATCGTCCCGGTCCCGACGATCGCCACACGGTGGACGGGCCTGTGCGTTGTCATGAGTGATCACTGCTCCTGACGGTCCGAGAAGGGCGGTGTGCCTGGGGCAACCCTCGACCGACCCGAGGGCGGGCACATCGGGCCGCGCGCCCAGGATTCCGACGCTTCCTTGGTACCGCGGCACATGGGGTGTTCCGCGTTGGTACACGGACACCAAATCGGTGGACAACGTGGTGTTCCGCGCCCAGTGGCTGTGCCCGCGCTCCCTCCTAGCGTCGTTCGTACTGACTCCATCGGAGCCCCCGATCGGAAGGAACGGCAGATGAAGGCGACACACGGTGCACCGGTCGGCCAGGGCCAGGCTCTGGCGAGCCCCAACGGAAACTCCTCCGGGGTCGAGCCACCTGTGCTGGGCGGACCGGAGTACTCCGACTACTTCCTTCTCGACCACCTGCTCACGGACGAGCAGCGGGCCCTGAAGAAGAAGGTCCGCGAGTTCATGGACCAGGAGGTCATCCCGGTCATCAACCCGTACTGGGAACGGGCGGAGTTCCCCTTCGAACTGGTGCCCAAGATGGCGGGACTGGACATCGCGGGGTTCCAGATCTCCGGTTACGGCTGCCCGGGGATGAGCAATGTGACGGCGGGCCTGGTGATCCTCGAACTGGCCCGGGGCGATCTGAGCATGTCGACCATGATGGGCGTCCACTCGGCCCTGGCCATGACATCGATCGCACTGCTGGGCTCCGAGGAACAGAAGCAGCGCTTCCTGCCGCCGATGGCCCGGATGGAGAAGCTCGGCGCCTTCGGTCTGACCGAGCCCACGCACGGCTCGGACGTGGTCAAGCTGGAGACGACCGCACACCAGGACGGCGACTCCTACGTCATCAACGGCCACAAGCGGTGGATCGGCAACGCGACCTTCGCCGACTACTCGATCATCTGGGCCCGCGGCGACGACGGGCACGTGGGCGGCTACGTGGTCGAGAAGGGCACGCCCGGGTTCGACGCCCAGGTCATCAAGGGCAAGACCGCGCTGCGCTGTGTGCAGAACGCGCAGATCTCCCTCACCGACGTCCGGGTGCCGGCCGCGAACCGGCTGGCGAACGTCCACACCTTCCGTGACACCGAGAAGGTCCTGCTGGCCTCGCGCTTCTGCGTCGCCTGGGAGTCGATCGGCGCCGCCGTCGCCGGTTACGAGACGGCACTGGCCTACGCCAAGCAGCGCAGGCAGTTCGGGATGCCGCTGGCCGCGTTCCAGCTCATCCAGTACCGGCTCTCCCGGATGCTCGCCGACATCACCGACATGCTCTGCATGCAGTTCCGGCTGAGCCAGCTCCTGGACGAGGGCGAGTACTCGATGCCCCGGGTCGCGCTGGCCAAGATGCACTACACCGAACGGGCCCGGGCCATCCTCGCCGACGCCCGCGACATGCTCGGCGGCAACGGCATCCTGCTCGACTACCACGTGGCCCGGCACCTGTGCGACATCGAGGCGATCGACACCTACGAGGGCACCGACACCGTGCAGGCGCTGATCGTCGGCCGTGACATCACCGGCTACAACGCCTTCGTGCCCGGGACGCCCAGCCACCACTGACCCGGCGCGTGCCACGGCGCCCTGCCGGGGCTGTCACCCCCTCGGGCGCCGCGCGCGACCCATCGAGGACAAGCCGAGGACAAGCCGAGGACACATCGAGGACAAGGATTCGTCATGAGCAACACGCCACTGCTGGAGGGACTGCACGTCGTCGATCTGGCGAGCTTCATCGCCGGGCCCGCCGCGGCCACCATCCTCGGCGACTTCGGCGCCGACGTCGTCAAGGTGGAACCACCGGGGTCCGGAGACGCCTACCGGTCGCTCAGCCGAATGCCACCGAACCCCCGTGTCGAGGGCGTCAACTACCCCTGGCAGCTGGACAACCGCAACAAGCGCAGCATCGCCCTCAACCTGAAGTCACCCGACGCCCGCGCCGTCGTAGAACGGCTGGTGACCTGGGCGGACGTCCTGGTGACCAACTTCCCGCCGCACACCCGCGCCAAGCTGGGGCTGGAGTACGACGACCTGGCCCCGCTCAACGCCCGGCTGATCTACGCCGATGTCACCGGCTTCGGCGAACAGGGCCCGGACGCCCACCTGCCCGGGTTCGACGTGACCGCGTTCTGGGCGCGCAGCGGCCTCATGGACGTGACGCGCCAGCACGACGCGCCGCCGGCCATCAACGCGTTCGGATCGGGCGACCACCCGACGGCGATCACCCTGTTCGCCGGGATCATGACCGCGCTGTACCGGCGGGAGCGGACCGGCGAGGGGGCACGCGTCACCGCGTCCCTGGTCGCCGAAGGCGCCTGGGCGGCGGGCATGTGGCTGCAGGCCGTACTGGTCGGCGGCAAGGCACCCCGTCCGATCGACCGGACCGACCCGCCGAACGCGCTCGCCAACGCCTATCGCACCGCGGACGACCGCTGGCTGCTGCTGGCCTTCGCCAACGAGGACAAGCAGGTCCCCCTGTTCCTTCAGGCCATCGGCCACCCCGAGGCCATCGAGAACCCGCACTACGCCGACTCGCAGAGCCGCCGCGCGCACGCCGCCGAGATCGTCGGCGTGCTGGACAAGACGTTCGCGGCCCGTCCGCTGGCCGAGTGGCGTGAGGTGCTCGACGCCGCGGGACTCACCTACGGAGTCGCCCAGACGATCGAGGAGTTCGCCCACGACCCCCAGCTCGTCGCCAACGGGATCCTTGTGCCGATCGACGACGGCAACGCGGAACCGCACCTGACGGTCGACAGCCCCGTGCGGCTCGACCAGGAGCCGAAGGTCCCCCCGCGCCCGGCCCCCGACCTGGGCGAACACACCGATTCCGTACTCCGCGACCTCGGCTTCGACACCACCGGGATAGAGCAGTTGCGCAAAGCCGCGGCCGTCGGCTGAAGCCGGGGCTCCGGGGCGCGAGGGAATGTCACGACCAGCAGCGTGAGGAAGAGAAGGGAAACACGTCATGACCACGGACGCGAACACACCGACCGTACGGACCGAGGAGATCGACGGCATCTTCGTGATCACGATAGACCGGCCCCAGGCCCGCAACGCCATCGACGGGGCCACCGCACGAGCCCTCGCCGCCGCCGTCGACCACCTCGAGGCCCACGAGGACCTCAGGGTCGGCATCCTCACCGGTGCCGGCGGCGTCTTCAGCGCGGGGATGGACCTCAAGGCCTTCGCGGCCGGCGACCTGCCCATCATCGAGGGCCGGGGCTTCGCGGGCATCACCCGCGCCAAAATCTCGACCCCGCTGATCGCCGCCGTCGAGGGCTACGCGCTGGGCGGCGGCACCGAGATGGCGCTCGCCTGCGACATGATCGTGGCCGCGCGGAACGCCACCTTCGGCCAGACCGAGGTCCGCTACGGCATCGTGCCGCCCGAAGGGGGCATGCTACGGCTGCCCGAGCGCATCCCGCACAACATCGCGCTCGAACTCCTGCTCACGGGCGAGTCGCTGCCCGCCGAGCGCGCCGAGCGGTTCGGTCTGGTCAACGAGCTCACCGAACCGGGCCAGGCCCTGACGCGGGCCATGGATCTGGCCAGCAGCATCGCGCTCAACGCGCCCCTGGCCATCGAGGCCGTCAAACGTGTCGTCAACGAACGGCGGGCCTTCAGCGAGCAGGACGCCTTCGTCGACCAGGACCTGATCACCGCGCCCGTACTGGCCTCCCACGACGCCCAGGAGGGTGCCCACGCGTTCGCTGAGCGGCGCCAACCGCACTGGCAGGGCCGCTGACCCGACAACCCCTGAGCGCCCGGCCGCTTCACTCCGCGCTCGTGCGCAGGAGCGCCGTGCCGAGGTACTGGACGGCACGCAGCGCGATCTCCAGATCGGTGTGCTCTTTCTGGACCGGATGGCCGATCATTTCCTCGGCTTTTCGGATGCGGTATTGCACGGTGTTCTTGTGCAGAATCTGCGCGGCGGCGGTGGCGGTGTAACTGCAGCCGCTGTCAAGGAAGATCTGAGCGGTCTCCCGGAGCCGCGCGCTGTTCTCGTCGTCGACGGCCAGCGGGCCGAGAACGCACCACACCCAGGCGCGGATGTCGTCGATGTTCGTGGCCATCAGGGCGATGGGGGCGACGGTGGAGAATTCGGTGAACCGGGGGACCGGGTCGGCCACCGCCGCGAGTTCCTGCGCACGCAGTGCCTGCCGGTGGGTGGTGCGGAATCCCTCGATGCCGTACCCCACGCTCCCGGCGCATATGTGCAGGGAGGGATCGGCACGCTCCAGCACGTCCGACACCTCGTTCCACGGGACGTCGCTGTTCGAGCCCAGCGGAAGCCAGGTCCAGGACACGATCGCGTCCCGGGGGACGAACAGCGGTCTGGAGGCGCAGCCGAGCCGCTGGGCGATCTCTTCGGTGATCCGGTGCAGCCGGGCGAGTCCGGCACCCTCGTCGGTCAGGGTGGGCAGCCACGCCACCAGCCCGAGATGATTCTGCCGAAGCCGGTAACCGAGCGACGGTTCCACCCGGTTGAGGTCGACGTCGCCCGCGGTGAGGATGTCGCGCACGCGGGCGGCGCGCGCCGCGGTCTGGCTGAGCAGCCAGTTGTCCCGTTCATGTTGGTAGATCGCGATGACCTGCTCGGTGACCTGGTCGATGTAACCGAAGCTCACGTGCAGCATGCGCCGGTTGGTCGTGACGGCGAGCTCTTCGTCGGCGTTCTGCCGGTCGAGCTCGTCCAGACACCACTGCAGAAAACGCCAGTGCCCGATCCGGTAGGCCCTGATCAACGCACTGAGGGGAATTCCCCGCTGAGCCAGTCTCCGCGCGTACTCAAGCGCGGCCGCGGGTGCCTCGACTTTCTCCAGATCGATGTCGTTCTCGAAGACATGCAACAGCGTGCCGACGTTTTCCGTGACGCTTGCCTGCATCATTTTGACAATGGTCGAGTCGCCCCTGAGTTCCGCTATCTCGGCGAGAACATACTGCCCGACGTCGTTGCCGACCTCCGGGAGATGTGACCCTACGTTCGCCGCGACCACGGACAGTTGCCTTGCGGCTTCTGGGTGCTCCGGAATCATTCCTCAAAGCTACCCGCGGAATGTTCCAGCGGCACCAATTCGGGTCCCGGGGTCGTATCGCGGGCCCAGTGATTTCCGTGCGCCGCGCGCCTAGCGTCGGCTCACATGAACCTCGCACATCACGTGGTCGACGGCGCTCGGACGTATCCGGACCACCCCGTGCTCCGCCTCGGGGACGCCACCCTCTCCTACCGCATGCTGGACCGGCGCAGCGCGTGGACGGCGGGGCTGCTGCGCGATCGTGGCGTGCGGCCCGGCGACCGAGTCGCGGTCATGCTGCCCAACGTGCCGGAGTTCGCCTTCGTGTACTACGGCGTACTCCGGGCCGGTGGCGTCGTCGTCCCGATGAATCCCCTGCTCAAGTCCCGCGAGGTCGCCTATCACCTCGGCGACTCGGGCGCCCGGCTGCTGTTCGCCTGGCACGACTTCGCCGACGAGGCACACGCCGGTGCGCGCCAGGCCGACGCGGAGGCGGTCGTCGTCGGTCCCGACTCGTTCGACGAACTGCCGGACGCCGCCTCGCCGTCGGCAGACATGGCGGACCGTCATGACGACGACACGGCGGTCGTTCTCTACACCTCGGGGACGACCGGTCAGCCGAAGGGTGCCGAACTGACCCACGCCAACCTCGCCCGCAACTGCCAGGTCGTGGCCACCGAGCTGCTCGGTCTCACGGCCGACGACGTGATCTTCGGCGGGCTGCCGCTGTTCCACGCCTTCGGGCAGACCTGCACCCTCAACGCCGCCGTGGTCTCCGGCGCGTGCCTCACGCTGCTGCCGCGCTTCGACGCGGCGCAGACCCTGGAGATCGTCGAGAAGCACGGGGTGACGGTCTTCGCCGGGGTGCCGACGGTGTACAGCAGGCTGGTGCGGGAGCCCGGCAAGAAGGTCTACGACGTCTCCCGGCTGCGGGTGTGTCTCGCCGGTGGTGCCGAGTTGCCCGTCCAGGTGCAGCTCGACTTCCGGGCCGCGTTCGGCTGCGCCGTACTGGAGGGCTACGGGCTGTCGGAGACCTCGCCGGTCGTCGCGGCCAACACCCTGCGGGCCGGACCCAGGCCCGGTTCGGTCGGCGTCCCGATCCCGGGTGTCGAGGTGCGCGTGGTCGACGCCGACAACGGCCGGGAGGTACCGCGGGGGGAGGCCGGCGAGATCACGGTCCGCGGGCACAACGTGATGAAGGGGTACTGGGGGCGCCCCGCGGAGACGGCCGCCGCGATCAGGGACGGCTGGTTCCGCACCGGCGACCTCGGCCGGCTGGACCAGGACGGCTACCTCTGGATCGTCGGACGGCAGAAGGACGTGATCATCCGGGGCGGGTACAACGTGTACCCCCGCGAGATCGAAGGTGTGCTGTACGAGCACCCGGCGGTGGCCGACGCGGCGGTCATCGGTATCCCCAACCCCGATCTGGGCGAGGAGGTGGGCGCGGCGGTCGTGCTCCGGCCGGGGGCCCGGACGACCGCCGAGGAACTGCGTGCGTACGTCAAGGGGCGGGTCGCCGCCTACAAGTACCCGCGGAAGGTGTGGCTCGTGGACGCCCTGCCCAAGGGGCCCACCGGCAAGATCCTCAAGAAGGAGATCGTTCCGCCGTCCGGCGTCCTCGGCACGCCGGGTCGGCCTTGACTCGGATCACATGAAGGGGCAAGCGATCCGAGGTGATCGAGCGGTGCGCGCCCGGCCGGTGCGGCGCCGCGCTCGAACCGGTGCCGCAGGCCTCTGTCCGGCGCGCCGAGGCTGATACGCTCCCGAAATGACCACCTCCGACGCGTCGCCGCAGACCGGCGAGCAGGCCGACCCCTGGCTCACGCCGGCCGAACTGGCCTCCTGGATGTCGGTGGTACGGCTCATCACCCGGCTGCCCTGGGCCCTGGACGCCCAGTTGCAGCGGGACGCGGACCTGAGCATGGTCGAGTACATGGCCCTGGCCATGCTCTCCGAGGCCCCCGACCGGACCCTGCGCATGAGCAGCCTGGCCGAGGTCGTCAACTCATCGCTGTCCAGGCTGTCGCACCTGATGAAGCGGCTGGAGAAGCGCGGTTACGTCCGGCGTGAACCGGACCCCGACGACGGGCGTTTCACCAACGCCGTACTGCTGCCCGACGGTATACGGAAGCTGGAGTCGGCCGCGCCCGGTCATGTGGCCCACGTCCGGCACCTCGTCGTGGACAACCTGTCCCCCGAGCGTCTTCGCCGGCTGGGCCAGGACGCCGAGCGCATCGTCCAGCGCATCGACTCGCCCGTGCGCTGAGCATGCCGCGATGACTTGAGGGTTAACGCGAAGGACGCTACTGCGTGCGGCCCGCGTCCCCGAGTTCCTTGAGCAGCAGGGTCAGCGTCGCGAGGCGGTCGGGGCCGAGCAGCTCCTCGATCCAGCGGCTCGTCTCCCGCACCTGATCGCGGCCCAGCGCCGCCCGCTCGCGCCCGGCGTCGGTCAGCGTGATCAGCTGCCTGCGGCGGTTGTCGGGATCCGTGTTCTTGGTGACGAGGCCACGCGCCACCAGCCGGTCGAGCAGGGGAGTGAGCGTCGACCGGTCGACCGCGGCGTGTGCGCCGAGGGACTTCTGATCGAGGCTTCCCTGTTCGTCCAGGACATGGAGCACGGCGTACTGCGGCGGTGTGAGGTCGCCACCGCAGTGCAGCTGCCACGAGGCGTTGACCGCCTGCGAGGCCCGTCGTAGCTGGTGGGCCATGCCGTCTTCCAGCGTTCCGTCGTACCGCGCTCCTGTCGTCATACGTCCAGATTACCTCCGTCCACTGTCATTCCGTACACGGAGTGTTTGCCATCGCAAGCCTGGTGCTCTACATTAATCCGTGTACGGAATTACCGTGTACGGAAGGTGATGGACATGCCGCGACGGGTGATCTTGGGGATGACCGGGGCGACCGGCGCCGTCCTGGGTGTCGAACTGCTGAGGCTGCTGCGGGAGCAGCCCGACGTGGAGACCCATCTCGTGCTGTCCCAGTGGGCCAGGGCGACGATCCATCTGGAGACCGACCTCTCGGTCCGCGAGGTCACCGACCTCGCGGACGTGACCTACGCGTGGAACGACCAGGGTGCGGCGATCTCGTCGGGGTCGTTCCCGGTGGACGGCATGATCGTGGCGCCGTGCAGCATGAAGACCCTGGCCGGGATCCGTACCGGGTACGCGGACGGTCTGATCCCGCGGGCCGCCGACGTCACGCTGAAGGAGCGACGCCCTCTGGTGCTGGTGCCCAGGGAGACCCCGCTGAGCGAGATCCATCTGGAGAACATGCTGGCGCTGGCCCGGATGGGGGCGCGGATCGTGCCGCCGATGCCGGCCTTCTACAACCGCCCGGACACGATCGACGACCTGGTCAGGCACCTCGCCGTCCGGGTGCTTGACCAGCTCGGCATCCAGGTGCCGTCCGCGCGGCGCTGGGACGGAATGCCCCGTCCGGCCGCATCGACTTCGAAAGGTGCAATCAACTGATGTCCGAAACCACTGATTTCCGGTCCTACCTCGCCCGGCTCGAGGAGCTGGGCGACCTCCAGCGCGTCTCCCGGGTGGTCGACCCGGACCTGGAGGCGTCCGCCGTCACCCGGCGTTCCACCGAGAACGGCCGCCCCGCCCCCTTCTTCGAACACCTCAAGGGCGCCCGCGAGGGCTTCCGCATGGTCGGCGCCCCGGGCGCCCTGTCGAGCATCCCGGGGCATCCGCTGGCCCGGATCTCCCTCTCGCTGGGCCTGCCCTACACGACGACCGCCGCCGAACTCGTCGAGCGGCTCGCGCAGGCCGGCACCGGTGAACTGCTGCCGCCCAGGCGGGTGACCGGCGACGGCGCGCCCTGCAAGCAGCACGTTCTCACCGGCGACGACGCCAGCCTGGACCGGTTCCCGATCCC
Organism: Streptomyces sp. NPDC007157; assembly: GCF_040634235.1. NCBI lineage: Bacteria > Bacillati > Actinomycetota > Actinomycetes > Kitasatosporales > Streptomycetaceae > Streptomyces > Streptomyces sp. NPDC007157. Next base: position 28,154 of record NZ_JBEYFE010000025.1, read on the forward strand.
GGTCGTCCACGAGGGCGACGGCGGACCCTACGTCAACACCTGGGGCGTGATCGTCGCCCGGACCCCCGACGGCCGGTGGACCAACTGGTCGATCTCCCGGATCATGATGATCGACGGCCGGCACATGACCGGACTGGTCCTGCCCGGCCAGCACCTCGGCATGATCTGGCGCGAGTGGGAGGCCCTCGGCCAGCCGATGCCCTACGCCCTGTTCCAGGGCGGCGACCCCGGCGCCGCCGTCGTCGGCGGCATGACCGTACCCACCGAGGTCGACGAGGGTGCCTACCTCGGCGCACTCCTCGGCCGCCCCGTCGACGTCGTCAAGTGCGAGACCAACGACCTCGAGGTACCGGCCTCCGCCGAGGTCGTCATCGAGGGGTACCTGTCCGCCACGCGGGACGCGGTCGAGGGGCCGTTCGCCGAGTTCCACGGCTGGGCCCTGCCCGAGACCTCTCCCCAGCCGCTCTTCGGCATCGAGGCGATCACCTACCGCGAGGACCCCATCTGGCCGCTCGCCCCCGCCGGCCGGCCCGTCGACGACTCCCACGTGGCACCCGCCGCCGGGATCTCCGCCGAGGTCGTCTCCGAACTCCGCAAGGCCGGACTCCCCGTCACCACGGCCTGGTTGCCTCTCCGCGCCGCCTGCTTCTGGACCGTCATCACCGTCCCCTCCGACTGGCGTGACCTGATGCCGGGCATGGACACCGCCCGCTTCGTCCACCGCATCGGCGAGGTCCTGAACGGCACCCGGGTCGGCCGGCTCTCCCCGGTGGTCTACGTCCTCGACGACGACGTGGACCCCGCCGACGACTCCGACCTGCTGTGGGCACTGGCCACCCGCGTGCATCCCACCCTCCGTCAGGAACAGTGGCACGGCCCGATCATGCCCTGGTACCCGTGCTTCACCGAGGAGGAGTTGCACAGCGGCTGGGGAGCCGTCGTCGTACACGACGCACTGCTCCCCGCCGAAGGCCACGGCCGTGCCCGGCAGGCCACCTTCGACGGCGTCTTCCCGGCCGACGTGCGCGCCAAGGTCCTCGCCGCCGAGGCCGAGGCCGAGGCCGAAGGCGGCGCCGATGCGGGAGCCGCCGGCGGCGCCTGACCGGAAGCAGCACCAGGAGCTGCTCTGACGGGTCACAGCATCGGGAGCAGCTCACACGGTCACAGCACCGGGAGCAGCTCACATGGTCACAGCACCGGGAGCCGCTCGTTCCGTCACAGCACCGGAAGCAGCTCCATGGTCGGCAGCGGCCGGGGATGGAAGAGCCGCAGCCGGTGCACCCGCCCGGCCTCGTCCAGTGTCATCAGCCAGGCCACCGACGGCGGGCAGTGCCCGGGGTCGTCGGACGGATTGACGATGTCCATCTCCCACACGGCCAGCGTCCGTCCGGCGACGGCATGGGCGAGCCGCTGGCGTACCCCGGCCTCGATGTCGCCGTCCATGGCACGGACCAGGAGGTCGCCGCCGCCGACCCGGTCGTTCCCCCTGAGCAGGGCGACCTCCGGGGACCAGCGTTCCGTGAGGAGCCGGGCGAATTGCCCGCTCTCGGCGGCGGCCAGCGTCTCCCGGGCCTGGGTGCTGGTCTCGCGGGTACGCCGGTCGGTGTCGCCGTGCGCGGTGTCGGCCGTCGCGGCGAGCGCGGCCGCGAGCTTGGCCCGGCCCTGGCTGAGCCGGCTGCGGACGGTGCCGACCGGGACCCCGCAGGCATGGGCGATCTGCTCGTAGGAGCTGACCCCGGTGGTGAAGTGACGCAGCACCAACGGCAGTCGCAGCACCGGGGTCAGCTCCTCCAGGGCCTCCCAGACCCAGTCCCGCAGCGCACTCTGTTCGAGCCACTGCTCCGGACCGGGCTCCGTCGTCGGCAGGTGCAGGCCCTCGTCCACCGGACGGGCGGGGACCGTGGCCCGCAGCAGGGAGCGGGCGGAGTTGCGGACGATCATCCGCAACCAGGCGCCGACCGCGCCCGGATCGCGGACGTCGCCGATCCGTCGCAGCGCGGTCACAGCCGCCTCCTGCAGTACGTCCTCGGCGTCCGGGCCCGGTCCCAGGATGCCCAGTGCCACCGCTCGCATACCCGCACGATGGCGTTCGAGCAGCAGGCCGAGGGCGGCCACCTCGCCGGCCTGCGCGGCAAGAGTGAGCGCCGTGTCCTCGGCGAGCGCGGCCTCGGCGGTCTCCCGGATCATGCGGGCCGCCCCGTGCCGACGGAGCGCGCCGAACCGTCGGGGGTGTCCGCCGCGGACGGGGCGTCGGTGTCTGCGGCGGTCCGCCGGGGGAAGACCACCCGGAGGCTGCGGACCCTTCTGTCGGGTTCGCGGATCATGAGCCACGCGAGGTTCGCCGGGCAGGGATTCGGGATGCCGTCGGGGTTGACGGTCGCCATTTCCCAGATGGTGATGTCCGGACTCGCCACCACATGGCGCAGGTGCTGGGTGATCCCGCTGCGCCGGGTCCGTTCCATGGCCGGGAAGGGGTGGCAGCGTTCGCCCGGTGTGCGGAGTATGCCGACCAGTTCGGTCTCGGCCGGCCACAGCTCCAGGATCTCCCTGGGCTGACGGCCGCGTATCGCGCCGTCCAGCGTGAGTTCGGCCTCCCTGCGGCTGTCCTCGACGACACGGGACGCGTCGTCGTGGGCCTCCGTGGCGGTCCTCAGCAGCACCTCCGCGAGCTTTCCCCGGGCCTGGCTGAGCCGGCTGCGGACCGTGCCGAGCGGAATCTCGCAGGCCTCGGCGATCTCCTGGTAGGAGGTGATGCCGCTGAAGTGCCGCAGCATCAGCACCAGCCGCGACTGCTGCGGCAGTTCCGCCATCGCGTCCCAGATCCAGTCCCGCAGGGCGTGCCGGTCGACGACCCGCTCCGGGTGCGACGGTTCGTCGGTGCGCGGGGCCGGCCGGTCGAGCCAGTCCAGACCAGGCGTCTCCCGGCCGCCGCGCAACCGCATACGGGAGGTGTTGCGCACGATCGCGCGCAGCCACGCGCCGACGGCCGCCGGATCCCGTACGTCGCCGATCCGCCGGAGCGCGGTGACCACGGCGTCCTGCACCGCGTCCTCCGCGTCGGGGCCGTGGCCGAGCAGGCTGAGCGCCACCGCGCGCATCGGCGCCTGGTGGCGGGCCAACAACAGCCCGAGGGCCGCGGTCTCTCCGGACTGGGCCCTGCGGGTGAGTTCCTCATCCGTGGGGGGATCGAGAAACGCCATGGAGCGAATGCCTCCGTACGGACGTGTCACTGGTGGTGGGGGGACTTTCGCACAGGCGGGTACGCCGGGCACAACTCCCGGCGTACCTTCTGTGACGGAGTTGCCCGCTAGGCCTCTTCGGTGAGCTCCGGCAGCCAGCTTCCGTGGAAGCCGGCCGGGACGGCGTACGGCAGTTCCACCACCGCCTGGACGGAGAGTTCCCGTGCGTCGAGGACGAGCAGTTCGCCGGCCTCGCCGTCGTCGTTCGAGACGAGCGACAGCAGCCAGCCCTCGTCCTCGCTCCCGCCGTCCGCCGCCGGGACGAACACCGCCTCGCCCGCGTAGCGGGCGCCGGGCGTCGCATGCAGCTCGCTGCCCCCGCCCGTCAGGTCGTGCTTGGCGATGCCGTCGCCCGACACGGTGTACAGGTAGCGGTTCGCGCGACCGGTGAGGGTCTCGTTGTGGGTGGGGAACTCGGCGTCCCGGTCGTCAAGTTGGGACTCGGCGACCCGTCCGGTCGCCGGGTCCAGCGCCCAGCGGTACAGCACGGCGGTCGCCCCGGTGTGACCCGGTTCCGGTACGACGGCCGGGCCGATGGGCCCGCCGATGTCGCCCCAGGCGTGGTCGAAGCCCAGGTGGTCGTAGCGCACCGCGTCGAGGACGATCCGCCCCTGCTCGTCCTCGTGGGCGTTGCCGACGTGGAAGACGTAGCAGGGGTCGATGTCGAACCAGCGCACGTCGGTGCTCCCGGGTGTGCGGGACATGATGCCGAGCCGCGCGCCGTAGCCGTCGTCCCAGCGGTAGGGCATGCCGCCGCGTCCGGCGAGGTCCGGGTCGAAGACGACGGGCAGGTCCATCCAGACGATGTGGTGCTCGGTGATGGCGAAGTCGTGCATCATCGTCGGGCCCGGCACGGCTATCGGCCGGCTGTCGAGCAGCTCTCCCTCCGCGGTGACCCGGTGGTAGGTGAGGTAGGGCGGGGCGAACCCGGCACCGAACAGGTGCAGTTCACCGGTGATCGGGTCCTCTTTCGGGTGGGCGGTCATCGAGGTGGTCAGCCGGCCGCCGAAGTCGTAGGGGCCGACGGTCTCCAGCGAGGGGGTGACCCAGTAGGGCAGGCCGACCTCGCACAGGGCCAGCACGGTGTCCGCGTGCCGGATGACATGGGTGTTGCCGGGCGTCGCGGCCAGGTCGACGCTCCCGTCCTCGCGGACGAACGGATGGCCGTCCAGCTCACGGGTGCGGATCCACCGGTTGCGATACCACTCGGCGTGGCCGTCGCGCAGCCGGATGCCGTGCAGCATGCCGGGACCGGTGAACCAGTGCCCCTTGTCCTCGCCGGGCAGCGGGTTGGGGCCGTTGCGCAGGTAGCGGCCGTCCAGTTCGGGCGGAAGGGTGCCGCGCACGGTGAGGTCGCGGGCGCTGTGCTCCTCGGGGACCGGGGCGAAGCGGCCCCGCAAGTACAGGGGGAGGGTGGTCTCTTGGGTCATGCTGCTTTCCTTGTCGGGTCCGGCCGGGCGCTGCCGGCCGCGTTCCGGATCAGGCCGGGCCGCCGCGGCGAGGGGTTCCGCGGCCGTCCGCGGAGGCCCGGGCGGACGATGGCCGGGGTGGACGGTGGCCGGGGTGGACGGTCAGGCGGTGTTCGCCGCGGCGGCCTGCTTGACGAGTGCGGCGACCTCGGCGGGCTTGGAGACGTAGACGGCGTGGCTGCCGCCGGTCTCGGTCACCGTCGCGCCGGCCCGTTCGGCCATGGTGCGCTGGACCGGCGGCGGGATCATGCGGTCATCGGTGGCGACCAGGTAGAAGCTCGGCCTGCTCCGCCAGGCGGGCCGGGTGACCGCCCCGCCGAGCGCGTCCAGACCCCACGGGACCTGCGAGGCGGCCAGGAACCGGGCCTCCTCCTCCGGCAGGTCGCCGGCGAAGGACGCGGCGAACCTCTCCCGGTCCAGGAAGAGGAACCCGTCCTGCGGCGGCAGGATCGGCGGCACCGGAGCGCCCGGCGCCGGGTCGGCGAGGAGGGTGTTGACGGACTCGTCCTTGTCGGGCACGAACGCCGCGACGTAGACGAGCGCGCTCACGTTGTCGTGGTTGCCGGCCTCGGAGATCACCGCGCCGCCGTAGGAGTGGCCGACCAGCACGGTCGGACCGTCCTGGGCGTCGAGGGCCATCCGGGTGGTGGCGACGTCGCCCGCCAGCGAGAGCGTGGGGTTCTGTACGACGGTGACGCGGTAGCCGTCGGCGGTCAGCACGTCGTACACCCCCTTCCAGCCGGATCCGTCGACGAATCCGCCGTGGACGAGGACGACGTTCTTTGCTTCGGGGACGGTGGTCATGACGTGGTTGCTCCTTCGTGAGACGGGTCTACGGTCGTTCGTGGCCGCGTCCGCCGGGTGACGCGGACGCGACCGGTCACTGGGGTACGGAGGACAGGCCCTGGGACTCCAGCAGGCGCCGCTGGGCCCGCTCGGGGTACACCTTCGTGAAGACGATCGGGCCGACCAGGCCGACGACATGGGCGGTGATGCCCACCCACGCCGGGGCGTCCACCGCGTTGCCGATGGCCAGGCTCACCGCGATGAAGGTGAAGCCGGCTCCCCAGGCACTGGTGATGTGGTTGTTGACCTGGAGGAACTCCGGCATGTCCCAGTACTCGCGGGGCGTCTGGCGCTTGGCGATGCCCAGCGTGAAGGGACGGCGGATCGCGAGGGAGCCCCAGGCGGTGGCGCCCAGCCAGACGAACGAGAGGACGTCGGAGTGGTCCTGGAGCGACGAGTCCGGGTCCGCGACGGAGACGGCGCCGATGACGACGAAGTACACGATGGTGCTGGCCTCGAGGATCAGCGCGTCGAGGTCGACCCCTCGACGGAGGTCCTGGAGCAGGAGGAGCAGCCCCGAGACGAGACCGCTGAGCGCACCCCAGCGCCAGTCGACGACGCCCGAGACGACGCCGGCGACGATCCAGGGGACGAAGCCGCGCAGATAAGCCACAAAACCCATTGAGTGTTCCTTGCTGAATGGACGGGGCGGCCCCGGAGGGGGGTTGCTCCGCAGCCGCTCGGTGAACCGACGCGGACTAGATGCAGGGCGAGAGCCAAAGTTCGACGCGCGAAGTGTGACCCTGGTCACAGCGCGGTGCCGGTGGCCGGACGTGCCCGCTGCCATACTGGCCGGCGTGATGCGTGCGGGGGCATGGCGGGACGGTCGGCGTCGGACGCTGCGCCGCGCCACGCAACGGCCGTACGCCTGGGCCGTGTTGCTCGGCCTCCTGGCGGTCGCCGAGTCCCTCGCGGAGTTCGTCGCCGGGCACGGCTCCGTCCCCCGGATGTTCGCGGACCGCGCCTCCGGAACCGGTGGAGTTCAATTCACGCTGGTATTGGGGCTGTTCTGTCTGTCGACAGCGCTACCGCTGGTGTTCCTGCGCCCGTTGGCGGCCGCCGTCACGGTCACCGCCGCGAGCCTGGGCTCCTTCACGATCCTCCACACCCTGACGGTCGCCGGCTTCGCCGCCCAGACCGTTGCCCAGTACCGGCTGGCCCGCACCGGTTCCGCGCTGTCCGCGCTGCTCCTCGGCGCGCCCTTCCTCGTCCTGGCGCTGGCGCCGTCCGCGGACACCCGGGAGGTGCTGCTCGCGGTCCTCGCCCCCTGCGCCGCCTGCGCCGGACTTGCCGGGCAGGCCGCCGCACGCGACCGTGAACACACCGCCGTACGCCGGGTCATGGCCGTCACCGAGTGGGAGAACGCGGCGCGCGGCGAGCGGGCCCGGATCGTCCGCGAACTCCACGACGTCGTCGGCCACCACCTCTCGATGATCGCCGTACAGGCCGAGACGGCCCGGGTGGCCACCCCGGGCATGTCCGCCCAGGGCGCCGAACGCCTGCTCGGCATCGGGGACACCGCGCGCGCCGCGCTCACCGAGATGCGCCGGCTGCTCGGTGTCCTGCGCGAGGACACCGAGCCCGGCACCGGCGGCGATCGCAGTCCCCAGCCGGACCTCGGCCACCTCAACGAACTCCTCGACGAGGCCCGTACGGCCTCCGGCGCCGCCGTCCGCCTGGTGCTCAGCGGCTACCCCCGTGCCCTCGGCCCCGGCGTCGAACTCGCCGTCTACCGCATCGTCCAGGAGTCCCTCACCAACGCCCGCAAACACGCGCCGGGCGCCGCCGTGGACATCGAACTGCACTACGCAGGCGACTGCCTGCGGCTACGCGTCCGCGACAACGGCCCCGGTCCCGCCGCGGGTCGACCGGCCGACGGCCACGGCCTGTTGGGCATGCGGGAGCGGGCCGCAGCGGTGGCCGGCGAGGTCCGCACCGGCACGCCGGACATCGGCGGCTTCCTGGTGACGGCCCGGTTCCCCGTCCCACCGCCCGACGGCGTCGAGGCCCGCACGGAGGAGAGCGCGTGAACAACACCGACTCGCCGATCCGCGTCGTGATCGCCGACGACCATCTGGTCGTCCGGACCGGCTTCGGCGCGCTGCTGGACTCCCAGCCCGACTTCACCGTCGTCGGCACCGCGTCCGACGGCACCGAGGCGGTCCGCGTCTGCCGCGAGACCCGCCCGGACGTCGTCCTCATGGACATCCGCATGCCGGGCCTGGACGGCATCGAGGCCACCCGCCGGCTCCTCGGCACCGCACCGGAGCGGCCGGACGGACCGCGCGTCCTCATCCTCACCACCTTCGACCTCGACGAGTACGTCTACGACGCCCTGCGCGCGGGCGCCAGCGGCTTCCTTCTCAAAGAGGTCACCGCGGAACGGCTCTTCGACGCCGTACGGGTCGTGGCCGCCGGCGACGCGCTGCTCGCACCGGGCATCACCCGCCGGCTGATCAGCGAGTTCGCCCGGCTGCCGGCCCGCGCCGCCGCGAGCACCCCGCAGGCCCGGCCGGGCCCGCTCACCGCCCGCGAGACCGAGGTGCTGCTGCTCGTCGCCGAGGGGCTGTCCAACCCGGAGATCGCGGCCCGGCTCGTCGTCGGCGAGGAGACGGTCAAGACCCACGTCAGCCGGATCCTCGCCAAACTCGGGCTGCGCGACCGCACCCAGGCCGTGATCGCCGCCTACGAGTCGGGACTGGTCGTCCCTCGTGTGAGGGACGGGAAAGCTGGCTCCCACGGGTGACGCGAGCGGCCTTCGTACTTCCTAGCCTGACGGGCATGGAAACGACGATCGAGGTCAGGGACTTACACAAGCGCTTCGGGAGCGTGCGGGCGCTGGACGGTATGGAGTTCACCGTCCGACCCGGACAGGTCACCGGCTTCGTCGGCCCGAACGGCGCCGGCAAGTCCACCACGATGCGGGTGATCCTCGGCCTGGACCGGCCCCACCGGGGCAGCGCACTGGTCGGCGGCCGCCGCTACCAGGAACTGCGCTCTCCTTTCACCCATATCGGGGCGCTGCTCGACGCCGCCGCCGTCCAGCCCGCCCGCACCGCCCGCCACCACCTGCTGTGGCTGGCGCACTCCCAGGGCCTGCGCGCCGGACGCGCCACCGAGGTGCTCCGGCAGGTCGGCCTGGCGGACGTGGCGAACCGGAAGGCGGGCGGCTTCTCGCTGGGCATGCGACAGCGGCTCGGTATCGGTGCCGCCCTGCTCGCAGACCCGCCCGCGATCATGCTCGACGAGCCCTTCAACGGTCTTGACCCCGAAGGCTTCCGGTGGATGCGCGGCTTCCTCGCCTCCCTCGCCGGGGAGGGCCGGGCCGTCCTGGTCTCCAGCCACCTCATGGGCGAACTCCAGGACACCGCCGACCATGTGATCGTCGTCGGCCGGGGCCGGGTCGTCGCCGACATGAGCGTGCGCGAACTGCTGGAGTCGGTCTCCCGGGGCCAGGTCACCCTGCGCACCTCGGAGCGCACCCGGGCCATGACCGTCCTCGCCCGCTCCGGCGCCACCGTCAGCTCCACCGGACCCGACACGGTCACCGTCGCAGGGCTGGCCGCCGAGAACGTCGTCTCGCTCCTGGCCGGCCACGGAGTCCCGTTCGCCGAAGTCGCCGCGCACCGCGCCTCCCTCGAAGAGGCCTACATGGAACTGACCCGTGAGGCCGTCCAGTACCGTGGCACCCTGCCCGAGGAGGGGGCCCGATGACCACCGCCACCCTCGGCGGGTTCGGCGCGCTGCTGCACGCCGAATGGACCAAGTTCCGTACCGTGCGCGGCTGGTGGGTGAGCTGCGGCGCCGCCGTCCTCCTCGTCTGTCTGGTCGGACTGCTCGCCACCGCCGCCGGCAACGCGGCAGCCGACGGTGGTTCGGCCCTGCCCGTCGGCCCCGGCGGCGAAGCGGTCGACGACAACTTCTCCTTCGTGCACCAGCCACTTCAGGGCGATGGCACCCTCACCGTCTCGGTCACCGCGCTGACCGGTGTGACCGCCGCCGAACCCGGCCGCACCGAACCCGGCCTCGCGCCCTGGGCGAAGGCCGGCATCATCGTCAAGGACGGCCTGGAACAGGGCTCTTCGTACGCGGCGGTCATGGTCACCGGCAGCCACGGCGTGCGGATGCAGTACGACTACACGCACGACACGGCCGGGCCCGCGGACCCGGTCTCCGCGCGGTCGCCGGGCTGGCTCAGACTGCGGCGCGCCGGGGACGTCCTCACCGGCTACCGGTCGGCCGACGGCCGTACCTGGACCGAGATCGGCACCGCACGGCTCACCGGGCTCCCCGACACCGCACAGGTCGGGCTGTTCGTGACCTCACCGGCGGTCGAGCAGTCCACCGGGACCGGCGCCGGGTTCGCACCCGCGGTGGCCACCGGGACCTTCGGGCGGATCGCCCTGGGCGGCCACTGGACGCAAGGCGGTTGGCGGTACCGGCAGGTGGGCGAGAGCGCCGGGGTCTCCGGCAGTTACACCCAGGACACCAAGGGGCGGGCCACCCCGTCCGGTACCGGGTTCGCGGTCACCGGCGCCGGGGACATCGCCCCGGTCGTGGGCGGTCCGGCCGCCAGCGGTGTGCGCAGCATCGAGAACTTCCTGGTCGGCGCGTTCGCCGGGCTCGTCGTGGTCGTGGTGGTCGCCGCCGGATACATCACCGCCGAGTACCGGCGCGGACTGATCGGCGTCACCCTTGCCGCCAGCCCCCGCCGCGGCCGCGTCCTGGTGGCCAAGGCGCTCGTGGTGGGCGGGGTGGCCTTCCTCGCCGGAACGGTCGCCGCCGCCGTGATGGTGCCGCTGGGCGGACGGCGTTCGCGGGCCGCCGGGTTCCCGGTGCTCACCGTGCCGGCCGGCACCGAGGCGCGGGTCGTCGTCGGCACCGGCCTGCTGCTGGCCGTGGCTGCCGTCTTCGCCCTCGGCGTGGGCACGATCCTGCGGCGCGGCGCCGTCGCCATCACCGTGGTCGTGGTCGGCATGGTCCTGCCGTACCTGCTGGCGACGTCCTCCGTGCTGCCCGACGGGGCCGCCGAGTGGTTGCTGCGGGTCACCCCGGCCGCCGGGTTCGCCGTCCAGCAGAGCCTTGTGCGGTACGACCAGGTGGTCACCGTCTATGCGCCGTCCTCGGGTTACTTTCCGCTGACGCCCTGGGCCGGTTTCGCGGTCCTGTGCGCCTACGCGGCCGTCGCGTTCGGCGCCGGGGTCGTGCTGCTGCGCCGGAGGGACGTGTGAGGCGGGCCGGGCACGCGGAGTGGACGAAGCTGCGTACCGACGTGGCCGGCGTCTGGCTGTTGCTGGGCGTGATCGCGCTGACCGTGGCGGTGGGAGCCGGGGTGGTGTCGACGTCCCGGTGCGACGCCGCCGGCTGCGGCGGCGACCCGGCGCGGCTGAGCCTGACCGGGGTCATGGCAGGGCAGGTCGCGGTCGCCGTCGTCGCCGTCCTCATGGTCGGCAACGAGTACGGCACCGGCATGATGCGCACCACCCTCACGGCGGTCCCGCGGCGGCTGACGGTGCTGTCCGCCAAGGCCGCCGTCCTCGCGGCGGTGACGGGGGTGGCCGCCACCGTCTCGGTGCTCGGCTCGCTGCTGATCGGGCGGCTGGTGGGGCCGGGCCGGGGGTTCACCGGGGCACACGGATACCCGGTCCTGTCGCCGGCCGACGGACCGACCCTGCGGGCCGCGGTCGGCTCGGTGCTCTACCTGGTCCTGATCGGCCTGCTGAGCCTGGGACTGGCGCTCGCCGTGCGGAGCTCGGCCACCGCGATCGGTATCGTCCTGGCCCTGCTGTTCGTCCTGCCGATCCTCGCCCAGGTGATCGCCGACCCGGACTGGCAGCGCCATGTCCAGCAGATCGCGCCGATGACGGCTGGGCTGGCCGTCCAGACCACTGTCGGCGTCGGCACCCTCCCCGTCGGCCCCTGGCAGGGACTGGGCGTACTGGCCCTGTGGGCGGTCGCCGCCCTCACGACGGGCGGATGGCTGCTCCGCTCCCGCGACGCCTGAGCCGGCCGCCTTGCCTGCCGTGGGCGGGTCAGCCCTCGATCCAGCCGTGGTTCTTCGCGAACTGGGCCAGTGCGCCGCGGACCCGGACGATCTCCTCGGCGGTGAGCGTGGGGGCCGACGCCAGCAGCGTCTCGGTGACCTCGCGGGTGAACTCGTCCGCGCTCAGCAGATCGCAGAGCGAGTCGTCGTCCGGGCCGAGCGTCCGGACGTCGGCGCCCCGGGCGAGCCGGACACCGGACGCCTTCGGGCCACGCTCGCCGCTCTCGATCTCGAACTCGACGGCCACGCCCGGGCGGACGTAGGACTCCGGCATCTGCATGTCGTTCACATGCAGGAAGACGTCCTCTCCGCCACCGTCCGGAGCGATGAACCCGTACCCGCGGGTGCTGTCGAACCGCACCACACGACCAGTAACCATGAGAAACCCCCAACCAAACCCGGGTCACCTGCCCGGACACCTGGGCCAGATGGTAGCCAGGTCGGTCCGGGTCGGGCGACTCCGCCACCGGCCGGTCCGGGCGGGTGGCACCACCGTGGCGACCATGACGTCGTGACAGGGACGAACGCCGTGCGGTCCGTAGCCGGAACTCGGTGCACGGGCACCGAAGTTGATATGGAAAGCTGTCGTCAGCCGTCGGTGTGCCAAGGGGGGCCGGGCGGTCATCGAGAGGAGCACACACGTGACGCAGGACGGTAATCGCCCCGTGGAGATCGACACCAGCAAGCCGCATCCCGCGCGGATCTACGACTACCTGCTGGGCGGCAAGGACAACTACGAGGTGGACCGCAAGGCCGGTGACCAGCTCGCCGCCGTCGCGCCCGAGGTGTGGATCTCGGTGCGGGCCAACCGCGGCTTTCTGCAGCGCGCCGTCCGGCACGTCATCGACAGCGGGGTCCGCCAGATCCTGGACGTCGGCACCGGGCTGCCCACCTCGCCGAACGTGCACGAGATCGCCCAGGAGGCCGCCGCCGACGTCCGCGTCGCCTACGTCGACAACGACCCGATCGTGAAGGCGCACGCCGACGCGCTGCTCAACCGGGCCGGCACCACCAGCATCGTCCTCGCCGACCTGCGCGACCCGAAGTCCGTCGTCGAGCACCCCGAGGTCCGCCGGATCATCGACTTCGACCAGCCCGTCGCCCTGTTCCTCGTCGCCATCCTGCACTTCATCCGCGACGCGGAGGAGCCCGAGCGGATCGTCGCCACCCTGCGCGACGCGCTCCCGGCCGGCAGTTTCCTGGTGCTCTCGCACGCCACGGACGACTTCGCCGAACGCAGCGCGGCCCAGGCCGTCTACAACAACGCGACCGCCACCATGAACCTGCGGCCCCGCGCCCGGATCGAGCAGTTCTTCGACGGCTTCGACCTGGTCGAACCCGGCCTGATCCAGGTCCCCTTCTGGCGCCCGGACACCACCCCGCCGGAGGGCTCCCAGGAGATCGGCTTCTACGGCGGAGTGGCCGTCAAGAAGGGCTGAGCCGCCGCCGGGGGGCGTCCGGCGCTGCGCCTGGCGCCCTTGGCTGTTCACAGAGCAGCGCTTCGCAGAGCCGGGTTCTCCCGACAACGGGCCGGAGGCTGAAAGAGAACTCAGTGCGCGGCGCGCGGCTCGTGTCAGGCGAGGAACTCGGCGAGCGGGAAGGAGCGATGGCGACGTGGTGGAACCAGATAGTTCTGCCGGTGGGTCGTGTGCAGGACCGAGTTGATGCCGGCATGGGGGCTGCGCGGTGCGACAGCGAGTGTCCTACCGGGATAGTGGCCGTCCATCGAGAGCCGAACGACATTGAAGATTGCTGTCGTCGGCTGGAACTGAATGAAGTGCAACCCGGCCGCCGGCTTCTTGCTGTAGTGGTCTGCCGTCGGATCGGACGTGTAGTGGAACGGGTTGTCCAGCGTGTCGAAATCGCCGCGCACGGGGATGGTCGTCCCCGTGGGGTAGGCCTTCCCGTAGTTACTCGTCTTCGGTGATGTGGTGCTGTCCACCTCCGACATGCTCCCCGTGTGGCCGTACGCGTGGTACCGCTGGACCCCTTGCGCCACTTGGGCTTCGCTCTGACCCGGCGGTTGGAGGGCGAGCGTACCCGGCGCGGGCGCGGGTGAGAGGCCGGGATGGAGCATTGCCTGGACGCGGTCCGAGTACTGAGGGAAGTTCTTTTCGTACCAGGTCACCAGATCTTGAAACAGGTGCGAGAGATGCATGGTCGTCCCCTGTTTGAAGTATCCGTTGGGCCACTGATCGGTGAGGCCGGGCAGGGTCTCCAGATTGGCGATGACGCCGGGTCCCATGTTCGAATCCAGGGTGGTAGCGAATCCGAGGAAGCCCTGTGCCTCTCGCGGAATCGACTTTGCGCCGGGGATATTGGCTGCCAGTGCCATCTTGCTCGGCAGGCCCTGCTGCCCGTAGAAACCGCCCCCGGAGAAGCCCTGGCGGATACTCGTCACCTTGAACAGGCTGCCCGCCCGGTCGCTTCCAGGACCGAAGAGGGCGTTGCTGGCTGCCTTGATATTGGCGAGCGAGTCACTGCGGAGCAGCACGGCCACGTCATTCTGTTCCAAGCGGACCGGCCCGAAGCCGGACGGGGGCTGGTCGCTGGGGAACGTCCTGGCCTCCTGGAGTGCATATACGGTATGGCCCGCCGTCTTGGAGGTCTCCAAATCGACCGGCAGATACTCCGGGTAACGTGTTCCCGCTCTGAAGAAGTCCGACGCCTTGCCCAGGGTGGGGACGTAGTGGTGGAAGTAGGGAAGTCCCCAGGCCACCGTGGCGGCCACTCCTGAGGGAGTGGGTGGGAATTGGCGTTCCAGATCCAGGAGGACGGACTCGAGGTGGTGCTGTGCCTCCTGCAACGCCTTGGCATTCGCCGACACATTCAGCCTTGCGGTAATGACATGATCGTGCAGGGCCGGCACCCGGACCGCAATCTTGCCATCGCTGCTCTTCACGCCCGAGCCATTGACCATGACCACTTGCTCGTTCTGCAGGATGTATTGTTCCTGCATGGGCGAGCTGTCGGCGAGAGCGGCCCGGTGTGGTGGCTTTGCAATGGTGTCGATCGTCTCGTAGATGCCGGCGGATGCCAGAGCGGCACCGAAAGTGCCCGCTGTCCCCTGAAGGAGACGTCGCCTGCTCAGGATCCCGCGTGGCCGCCCCGTACGCGCATCTTCGTCGCCGTCTTTCATGAAACGTATTCACCCACCTGTGGAGTAGATGTCCGCCATCGCCCGGCATCGGGATCCGATCTGCTCGAACGACCGTGACCGACCTTCGTGCCACTCATGCGCGTCGGAGGAGACTTGGGTTGAAACAGAAGGCGAGGACCAGGTGATTACGCCGTCGCCGAGGACCGGCGCCCGATCGGCCTGCCATCAATTCGCCCCCATGAGGGTCTGCTCGCCATGCGGGTCCACAGCGCCGGTACGACCTTGCGCAAGTGCCGCCGGACAGCCGACGATGGTGGGCTGGTTGCCATCGCCATCGCCATCACCTTCGCTGTCGCGATATAACCACAGGCGGCCCGGGGCATTGCAGCCAACACGCGGCCCGGGTCATTGAAGAGATCGAGTGCGTCCGCGGCCGCGTCTTCACCACTGCGATACTCGCCGCATTCAGAAACGGCTCGGCCATCTCGGCCCCATCGAATTCGAGGAGAAGCGCCAAGCCGACCCGATCCGATCGCCTCCCGGCCTACGGCCGAGTAGGGGCATTTCAGGCCTGTGGCGGTGACATGGGAGGCAGCACGGCAGGGTCGGGATCACAGGTGGCGTGCGGTCGAGAACCCCGATGCGCTCCGTGGCCTCCGCCGGAGAGACTTCGTCCAGCGGAGGCAGGTGAGCTGGTGTCGGCACAGGGTGCGGCGCCCTGTCCTACCGGGCGGAGTTCACCGCGGGCGATGATCCGACGACAGGGCGACGGCGGCTTCGCTCAGTGGCGGCCGGTCAGGAACACCGAACGCAGCTTCAGGCGGTCCGTGGCGGGGTTTCCGTGCGGACGCAGCGTCCAGGAGTCGCCGGTGCAGTCCGGCTCGGTGAACACCATCACCCACTCGTCGGTGTCGTTGTGCGGGGCGAACGCGGGCTCGGAGCTGCCCGGGTCCGCGACCTCAGGCAGTGGGACGCAGCCAGGGCTGACCGGGTCATGAAGGGTGGCCGACTGGGGCGAGCCGTCGAGGCCCACGAACTTGTAGGAGAAGTCTCCGGTGGCGGCGCTCGCGGAGGTCGGCAGGGTGACGACGAGAGCGAGCGCACCGAATGCGGCGGCCGCGGTGTGGCGAAGGCGCATGAAAACCTTTTCTGCCTGAGGGCGACTCCCTGAGGAGCCCGCGGACCCGGGACGTGTCCGGGTCCGCCGCGTACTCCCTCCCCGAGCAACGGATCCCGATACGTGGTCTCACCCCTACGGGGCATGACAAATCGATCCTTCGGGTGCCATATCAGTGAATCCGCCGTCCGCCTACGATCCGCCGGACACCCCTAGGGCACCCCGAGTTCGAACAGCGCGTACCCCGCGTACGAGCCGGAGGCCAGTGCGGCGAGGCCCAGCACCAGGCACTGGCAGGGCAGGCCGACCCGGCGCAGCGCGACCGCGAGCGGCACGAACAGCGGGAAGGCGGGCAGCAGATAGCGCGAGACGTTCGCGAAGTACTGCTGGCTGCCGAGCACCAGCGCCAGGGTGAGTACTGTGTGGACGACCACCACCGCCGGCGGCCGCAGCCGGATCAGCAGCGGCAGCAGTGCGAGGTCCAGCAGCACGACACCGACGCCGATGACGTCCGCGAACGGGAGCGCGAAGAGATAGCCGAAGTGGCCCACGGCGACGGACGTCAGGACGTCCAGGGTCTGCCTGCCGTAGTCGAACTCGTGTCCCCATGCGTCCGACTGGAGCCTGAAGTAGCCGCCGTAGTCGCCCATCCGGTGGCCCACCCAGCCGAGGTAGCCGAGCAGGCCCAGCGGGGCCACGAGCATCGCGGTCAGCGGACGGGCGACACCGTCCTCGCGGCGGCGCAGCGCGAGCAGCCCGGCCAGGGCGAGCGCGGCGATCAGGGCCGCGGCGGTGGGCCGGTTGAGTCCGGCCGCGAAGGTCAGCACACCGGCCGTCAGCCAGCGGCGGGTCAGTACCGCGTACAGGGCCCAGGCGGCGAGGGCCACGTACAGCGAGTCCGAGTAGACGGCCCACTCCACGCCGGAGCCCGGCCACACGGCCCAGAGTCCGGCCGCCGCCAGCCCCGCCCGGCGGCCGCCGAACCACGCGGCGACGGCGTGGATCCCCAGTGCCGCCACGAACGAGGCCACCACCGACACCAGCAGCCCGGCACCGAACGGGCCGAGACCGGTGACCTCCATGGCCAGCCGCATCAGCGCCGGGTACAGCGGGAAGAACGCGGCCGAGTTGCCCTGGAGGGTGATCAGGCCGGTGGCGCCGGGGACCGGGACCAGCGCGGGGTGGTAGCCGTGCAGGGCGATCTGCTGGTACCACCAGCCGTCCCAGGTGCCCAGCACGTCCCAGGTGTGCGCGCCGCCCCCGAAGCGCGGATGCTTCCGGCGGAAGTCCCCGGCCGAGTCCAGCAGATACATGAACGAGCCGAAGCCGATGAGCTTCAGGACCCCGTACATCGCGAGGACCGGGCCGTAGCGGCGCAGCCACCGCCGGAGAACGGGGGTCTCCGGAGTACCGGGAGCGGGGGCCTCGGGCAGGGCCGGGCGCATGATCGTCACAGGTGTCGTCCCAGGCGTTTTCACGAGGCCGCGGACTCCGTCCGGTTCCGCCGGAGCGGCAACAGCCCTGGCACGAGGGCCAGATGGGCGGCGGCCAGGACGGCGAGTTCGGCGCGGTGCCCGGCGGCGGGCACGGTGTGCCGCAGGGCGGTGAGCGAACCGGCGGTGAGGGCCAGCCGGACGGCCAGGGCGGGCAGCGGAAGCGCGCCGAGGGCCGTCTGAACGAGGGTCCAACAAGCCAGCAACGAGAGGGAGTTGGCCACCTGTTCCCCGGTGGCCGGGCGCACGGCCGCGTACAGCAGGAGATGCCCGAGAGCCGTGACGAGCGCCGGTGTCACGGACCGCCGTTCTCGCCGGGCCGTCGGCAGCGCGCCCCGGGCGAGTGCCCAGCCGACCCTCGCGATACCGCGCAGATCGGCCACCGCGGTGGCCAGCAGCGCGACCCGGCTGTCCGGGTCGTCCACCCAGTCGACCGGCACCTCGTGGATGCGCAGCCCGGCCCGCTCGGCGACGACCAGCAACTCGGTGTCGAAGAACCAGCCGGAGTCCCGCACCAGCGGCAGCAGCCGCTCGGCGGCGTCCCGGCGTACCGCCTTGAAACCGCACTGCGCGTCCGAGAACCGGACCGAAAGGGTGCAGCGCAGCAGGACGTTGTAGCAGCGGGAGACGATCTCCCGCCGGGGGCCGCGCACCACCCGGGAGCCGGGCGTCAGCCGGGTGCCGATGGCCACATCGGAGTGGCCCGAGAGCAGCGGGGCGACGAGCGGCAGCAGCGCCGCGAGCCCGGTCGACAGGTCCACGTCGAGATAGGCGAGGACAGGTGCCCGCGACCTCGACCAGGCGGCCCGCAGCGCCCGGCCGCGCCCCTTCTCGGCCAGCCGTATCCACTCCACCTCGGGCAGTTCGCGGGCGAGCCGGGCGGCGATCAGCGGGGTGGCGTCCGTGCTGGCGTTGTCGGCGACGGTGATACGGAAGGGGTACGGGAACGTCTCCCGCAGATGGGCGTGGAGCCGCCGGACGCTCGGTTCCAGGTCGGTCTCCTCGTTGAACACCGGCACGGCCAGGTCCAGGACCGGCTCGTCGTGGTGGGTCGGGGGTGGGGGAGCCGGGGCCGGCGAGGTGGCTTCGGGGGGCATGAACTGAGAGCGTTTCATGGTGTTTTTTCGCATTCGTACTCGTTCTCGGGGCGTGCCGAAGGCACACCCGGCGGGGTGGGGTGAGGGACGGTGGGCCGCTCGCTATCCGGCCGAGCCGGCCGAGGTCGACGGGTCGGCTCTCTCGGTCGTGGGGGCCGACGGCGGGGGCGTGGTGGCGGTGGAATCTCCGGACGTGCCGCCGGAGTCGTCCGTGGAGGTGCCCTCCGACGAGGTCGCGCCCGAGTCCGGGGTGGTCGTCCCGGACGGCGTCGACGAGGCCGGGGCGCCGCTCGTGGCCGAGTCGGTGGGCGTGGGCGAGGAGGTGTCGGTGGGCGGCGGGGCCGACGTCGTGGCGCCGGTGGCCGGTGCGGTGGGGGAGGGGCTCGGCCCCGAGGCCGTACCCGTGCTCGGGCCGGGGCTGGTCGCGGGCCACGGGTGGGGCGCGCCGGGTTCGTCGTGGACGGCGGAATGGGGCCACAGGAAGAGGCCGAGGCAGACCCCCGCGGCCGCGAGGACACCACCGGCCGCGCGCTGGGCCGCGCGCACGCGCCGTCGCGCCTGCACACCGGCCCGCAGCCGGTCCCGGTGCCGGGGCTCGAACGCCGCCGTCTCCCGTTCGCCGTGCATCAACTGCGTCAGCTGACGCTCGAAGTGATCCATGGCTTCTCCCTCACCCCACCGGCTCGATGACGTCGGCCAGCAGCTGACGCAGCCGGGCCACACCGCGTGCCGCGTGCGACCGGGCCGTGCCCACCGGGCAGCCCAGTACCTCGGCCACCTGCCGGTCGGGCAGGTCCTGGTAGTAGCGCAGGACGACCGCGGCCCGCTGGCGCGGGGTCAGCAGGGCGAGCGCGGCCTCCAGACGGGACCGCTCGGCGACGGCCGCCGACAGGTCGCCGGCCGCCGCGACCTCGGGCAGATCCTCGACGGGGCGCTCACCCCACCAGCGGCGCCGTGCCGAGCGCGCGGCCGCGCGGGCCAGCACCTTGCGGACGTACGCCTCCGGTGCCTCGTCGGCGATCTTCGGCCAGACGAACCACAGTCTGACCAAGGACTCCTGCAACAGATCCTCGGCCCGATGCCGATCGCCGCCGGTGAGCAGACGGGCCAGATGGAACAACCCCGACCAGCGGGCCGCCACGAACTCGTCGTACTCACCGGCCCGAGCCTGCTCCGTTCCCTCGGTTCCCACGGTCCCCGCTCTCCCCGGCTGCCTACACCTGGGAAAAGGCCCTGGGAACGACGGAACGCTGCACTTGGCCGAGGTGATCCCCGTCACGTGCGGGCCGCCGCGTAATTGCGTGGCCGACCGGGGCGCCGCCGCCGTATGCTCCCCGCGATGACCACTCACTCTGTTCACAGATCGGGGGTCCCGTCCACGCAAGGTGAGTGCTGATGGCCACTCACCCCGTGTACGAGGACACCCGGCTCTTCCTCTGGCGGCGGGTGCGGGAGTTCGCCGTGCCGCCCGCCATGATCGAAACCGCGACCGCCCGGCGCGCTGCCGGGGACTGGGCGGGGGCGTGTGCCGCGGCCGGTTTCGACGTCGACCTCAACCTGCGTGACCTGGCCCGTACCCGGGGCCGGGACGTCATGGAAGGGGTCCGTGCCGACCTGCGGCGGTTCGCTCCCGACCTGCTGCGCTGGCACCTGCCGAGAATCGCGCCCGACGGGCTGCTGCGGCCCGGGCTGACCATGCCGCTCGCCCGCTATGACGTCGGGCGGGGATCCGTGGAGCTAGTGGCCCGGACACCGCCGGCCTGGGCCGACGCCGGGCAGCGGATCAGCCTCGCGCTCTGGGACGGAAACCTGCGCGAGCCGGCCGCCCGGGGGCATCCGCATCCGCGCCCCAGCCGCCGGTTCCGCTTCGACCTGCACCGCCATCTCTGGGACGCGGACGCCGCCGGCGACCTGCGGACCCGGTCCGGCGGCGAAGGGGCGTGCACGGGCGTGGCCGTCGGACCGCGTACCCACTCGGGCTTCGCCGGCGAACCGCTTACGGACTCGGGCCTCGCCGTCGAACCGCTTACGGACTTGGGTTTCGCCGTTGAACCGCGTACCGATGTGGGTTTCGCCGTCGGACCGCGTGCCGATTCGGGCTTCGCCGTCGGACCGCGCGCCCACTCGGGCCTCGCCGGCGAACCGCGCGCCCACTCGGGTGCCGGTCCGGTGTCGGCGTCGTGTGCCACGGACCGTTGGGTGGACGAGGCGCGGATCGTGCTGCGTGCCGAGGGGCGGGACAGCGGAACCGTCGCCGTGCACCTGCGCGGCCGGCAGCGGCTCGCCCTGCACCTCGCGGCCGACGGGACGGCGACCACGAGCCCCGGCGGGCACACCGGTTCGCTGCCCGTGCTGCCCGACGCGGCGACCTGGACCCTCCCCGACCTGGAGCTGCTGCGCGCCGGGCTGATCGACGCCGGGCGACTGCATCCGCTGGTCGCGGCGGCACTCGTACCCGGATACGCACCGGCCGCCCGGATCCCGCACCCGGATCCGGCCGGGCGGCCACGCCTCGTGGAGTGCCGGGGTGTCCTCCACCGCATCGGCCTGGTCGACAGGGTGCTGTCCCCGCTGGACCACGCCCCGGCCGAACTGCGGCGCGAGGAACTGCTGGTGGCGCTCGGCGGCCCGCCGCTGCCCTGCCTGTGGGTCATCGACGAGGCACACCGCCGACCGGACTGCCTCACCGGTGTACGCGAACGGCTCGACCACGGGGACATCGCCGGCGCGCTCGCCGTCGTCGAAGGACTGCTGGGGCCCGAAGCCGTGCTGCGTGACGGCCCGTTGAAGGACGAACTGGAGTCGGCCGCGCGTCGGCGCATCGCGTACGGCCTCTACCGGGCGGGCCTCGCCGGACCCGGCACCGGCCCCGTCCGTACCCGGCAACGGCGGCGACCGCGCTCCCGCGACCCGCGCCTCGGCCCACGCCCCGCCACCTGGCGCTGACCCACACCCACTTGCTTACTCACACCCCAAGGTGATCAGACATGCCCATGCGCGTTTCCGCCCAACTCGACGTAGCTGACGACCTTTTGAAGCTGCTCGGTGACTCCGCCACCGAACCCCGCCCCGACACCCAGCTGGCGGCGCTCACCCTCGCCGTGGCCGCCGACCTGCCCGTCCTCCTGTGGGGCGAGCCCGGCATCGGCAAGACCGCCGCCCTCACCCAGCTGGCCGACTCCCTCGACCTGCCGCTGACCACGGTGATCGCCAGCGTGCACGAGCCGTCCGACTTCTCCGGGCTGCCCGTCGTAGGGGACGACCCCGCCGTCCAGGGCGTCCCGATGGCTCCGCCGGACTGGGCGGTACGCCTGGTGAAGGCCGGCCGGGGCCTGCTTTTCCTGGACGAGCTGTCCACCGCGCCGCCGGCCGTGCAGGCCGCCCTGCTCCGGCTCGTCCTGGAACGACGGGTCGGCGCCCTGCGACTTCCGCCCGGAGTACGGATCGTGGCGGCGGCCAACCCGCGGTCCTCGGCGGCCGACGGCTGGGAGCTGAGCCCGCCGCTGGCCAACCGGTTCGTGCATCTGCAGTGGGCCCACGACCACGAGGTCGTCGTACGCGGCCTCGGCGGCACCTGGCCCCGGGCGGTCCTGCCCCGCCTCGACCCGGACAAGCTGCCCGCCGCCGTGGACTTCGCGCGCCGCGCGGTGTGCGGTCTGCTCGCCACCCGCCCCACGCTCGTCCACCGGCTGCCCAGCGGTGAGACACGCAGGGGCGGCGCCTGGCCCTCGCCCCGCAGCTGGGACATGACCCTGCGGCTGGTCGCCTTCGCGCACGCCGCCGGCTCCTCCCGGGACGTGCTCTCCCTGCTGGTGCGGGGCACGGTCGGGGACGGCCCGGGGCTCGAACTCCTCGCGAGCGTGGACCGGATGGAGCTGCCGGACCCCGAGACCCTGCTCGCCGACCCGGGCGCGGCCGAGCTGCCCGAGCGCGGCGACCTGCGCCAGGCCGTGCTCGACGGCGTGGTCGCCGCCGTGCGCGAGCGGCCCGACCGGGCCCGCTGGGACGCGGCCTGGGCGCTGCTGGTCCGCGCGCTGGACACCGGTGCCCCGGACCTGGTGGTGGTACCCGCCACCACCCTCGCCTCGCTCCGCCGGGAGGACTGGGACGTGCCCGAGGCCGTCGAACGCCTCGCCGGGGCCGTCTCCGTGTCCCGCCGGGCCGAACGGGCCGCCCAGCGCGTGGCCGCGAAGGCCGGACGATGAGCACCGCACCGGCCGGGGCACTGGACCTGGAGAAGCTGTACGCCGCCCGGCTGCAGGCCGCCCGGGCCCGGCCCTACCTCGCCACCGCGCTGTTCGCCCTGCACGTGGTGGAGTCGCGGCAGGTGCCGACCATGGCCGTCGACGCCCACTGGCGGTGCTATGTCTCGCCGGCGTTCGTGGACCGGATGCCGGTGCAGGACCTGGCCGGCGTCTGCGTGCACGAGGTGTCGCACCTGCTGCGCGACCACCACGGGCGCAGCGACCGGGTCGCCAGGCAGCGCGGGCTGACCGGGGCCGGCGAGCGGCTGCGGATGAACATCGCGGCGGACCTGGAGATCAACGACGACGCCTACGGCGACGGACTGGCCCGGCCCCAGGGCGCCGTCCGGCCACGCAACCTGAAGCTGGACGAGGGCCTGCTGATGGAGGACTACCTGCGGCAGTTCCGGCTGGGACCGCTGACCGAGGGCCTCACCTGGCTGGACTGCGGCAGCGGCGCCGACGGCCGGGAACGGGAATGGGACCTGGGGCCGGACGGCGCACACGGCCTCAGTGAGCAGGAGCGCGACGGGGTGCGGTTCCGGGTCGCGCAGGCCATCACCGGGCGCCCGGGGAGCACCCCGGACGGCTGGCGGCGCTGGGCGGAGGAGGCATTCCATCCGCCGCAGCCGTGGCGGGAGCTGTTGGGCGCGGCGGTCCGCTCGGCGACCTCCGCCGCGGGGGCGGGCGACGACTACGACTACGGTCGCCCGTCGCGCCGTTCGGCAAGTCTGCCCGGCGTGGTGCTCCCCAGCCTGCGCCGCAGGCCGCCCCGGGTCTCCGTCGTCATCGACACCTCCGGCTCGGTCAGCGACGCCGAACTGGGCAGCGCCCTGCTGGAGGTGGCCGCCATCGCCCGCGCCGTCGGCGGCCGCCGGGACCTGGTCAGCGTGGTCTCCTGCGACGCGGCCGCCCGGACCGTGCACCCCCTGTGCCGTGCCGAGGGCATCGCGCTGGTGGGCGGCGGCGGCACGGATCTGCGCGCGGGCTTCGCCAAGGCGTTGCGGGCCCGCCCGGCCCCGGACGTCGTGGTGGCCCTGACCGACGGACAGACACCCTGGCCGGGGACCCAGCCGCCCTGCCGGACGGTGGTCGGTCTGTTCCCCCGCCACCACGCCGGTACGTCGTACAACGAGGACGACCCCGACTACGTACCGGACGAACCACCCGCCTGGGCCCGGGTCGTACACATCGGATGACGCTAGTCAGTTCTGGTCGCCGCCAGGTAGTTGTACGCGGAGGCGCGGGAGATGCCGAGCCGGGCGGCGATCTGCTGGACCGCACCGCGCACCGCGAAGACACCCTGTCGGTCGAGGTCCCGGAACAGCTCCAGGCGTTCGTCGCGGGTGAGCTGGGGCCACGGTCTGGCCTCGCGCAGCTGGCGGGCGTCGACGATGGAGTCCAGTACGGCGGTGATGTCGTCGCCGAACGTCGTGGTCGGCGGTGCCTCGGGCAGGACCGCGACCCCGGCCAGGTCGCCGACCAGCGCATGGACCTGGGTCACGGCCGTGACGTCGAGGTTCACGCACAGCGCCCCGAACGCCGTACCGGCCGAGTCGCGCAGCACCATCGTGGAGGACTTGACGAGCTTCCCGTCCCGGGTGCGGGTGAGGTAGTTCAGCTCGTCGGCCGCCGCGTCCCCGGCCGCCAGCAGCTTCATGCCGATCTCGCTCATCGACCCGCCGACCCCGCGGCCGGTGACCGACCCGGCGATGGCCACGACGGAGCGCTCGGGGCGACGGAAGTCATGGATGACGACCTCGCAGAAGGCGCCGAAGGTCGCCACGATCCCCTCGACGACCGGGGCCAGCGCGGCGATGACCGCGTCCTGCTCGGCCCGTGCCGCCGCGCCGCCCGCCGTACCCGTCGGTTCCTGTGCCATCCGCTCGCCTCCGTGTCCCCGCCCGGACCGGGTCTGGACTTCACGTCCAGATGATAGACAATAATTCCACATGGTCGGCGTCGAACGGCTGTGCTCGACGCCCATCCGGCGCCCGGCGGCGCCCAGAACGGAGGACGAACATGCCCGACACCCCGCCCGTGACCCTTCAGGACGTGCAGGACGCGGCCGCGCGGATCAAGGGAGTGGCCCACCGCACCCCCGTGCTGCGTTCCCGCACCCTGGACGAACTGGTCGGCGCCGAGGTCTTCCTGAAGTGCGAGAACCTCCAGCGCATCGGCGCCTTCAAGTTCCGGGGTGCCTACAACGCCGCGTCCCGGCTCTCCGCAGAACAGCTGGCCAAGGGCATCGCCGCCTACTCTTCCGGCAACCACGCGCAGGCCGTCGCCCTCGCTGCCCGCGAACTCGGCACCACCGCCGTCATCGTGATGCCCGAGGACACCCCGCGCGCCAAGCTGGAGGCGACCGCCGGCTACGGCGCGGAGATCGTGACGTACGACCGCTACACCGGCGACCGCGTCGCCATCGGTGAGGCCCTCGCCGCCGAACGCGGACTCGCCCTGGTGCCGCCGTACGAGCATCCGCATGTGATCGCGGGGCAGGGCACGGCCGCCCTCGAACTCATCGAGGAGGTCGGCGAGTTGGACGCCCTGGTGGTGCCGGTCGGGGGCGGCGGGCTGATCGCGGGCAGCGCCACCGCGGCGAAGGGGCTGCTGCCCGGGATCCGGGTCGTCGGGGTCGAGCCCGAGGCCGGGGACGACACCAGGCGGTCCCTGGCGGCCGGGCACCGGGTGTCCGTCCCGGTACCGAGGACCATCGCCGACGGCCAGGCGGCCGACATCCCCGGCGAGCTGACGTTCTCCGTCAACCGGCGGCTGGTGGACGACATCTCACTGGTGAGCGACGACCAGATCCGGGACGCGATGCGGTTCGCCTTCGAGCGGATGAAGACCGTCCTGGAGCCGAGCGGCGCCAGCGGTCTGGCCGCGCTGCTCGCGCACCGGGTGGCGCCGCTGCCGCGCCGGATCGGGGTCATCCTCTCCGGCGGCAACGTGGGCGCCGATCGGTTCGCCGAGATCGTCGCCGGCTGAGCGGCCACGCCCGGCCGGACGGCCGGGGCGCGGCAGCGGGCTCCTGGCGAGTCAGCAGTCGCGGAACTCCGGTGACTGGTTGAGGATCTGCGAGCGCGTCGAGGTGAAGCGGGTGTGCGTCCGGCCGCCCCGTGCCTCGGGCGGGAACACCGCCACCCGGTGGCAGTTCTGGAAGGCGAGGGCGACCCCGAAGTGCCGTTCCAGGCTGGACCGGATCGCGTCGGAGGACAGCGCCCGCAGCAGCTGGCCGCGCTCCCTCTCCGACGGCGGCGGGGTCTGGTTGTCGGCGAACTCGCCCGCCCCGTTGCGCAGTTCGGCGGTCAGCCGGGCGATGAGGTGGTACGCGTACGGCAGTGACGTACGGACGGTTTCCAGGAAGTCCTCCTCCCGTACCGCGCCGTTCTCGGCTTCGGCGAGCAGCTGCGGGGAGACGTCGAGCGACATAGGGCTGTGTCCTGTTCTGTTCAAGATGGCTGGATCGACAGGGGAGTGGGCTTCAGGCGAAGGCGGGCAGGGCCGCCGGCCCGTGCCGGAAGCCCGGGTCGACCTGGGCGGCCAGATCCTGGCCGGTGGCCGCGTTCGCCCAGGCGGTGGCGTTGCGCAGATGGAACTCCACGGCGTGCCGCTGGAAGGCGTCCCAGTCCTTGGCCCGCGCGTCCACGGCGGCCCGCAGCCGGTCCATGGCCCGGGAGTTGTGCGGCTCCAGCGCACCGCCGCCCCGGCCCTGCTCCTGGGCGCGGACGTACGACGACAACTCGCAGTGGGCCAGCAGGTCCTCGCCCACCCGCTCGCGCAGGAAGGCGAGGTCGTCGGCGCCGGTCACCTTGTTGCCGACCACGGCGACCGGGATGCCGAACTCGGCCGCGTGGTCCCGGTACTGCCGGTACACGGAGAGGCTCTTGCGGGTCGGCTCGACCACCAGGAACGTCATGTCGAAGCGGGTGAAGAGGCCGGAGGCGAAGGCGTCGGCGCCGGCCGTCATGTCGACGACGACGTACTCGCCGGGCCCGTCCACCAGATGGTTGAGATAGAGCTCCACCGCGCCGAGCTTGGAGTGGTAGCAGGCCACCCCGAGGTCGCTCTCGGCGAACGCCCCGGTGACCATCAGCGGCACCCCGCCGACTTCCTGGACGTGGTGGGAGTGCACCTCGTCGTCGCCGAGCAGCCGCAGCAGCCGCGAGCCGCGCCCGGGCGGGGTCGTCTTGACCATGGCCTCCCCGGACGCGATCCGGGGGTTCGTACCGCGCAGATAGTCCTTGATCGCGCCGGTCCGCGCGCTCAGCGGCGGCGCCGTGAACAGCTCGTCCTCGTCGAGGCCGAGGGCGTGGGCCAGGTGCTGGTTGATGTCGCCGTCGATCGCGACGACCGGCGCGCCGGACCGCGCCAGCCGACGGGTGAAGAGGGCCGACAGGGTGGTCTTGCCGCTGCCGCCCTTGCCGACGAACGCCACACGCATCGTTGGTCACCCCTCCTGTTGAAAATGGATGTCATGATCATAGATTGGAGAGGGTGCCGGGCCGTGTCAAATCGGGGTCGACCAATCGGGTTGCGGTCCGCGGAAGTTGACGGAGCCCCAGATCCGCCGGACGGCGGACACCGCTGCCCTCGCGGACCTGCTGCGCGCCGTCCGCCCTGCCTTGACCCCCGTCGGCGGCAGACCTAGCCTCCAGCCAACACACCTGGACGGATGGGTCGACGATGGCGGACACGCGAGAACCCGGCCGGCAGCTCCAGGTGGAGACCCACGGCCTCGACGTGATCGGCGACGCCGACCGCAAGGGGACCCCGCGCACGCTGTTCTGGCCCTGGTTCGGTGCGAACGTCTCCGTCCTGGGCGTGAGCTACGGCGCCTTCGCGCTCGGCTTCGGCATCTCCTTCTGGCAGGCACTGGCCGCCGGAGTCCTCGGCATCCTCGTCTCCTTCCTGCTCTGCGGCTTCGTCGCGGTCGCCGGGAAACGCGGCTCGGCACCCACGATGGTGCTCGGCCGGGCCGCGTACGGCGTGCGCGGGAACCGGCTGCCGTCGGTGGTCTCGTGGGTGCTCACCGTCGGCTGGGAGACCGTCCTCGTCGCCCTCGCCACCATGGCCACCGCGACCGTCTTCGCCCGGCTGGGCCGGGGCGGCGGCACCGGGACCGAGGTGGTCGCCCTGGTCGTGGTCTGCGCCCTGACCGTGATCGGCGGAGTGATGGGCTTCGACCTGATCATGCGGCTGCAGACCGTGATCACGGTGGTGACCGGCGTCCTCACCCTCGGCTACGTCGGGCTGGTGGCCGACCACATCCACTGGGCGACGGTGCGCGCGATCCCGTCCGGCTCCGCCCAGGAGTTCATCGGCGCGCTGGTGTTCATGATGACCGGCTTCGGACTCGGCTGGGTCAACGCGGCCGCCGACTACTCCCGTTACCTGCCCCGCGGCTCCTCGGGCCGGGGCGTGATCGGCTGGACCACCTTCGGCGGCTCCCTCGCCCCGCTCCTGCTGCTGGTCTTCGGCCTGCTGCTCGCGGGCTCCTCCGACACGCTGGACAAGGCGATCGCCGCCGACCCCATCGGCGCGCTGACGACCGTCCTGCCCACCTGGTTCCTGGTCCCCTTCGCCGTCGTCGCCGTGCTCGGCCTGGTCGGCGGCGCGGTCCTGGACATCTACTCCTCGGGCCTCGCGCTGCTCTCCGCGGGCCTGCGGGTGCCGCGCTACCTGGCCGCCCTGGTCGACGGCGTCCTGATGACCGCCGGCGCGGTCTACATCGTCTTCTTCGCGGACGACTTCCTCGGCCAGTTCATGGGGTTCCTCACCACGCTCGGCGTGCCGATCGCCGCCTGGTGCGGCATCATGCTCGCCGACCTCGCGCTGCGCCGCCGCGACTACGACGAGGCCGACCTCTACCGCCCGGCCGGCCGTTACGGCGACGTACCGCTGCCGCCCCTGCTGCTCACGTCGGCCGCCACCGCCCTCGGCTGGGGCCTGGTCACCAACGCCGCCGCGAGCTGGCTGACCTGGCAGGGCTATCTGCTGGGGCCGCTCGGCCTCGGCGGCAAGTCGGGCGCGTGGGCGTACGCCAACCTGGGCGTCCTGGCGGCCCTGGCACTCGGCTTCGTCGGCACCCTGGCGCTGAGCCGCGGCCGGATCCGCGCCCAGGAGGCCCGGGCCGCGACCACTCCGGCGCCGCCCGCATGACCACCCGGGCCGGCCCACTGCCCCCATGACCACCCCGCCCGCCCTGCCGACGGCCCACTGCCGCATCGCCGCCCCGCCCTCGCCTCCGTCCCGCCCGCCCTGCCCTCACCCCCGCACCGCGCCTGCCCCGCGCCCGCCTCGCACCGCGCCCGCCTCGCACCGTGCCCGCCCCGCGCCGCGCCGCCCAGTCCCCCCGTCACCCGGCCGGAGCTGCCCTTCGGGCGTCCGGGGCCGGGAGCCCGGACGCATGCCCCGGCGTCGATCGGGTACGCGTGCCGTGGCCGCCCGGTACTCGCCGGGACCTGCGGCCCGTACCGCCACTATCTGGGGATCTGTCATGGAGACACCCGCACACGACGACTTTCCGACGCCGGCCCAGCGGGCACTCGACACGCTGGCCGTGAACGCCGAGGACCGTGACGCACTGGACACGCTCGCGCACAGCGACGTGCTGGTCCCGGTGCCGGACGACGCGGCGGAGGCGGCCGACCCCGCCATGATCGCGCTACCCGTCCTGGAACGCCCCGACGGCGACCCCGTCGTCCCCGTGTTCACCTCGGAGGGAGAGCTGACCGGTCTGCTGCCGACGGTCTCCCGCTACCGCCTGGTGCCGCTGGGCGCGCTCGCCCAGCAGTGGCCCGAGGACAACCTGTCGCTCGCCATCGACGGCAGCTCGACGCACGCGCTGACACTCACTTCCGAGGGCGTGCGCACCCTGCTGGCCCGGCCGACGGGCTGACGACGGGTCCCGGTCACCGGGAGGCCGCCGTGCGGGCCAGAATGGCCTCATGGAATGGATCTCCGGGGTGGCCGGGGGACTGGTACTGATCCTGGTCCTGCGCAGCATCCTGCGCACTCTCGTGGTCCCCCGGGGCCTGTACTCCGTGCTGGTGTACCGGCTCTGGTGGACCCTGCGCAAGCTGCTCTGCCTCACCGCGCGCGGCCGCGACTACCGGGCGATCGACCGGGCGGAGACCTGGCTCGCCCCACTGATGCTGATCGGCATGCTCGCCGCCTGGCTCGGTGGGGCGTTCCTCGGCTTCGGCCTGCTGCTCTACGCGTTCTCCCCGCTGTCCTGGAGCACCGCGTTCCGGGAGGCCGGCTCCAGCCTGTTCACCCTCGGGTTCGCCAGCGGAGTCCGGCTGCGGCTGTCCGCGCTGGACTTCGTCGCCGCCGCCACCGGCCCCGTCGTCATCGCCCTGCAGATCGCCTACCTCCCCACGCTGTACGCGGCCTACAACCGCCGCGAACTGGAGGTCACCCTCCTGCAGTCCCGGGCCGGCGAACCCGCCTGGGGTCCGGAGATCCTGGCCCGCCAGTGGCTGGTCGACACCGAGGTCGCGCTGCCCCAGCTGTACCGGGACTGGGAACGGCTGGCCGCGGACATGGGGGAGAGCCACGCCACCTACCCGGTGCTGCTGGCGTTCCGCTCGCCGCGCCCCTACCGCAGCTGGCTGGTCGGTCTGATCGCCGTCATGGACGCGGCCGCCCTGCAGCTCGCGCTCAGCCCGCGCGCCGCCCCACCGGAGGCCCGCCTGGTGCTGCGCGCCGGGTTCACCGCCCTGCGCGACATCGCCGCCTCGGTCAGGGCGACCTTCGACTCCGACCCGCCCCCGGACGCCCCGATCGACCTGACGTACGGCGAGTTCGAGGCGGCCGTGGCCATGCTGGAGAAGACCGGCTTCCACGCGGAACGCGGCACGCGGGAGGCCTGGCCGCACTTCCACGGCTGGCGGGTCAACTACGAGGCCGTGGCCTACGAACTGTGCCGCCGGTGCGACGCCGTACCGGCGCTGTGGACCGGCGGGCGCGACTTCCCGTCGGAACCGATCCCGCCGATGCGCCCGGTGGACCGGCAGCCCCCCGAAGGGCGGCCGTAGGTTCCCCCCGGCCACGGGCAGCGCGGCCCATCCTGAGGGAAGATCCCAGCAGGGGCCGGGGAGACCGAGAGGGGCGGATCGTCGTGGGGCTCGTCCTGCTGGGCACCGCCGCCGGCGGCGGATTCCCGCGGCGGAACCGCGCGGGCATCGAAGTCCTGCCGGACGGCGTCGAGTTCGCGCTCTAGCCGGCGGCCGGACCTTCGAGCATCCGCTCCAGTGCGGCCCGCTGCAGCGGCCGTACCTCGGCGTGCACGGCGCGGCCCCTGGCGGTGAGCGCGACCCACACGCCCCGCCGGTCCTCGACGCACACCGACCGTTCCACCAGGCCGTCCTTCTCCAGCCGCCCGATCAGCCGGGACAGCGCGCTCTGGCTCAGATGCACCCGTCCCACCAGGTTCTGCACCCGGCAGTGGTCACCTTCGGCGGGCGACTCGGTCGCCAGCAGGTCGAGCACCTCGAAGTCGCTCGCGCCCAGCCCGTGCGGGTGCAGCACCCGGTCGATCTCGCACATCGTGCGCGCGTGCACCGACAGGATGTCCCGCCAGCGCTCCTCCAGCCGGGCCTCGGCCGTCTTGACTGCCATACCCGCACCGTAGCACCGATCCGGCCAATCGTTGAGTGTGCAACTAGTGCGGGTGCAAGCAGCGTTCCGCGGGTCGCACCAGGGGGAGTACGACGGTCAGGCCACCGGGTCCTGGAGCAGCCCCACCATGTTCCCGTCGGCGTCCTTCACGGAGGCGACCAGCCGGCCGTTGCCGACGTCCCGGGCGTCCTGCACCAGCTCCGCACCGGCCGCCAGCAGTGCCGCGAGCCGCTCCCGCAGATCGGTGACATGCCAGAACGGCGTCGGCCCGGTCAGTCCCTGGGCGTGCCCGTTCGGGTCCAGGCCGACGTCCTGTCCGGCGGCCTTGTACCCGATGTAGTACGGCTCGTCGGCGAACGGCTCGACGCCCAGCAGGGCGGTGAACAGGGCCTTGGCCCGCTCCGCGTCCTTCACGGGGTAGATGATCGTCTGGATGCCTGCGGTCATGGTCTTCTCGCTCCTCGTACCTGGCTGCCCGGCGCGGTCCGTCCGGTGCTTCCCACGCTAGGAGGACGAGGGGCGGCACGGCTTCTCGAAAACTGACCGGCTGCCGGACCGCCCGTCCCACGCCTCAGGTCGACTCGCGCCGCACCAGTTCCGTCGGCAGGATCACCGCCGCCGGGTCCTCGCCGCCTATCTGGGCGAGCAGCACGCGGACCATCTCGGTGCTGATCCGGTCCCAGGGCTGCCGGATCGTGGTGAGCGCCGGCGACACCGAGGTCGCCACCGGGGAGTCGTCGAAACCGCCGACAGCGATGTCATCCGGGACCCGCTTGCCGGCCCGTTGCAGCACCGTGAGAACGCCCTGGGCCATCAGGTCGGAGGCCACGAACACGGCGTCCAGGTCCGGGGCCTGCGCGAGCAGCCGCTCGGCGCCGGCCTCGCCGCTGGCCCGGCTGTAGTCCCCGGACACGATCAGCGACTCGTCGATCTCGACGCCCGCCTCGGTGAGGACCTCCTTGTACCCGGCGAGCCGCTCGACACCGCCGGGGGTGTCCAGCGGACCGGTGATCATGCCGATCCGGCGGCGCCCCACCTCCAGCAGATGCCGGACCATGTCCCGGGCGCCGTCCCGGTCGTCGGCGGCCACGTAACTCACCTTCGAGCCCAGGCCGATGGGCTTGCCGCAGGCGACCAGCGGCACGCCCGCCGCCCGCAGCTCCTCGGCGACCGGATCGCCGGAGTGGCTGGACACCAGCAGCACTCCGTCGACGTGCCCGGCGGTGATGTACCGCGTGATGCGGCGCCGTTCGTCCTTGGTGCCCGCCAGCATCAGCAGCAGCGGGATGTCGTGCCCGGCCAGCGCCTTGGTGCAACCGCTCAGCAGCACGTTGAAGTTGGGGTCCTCGAAGAACCTCTCCTGGGGCTCGGTCAGCAGGAAGCCGACCGAGTCCGAACGTCCGGTGATCAGCGAACGGGCGTGCCGGTTCACCACGTACCCGGTACGGCTGATGGCGTCGTTCACGGCCTGCTCGGCGGCGGGGCTGACGTAGTGCCCGCCGTTGAGCACACGCGAGACCGTCCCTCGTGAGACGCCGGCCTCGCGCGCCACGTCGTGAATCGTCGGCGGTTTGCGCCGGCCCCCCGCATTACTGCCCATGGTCATGACTTTACGGCCCCGGACAGCAGGTCAAGGCTCCAGAAGCGCTGAATGACCAGGAACAGCGCGATCAGTGGCAGCACGGCCAGGAACGCCCCGGTGATCACCAGGGTGTACAGCGCCGGGGTGTTGGCGCCCTGTTCGAGGAGCGTGTACAGACCGAGCGTGAGGGGGAACTTCTCGTCGTCGCTGAGCATGATGTACGGCAGCAGGAAGTTGTTCCAGACGGCCACGAACTGGAAGAGGAACACCGTCACCATGCCGGGGATCATCATCGGCAGCGCGATCCGGGTGAAGATCCGCCACTCGCCGGCCCCGTCCATCCGCCCGGCCTCGACCACGTCCGTGGGCACGGCCGCGGCCGCGTAGATACGGGAGAGGTAGACGCCGTACGGGGAGAGGATCTGCGGCAGCAGCACGGACCAGTAGGAGTCCGTGAGGTCGGCCTTGGCCAGCAGCAGGTACTGCGGGATGGCGAGGATGACCGGGGGCATCAGCACGCCGGCCAGCAGCACGTTGAAGATCGACTCGCGGCCCGGGAAGCGGTAGGTGGCGAGGGCGTAGCCGCTGAAGGCGGACACGCAGGTCGACAGCAGGGCGCCCAGACCGGCGTACAGGGCGGAATTGCCCATCCAGTTCCAGTAGATGCCCTCACGGTAGGCGTCGAGGTCCTTGAGGTTGTCCAGGAAGCCGGTGCCGGGCAGGAAGGTGAAGGTGGAGAACAGCTCACTGCCGGACTTGGTGGAGGCGATCACCACCCAGGCCACCGGGAGGAGCGTGTAGACCGCGCCGAGGAGGAGCGTCAGCGTGGGGATCAGGGCGATCCGGCGGCGCAGCGGCGGTCCCTGGGCGGTACCGGGAGTCGTACCCGCGGCCGGGGCGGCCTTGCGGACGGCGACAGAACTCACTGCGCTGCCTCCTGCTTGTTGCGGCGGTTCGCGGCCCGCAGGAACCCGAAGGACAGCACCAGCGTGGCGAGGGCGATGAGGGTCGCCTCGGCCGCCGCCGAGTAGATGTCGCCCTTGGTGAAGGCGTCGACGTACACCTTCATCAGCGGACTCCAGGTCGTGTTGACCGAGTTGGTGAGGGGCTTGAGGGTGGTCGGCTCGTTGAAGACCTGGAGCGTCGCGATGATCGAGAAGAAGAAGGTCAGCACCAGCGAGGGCGCCACCATCGGGATCTTGATCCGCAGGGCGGTCTGCAGCGGGGTGGCGCCGTCCAGCTTCGCCGCCTCGTGGACCTCGGCCGGGATGGACCTGAGCGAGGTGTAGATGACGATCATGTTGAAGCCGGTGCCGCCCCAGACCGCGATGTTGGAGAGGGCCAGGTAGAGCGGCCCGCCGTCCAGCAGGTTCGGCTGCGGCAGGTGCAGCTTGTCGAGCACGTAGTAGAAGGGGCTGACGTCCGGCAGGTACAGGAAGCCCCACAGCAGCGCGGCCACCACGCCGGGGATGGCGTACGGCAGGAAGATCGCGAGCCGGGTGAAGGGGGCCAGCCGGACCCGCTCGGTGTCGAGCATCAGCGCGAACAGCAGGGCGAGGGCCAGCATCACCGGGACGACGATGCAGCCGTAGCCGACGACGCGCAGCGCGCCGGCCCAGAACTCGTTGTCGCTGAGGGCGTCCCGGTAGTTCTCCAGTCCGGCCCAGACCTCGCTGCGGGCGCCCGCGCCCAGGCCGAGCCCGGAGACGTGCACCTTGCGGAAGCTGAGCCAGACCGCGTACCCGATGGGCAGCGCGAAGAACAGGGCGAAGAGGGCGGTGGCGGGGAGCAGGAAGAAGTAGGGGGCGCTGCGCGCTCGTTCGCGGGTGGTGGTGGGCGACGGGTGGCCGTACGGGGCCCCCTTGACCCCGTACGACCTCCGGCTGGTGGGGCTGGTCACTGAGAGACCTCGAAGCCCTGCTTCTTCATGTCGGCGACCGTGGCGTCCTGCATGGTGTTCAGGGCGGCCCCGAAGTCCGACTTGTTCTTGGCGGCGGCGCCGAACGCGTCGTTGAACGACGTGTAGGCGACGTTCACGTTCGGGCCCCACGCGGAGGGCGCCGTGGTCTTCGCGATCTTGGCGGCCTCGGTGTAGAAGTCGGCCTGGTTCGAGAAGTACTCCGGCGGGTTGGCGAAGGCGCCGCTGAGCTGGGCCGAGGTGGACGCCGGGTAGATGCCGCTCTCCTTGGCCAGCGCGTTGAGCGCGTCGCCGTCGGTGTTCAGCCAGGCGGCGAACTTGGCGGCGGCCTCCTGGTGCTTGGAGTCGGTGGTGACGGCGGTGGAGGAGCCGCCCCAGCTGCCGGTGACGTCCTCGGACGTGGACCACTGGGGGAGCGGGGCCATCGCCCACTTGCCCTTGGTGTCCGGCGCCGCCGTGGTCAGCGTGCCCGGCGCCCACACCGCGCTCACCCAGGCGATCTGCTTGCCGGTGTTCAGCGCCTTGTTCCAGGCCGGGGTGTACATCGGCTGGTTGTCGATGGCGCCCTCCTTGACCAGGCCGCCCCAGAACTTGGCGACCTTCTGGGTGGCCGCGTCGTTGATGGCGACCTTCCACTTGTCGCCGGAGGTGGTCCACCACTTGGCGCCGGCCTGCTGGGCGAGGCCCGCGAAGAGACCGGAGTCGTTGGCGGAGAAGGTGGTCAGGTCGGTGTCCGGCGCCTTCTTCTTCAGCGCGCGGGCGGTCTTCGCGAACTCGTCCCAGGTGGTGGGGACCGTCAGGCCGTACTTCTTGAAGAGGTCCGCGCGGTAGTAGAACATCATCGGGCCGATGTCCTGCGGCACCGCGTACACCGCGTCCGTGCCCAGCGTGACCTGCTGCCAGACCCCGTCGGCGAACTTGGACCTGGCCTCGCCGACGCTCTTGGATATGTCGGCGACCGCGTCGTTGCTGACCAGCGTCGGCAGCGCCTGGTACTCGGCCTGCACCAGGTCGGGGCCGTTCTTCGCCTTGTGCGCGGTGAGGATCTTGGTGACCAGCGTGTCGCCGGACGCCTGCTTCTTCACCGTGACGGTGATCTGATCCTTCTTGCCCTCGCCCTTGTTCCACAGGTCCACGACCTTGTCCATACCGGGCGCCCAGGCCCAGTACGTCAGCGAGACCGGACCGGAGTCGGCCTTGCTGTCGTCGTCGGACGAGCCGCAGGCGGCGAGGGCGGTGGCGCCGAGCGAGACGGCGACGGCGGTTGTCACGAGGCGGCGGCGCTTCGTGTGCGGCATGGATCTCTCCCCTGACCTGGGTCCCCACCCGACGCGGGGACCTTGCCATGCAGATGTGTGAGCGTTCTCAGACCCGGATCATCGCCCGTCGCGAGTCCGTGTCATGCTCTGTGAGCGTTCACAGTAGAGAAACATCCCGGACACTTGTCAATGGTTGTTGCTGTGCGGTTATGTTGGGCTCACGCCACGATCGATGTGTGTGCACGTTCCCAAATGATCGATTAAACGGGAGAGATCCATGTCGGACACCACCCCCAGGGGCCTCACCAGGCTCGCCTTCGGTGGGGACTACAACCCCGAGCAGTGGCCGGAAAGTGTCTGGCAGGAGGATGTCCGGCTGATGCGCGAGGCCGGGGTCACGATGGTGAGCGTCGGGATCTTCTCCTGGGCCCTGCTGGAGCCGGCGCCGGGGGAGTACGACTTCGGCTGGCTGGACCGGGTCATCGGCCTGCTGCACGAGAACGGCATCCGCGTCGACCTCGGTACGCCCACCGTGGTGCCGCCCGCCTGGTTCTACCGGGCCCACCCCGAGGCCCTGCCGGTGACCGCGGAGGGCGTGCGGTACGAGTTCGGCTCACGCGGCGCCATCTGTCACTCCAACGCCGACTACCGCGCGGCCGCCGCGAACATCACCACCCGCCTCGCCGAGCGCTACGGCGACCACCCCGCGCTCGCCCTGTGGCATGTCCACAACGAGTACGGCGTCCCCGTCTCGGCCTGCTACTGCGACTCCTGCGCCGCCCACTTCCGCCGCTGGCTGACCGACGCCTACGGCACGGTCGACGCCGTCAACGAGGCCTGGGGCACGGCCTTCTGGGGCCAGCACTACACCGACCTGGCGCAGATCAACCCGCCGCGCGCCACCCCGACCGTCGGCAACCCGGGCCAGGCCCTCGACTACAAGCGGTTCGTCGACGCCACCATCCGGGAGAACTTCCGCGCGGAGCGGGACATCCTGCACCGCCTCTCGCCCGGCGTCCCGGTGACCACCAACTTCATGACCGCCCTCAGCCAGTGCGACTCCATGGACTACTGGGCCTGGGGCCGCGAGGTCGACCTGGTCACCAACGACCACTACCTGATCACCGACGGCCGCCGCACCCACGTCAACCTCGCGATGGCCGCCGACCTCACCCGCTCGGTCGCCGCCGGCGCTCCCTGGCTGCTGCTCGAACACTCCACCTCGGGCGTCAACTGGCAGCCGCGCAATCCGGCCAAGGCGCCCGGGCAGATGGCCCGCAACTCCCTGGCCCATGTGGCCCGCGGCTCCGACGGCGCGATGTTCTTCCAGTGGCGGCAGTCCCGGCGCGGCGCCGAGAAGTTCCACTCGGCGATGCTCCCGCACGGCGGCACCGGGACCCGGGTGTGGCGCGAGGTCGTCGAACTCGGCGCCTCCTTCGACTCGTTGGCCCAGGTCAAGGGTGCCCGCACGCAGGCCGACGCGGCCGTCCTGTGGGACTGGGAGTCCTGGTGGGCGCAGAATCTCCAGTGGCGCCCCAGCGAGGACCACGACCCGCGCGAGCGTGCCGACGCCTTCTACGAGGCCCTCTACGACCGCCACCTCACGGTCGACTTCGCGCACCCGGAAAGCGACTTGTCGGCCTATCCCCTTGTCGTCGTACCGGCCCTCTACCTGATGACGGAGGCCGCCGGGAACAACCTCAAGGAGTACGTCGAGAACGGCGGCACCCTGGTCGTCTCCTACTTCTCCGGCATCGTCGACGAGCACGACGCCGTGCACGAGGGCGCCTACCCGGGTCCGCTGCGCGACGTCCTCGGCCTCACCGTCGAGGAGTTCTCACCCCTCCTCCAGGACCAGCGGGTACGGCTGACCGGCCCCGACGGCTTGGAGCCGACCGGCGACGTGTGGACCGAGTTCGTCGCCCCGCGCGGAGCCGAGACCGTCTGGACCTACGCCGACGGCCTCACCGCCGGCCACCCGGCGGTCACCCGGCACCGGTCGGGGGAGGGCACCGCCTGGTACGTGTCGACCCGCCTGGACGCGCACGGCCTGGACGCGCTGCTCGGCCGGGCCGCCGAGGACGCCCGGATCGCACCCCGCGCCGACCTGCCCCGCGATGTCGAAGTGGTCCGCCGAACCGGCGAGTCCGGCACCTTCCTCTTCGCCATCAACCACACCGCCACCGACGCCAAGGTGCCCCTGGAGACGCACGGCACCGAACTGCTGACGGGCGAACGCGCCGCCGGCCGCCTCGCGGTCCCCGCGGGCGCCGTCCGGGTCGTACGGCTCGACGGCTGAGCCCCGGCCGCGGACCGGTTCGCCGCACCCGGTCCGCCGAGACTCCCCTCCGCCCGCGAGTGCCACGAGAGCCGTGGGCGGAGGGGCCTCCTCCGGCCCCGCCGGAGGACACCCCTCCCCAGTCATGTCGAAGGGACGACGGACGATGATGTTCCATCCCAGACGCACCATCAGAGCCCTGCTGCTGCCGCTGCTGGCCGGGCTCGCCCTCACCGCCCTTCCCGCGCAGACCGCCCAGGCCGCGAGCACCCTCACCAACGGCGGCTTCGAGTCGGACGGTGCCGGTGCGGCCGCGCCCACCGGCTGGTCGGAGTACGGCGACACGGGCGCTTCGTACACCGAGTCCGGTGGCCACAGCGGCAGTTACCGCCTGAGCCACTACTCGGCCGCCGCCTACAAGGTGGAGACGTACCAGTACCTCTCCGGCCTGACCAACGGCACCTACACGCTCACCGCCTGGGTCCGCTCCAGCGGCGGGCAGAACTCCGCCTACATATCCCTGAAGAACTGCGGCAGTTCGGAGCAGCGGACCGATCTGCCGGTCTCCACCAGCAGCTGGGTGCGGATCGTCACCTCGATCGCGGTCACCGGCAACCAGTGCACGATCAGCATCAACTCCGATGCCAACGCGGGCAACTGGATCAACGTCGACGACCTGACCTTCGCCGCCGGCTCGACAGGCCTGGCCATCAAGGGCGCCGACATCTCGTCACTCGCCAAGAGCGAGGCCAAGGGCGGCGTCTACAAGACCAGCTCCGGCACCACCGGGGACGCGGTCACCATCCTCAGGAGCGCCGGCATGAACTACGCGCGCCTGAAGGTCTGGGTCAACCCGGCCGACGGCTACAACGACAAGGCGCACGTCCTGGCCATGGCCAAGCGCGTCAAGGCGGCCGGCATGAAGCTGCTGGTCGACTTCCACTACTCGGACAGCTGGGCCGACCCGGGCCAGCAGACCAAGCCCGCCGCCTGGTCCGGCCACTCCTACAGCCAGCTCAAGACCGACGTCTACAACCACACGTACGACGTCCTCAACGCGCTGAAGGCGCAGGGCACCACCGCCGACATGGTCCAGATCGGCAACGAGATCAACGGCGGCATGCTCTGGTCCGAGGGCTCCACCGACAACTGGTCCCAGCTCGCCGGCCTCATCAACTCCGGCTACAGCGCGGCCAAGGCGGTCTCCTCCGGCACCCTGGTCGCCCTGCACCTGGCGAACGCGGGCGACGACGCCACGGTCCGCTGGTGGTTCGACAACGCCAAGACCTACGGCATCAACTACGACGTGATCGGGCTGTCGTACTACGGCTACTGGCACGGCTCGCTCGCCGCCGCCCAGACCACCCTGGACGACGTGGCCTCCCGCTACTCCAAGCCGGTCTACATCGCCGAGACCGCCTACCCGTTCACCCTCGCCCAGGACGACTCGCTGGAGAACCAGATCGACACCAGCGGTGAACTGGTCACCGGCTACCCGGCCACCGCGGCCGGCCAGCTGGCCTGGATGAACGCCGTCGCGAACATCGTCGAGGCCGTTCCGAACGGCCGTGGCCTCGGTGTCTTCTACTGGGAGGCGACCTGGACCGCCGTCACCGGCAACGGCTGGGATCCGACCGACGCCACCTCCGGCAACGGGTGGGAGAACCAGGCCCTGTTCGGCTACGACGACAAGGCGCTCTCCTCCATGGCGTGGTTCAGCCACCGCTGAACCACCACTGACGGGGGCCCGGCCACAAGGGGACGGCCGGGCCCCTCAGCCCTGTCCCGGGCGGGCCGCGAAGACAAGGCCCCCGTCGGTCGACTTCGTACCGCCGTGCGGTCTCGGACAAGGCTCGCCGACTCCCTGACGTGGGGGCTTCGGCTGCGGAACAGTGGGAAAACCAACTACGAGGAGGCAGGGGACGGACGGAGGCCGGTCGGATGCTGAGGAACTCCCAGAGCGTGAGCCGCCTGGACATTCTGGACTGGCTCAAGGACCCGGCGACCCACTTCCCACCCCGGCGGCACGGGGACCTCACCGAGAACGGCGTCACCGTCCGTGCCGTCGCCGCCAAACTCGGCGTCTCCCGCAAGGTCGCCGGCGCCCATCTGGGCGTGCTGACCCGGCTCGGCCTGCTGCGCACCCGGCGCGTCCGGCACCGCACCTACTACCGGCGCGACGAGGTCCGGATCGCCGAGGTGGCCCGGATGTTCGAGAAGGGCTGGTGAGACCGGCCACGCCTGTCAGTATGGGGTTCATGGACCGACCCGCGCGCCTCGTCCCGCTCCACTACGTCGCCATCGGCGGCCGCGGCCCGGAGGACGTGGTGACGGATCCGGACGGCGGGGTCCTGACCGGCGTCGCGGACGGCCGCATCCTGCGCCTGGACGGGCTCGGCGACCCGGACACCGTCCGGGTCCGGGAGCTGGCCCGGACCGGCGGCCGACCGCTGGGCCTCGAGCTCCTTGCGGACGGCGATCTGCTGGTGTGCGACGCGGAGCGCGGCCTGCTGCGTGTCGGCCTCGCCGACGGTGCCGTCCATGTCCTCGCCGACTCGGTCGAGGGGGAGCCGCTGCGGTTCGCGAGCAACGTGGTGGCCCTGCCCGACGGCACCGTGTACTTCACCGCCTCCAGCCGCCGCTTCCCGCTGGACCGGTGGATCGGCGACATCGTGGAGCACAGCGGCACCGGCCGGCTGCTGCGCCTCGCGCCCGGCGCCCGCAACGCCGAAGTGGTCTGCGACGGGCTCCAGTTCGCCAACGGGCTGGCCGTGAGCGGCGACGGCACCTTTCTGATCGTCGCCGAGACCGGCGCGTACCGTCTGACCCGCTACTGGCTCACCGGCCCGCGGGCCGGCCGCGCCGAGTTCTTCGCCGAGCTGCCCGGCATGCCCGACAACATGTGGCGCGACGGCGAGCTGACCTGGGTCGCCCTGGCCGGCCCGCGCAACCCGCCGCTCGACCTCCTCCACCGCACCCCGGCCGCCGTCCGCCGGGCCGCCGCGCGCGCCGCCGTCCACGCCCCCTACCGCCCCGCCGGCACCATCGCCGTGACGGCCCTCGACGACCAGGGCAGGGTCGTCCACCACCTCGCCCGGCAGCACTCCGGCTTCCGGATGGCCACCAGCGTCTGCGTGACCGGCCGCCACCTGGTCCTCGGCAGCGTCTGGGAGCCCGGTGTCGCGGTCTGTACGGCCCCCACCGCGAAGTGACCGCCGGGTAGACCCGGCGGTACCCTGGTGCACCCGTCGGGGCGGTGCCGAACAGGAGACCCACGACCCATGACAGCCCCGGAAGCCGAGAGCCTCCGTGTCCAGCCGAGCCCCCAGCGGCGGTCCGAGTGGCGTGCCCAGGCGCCGGTCGTCGCGGTGGTCGCCGCCGGCGGCGCGATCGGAGCGGTGGCCCGCTACGCGCTGGCCCTGGCGCTGCCCACGGCGGCGGGCGGATTCCCCTGGGCGACCTTCTGGACGAACGTCGTCGGCTGCGCGGTGATCGGCACCTTCCTGGTCCTGATCACCGAAGGCCTGCCCGCGCACCGCCTCGTCCGGCCCTTCTTCGGCACCGGCGTCCTCGGCGGCTTCACCACCTTCTCCACCTACGCCGTCGACATCCAGAAGCTGGTCGACCACGGCCGTCCCGCCACGGGCCTGGCCTACCTCGCCGCGACCCTGTGCGCGGCTCTCGCGGCGGTGTGGTGCGCGGCGACCGCGACCCGCCGTGTCCTCACCCGGAGGCAGCGATGACGAGACTGACCGGCCGCGCCCTGCGCCTGACGGTCTGCATCGGCGAGGACGGCATCCGGCACCACAAGCTCCCTGTACACGGAGATCGTGCACCGCGCCCACACGGCCGGTCTCGCGACCGAGGGCCTCGTCACCCTGGACGACTGCGAGGTCATCAGGTACGTCGGACGGGCCGCGAACTCCGGCAAAACGGATGCGAAGGGTAAGAAGTCGTTGTGAACTGGCTGTTGGTCGTCGCCGGAGCCGTCGTCGGTGCTCCGCTGCGCTACCTCACCGACCGCGCCGTCCAGGCCGGGCACGACTCCGTCTTCCCCTGTGGCACCCTCGTGGTGAACGTCGTCGGCTGCCTGATCCTCGGGCTGCTGACCGGAGCGGCCTCGGCGGGCGCGGCGAGCCCTCACCTCCAGCTGCTGCTGGGCACCGGGCTGTGCGGGGCGCTCACGACCTACTCGACCTTCTCCTACGAGACCCTGCGGCTGACCGAGACCGGCGCCGGGCTCTACGCTGCGGCCAACGTCGTCGCCACTGTGGTGGCGGGGCTCGGAGCGGCCTTCGCCGGAGTGGCGATCGCCCAGGCGGTGTGGGCCTAGGACTTGCCTCGCACCCGCCCGTTGTAAGACTGTCTACAGCACTGTCGACCAAACTCTGCAGAACTGGATCCCATGAGCGCCATCTCCGTCGGTCAGGCCGCCATCCTCGGGGTTGTCGAGGGGGTGACCGAGTTCCTCCCGGTGTCCTCCACCGGCCACCTCAAGATCACCGAGGGGCTCATGAACATCCCCGTCGACGACAAGTCCGTCGTCGGGTTCTCAGCCGTCATCCAGGTCGGCGCCATCGCCGCCGTGCTGGTCTACTTCTTCAAGGACATCCGGCGGATCGTCTCCGCCTGGGGCCGCGGGCTGGTCAACAAGGAGGAGCGCTACCACCACGACTACAAGTTCGCCTGGTGGGTGATCGCCGCGACCATCCCGATCGTCCTGGTGGGCCTCGCCGCCAAGCCGCTGATCGACGGCCCACTCGCCTCGCTCTGGGTGGTCGCGGGCTCGCTGATCGTCGGCTCCGGGGTGATGTGGGCGGCGGACCAGATGGGCCGCCACAAGCGCGGTGAGGACGACACCTCCTTCAAGGACGCGATGCTGGTCGGCAGCTCGCAGATCCTCGCCCTGCTCTTCCCCGGCTTCTCCCGCTCCGGCGCCACCATGTCGACCGCGCTCATCCTCGACCTGGACCGGGTCGCCGCCACCCGCCTCTCCTTCTTCCTCGGCATCCCGGCCCTGACCGGCGCCGGCCTCTACGAACTCAAGGACGCCCTGGGCGCGGGCGTCGGCGCCGCCCCGCTGGTCGTCGGCACGGTCGTCTCCTTCGTGGTCGCCTACGGCTCCATCGCCTGGCTGCTGAAGTTCGTCGCCAAGCACTCCTTCAACGCGTTCGTGATCTACCGGATCGTCATCGGCCTGGCCCTCTTCGGGCTGCTCGCGACGAACTCGATCAGCGCCTGACCCGTTCCTCGCGCCGCCACGGGGTGTGACGCCTGTCCATTCAGGTGTCGCACCCCGTGAATTTTTTCTTTCCGCACGCCTTGACAGTCCCGGCCCGCAACCCGGAACATCTCACCCGTGAACCTGTCAGACAGCCCGACAGCCGGACAGCCCCTACGGCGTGTGAGCGCCATGGAGGCGGTACTGGCGCATCTGCGCGGTGCCATCGAGCGCGGCGAGTACGCCATGGGCGACAAGCTCCCCTCCGAGGCGGAGCTGTGCCGTTCCCTGGAGGTCAGCAGGCCCGTCCTGCGCGAGGCCCTGCGGGCCCTGCAGACGATGGGCCTGACCGTCTCCAAGACCGGCAAGGGCACCTTCGTCGTCGCCAGCGCCGTCGAGGACCCCACCTTCGGTGACTACGCCGCCAGCGACCTGCTCGAAGTCCGCCGGCACATCGAGATCCCGGTCGCGGGGTACGCGGCGCTGCGCCGCACCCCGGAGAACCTGGACCACCTGGCCCATCTGCTCGACCGCATGGAGCGGGAGACGGACACCACCGCGTGGGTCGCGATGGACACCCTCTTCCACCTCGCCGTGGCCGAGGCCGCCCAGAACCCGGTCTTCCGCCGGGTCATCGAGGAGATCCGGGACGCACTGGCGCGTCAGTCGGCCTTCCTCAACGAGCTGGGCGGCCGCCGCGAGCAGTCCAACCGGGAGCACCGGGCCATCGTCGAAGCGCTGATCGACGGTTCCGAACCCGACGCCGTGGACGCCATGAGCCACCACCTGGACCGCGTCGAGACGACCCTCACCCGCATCGTGCGCCCCGCGCGCACGGACGAGCACACGGAAGGCGGAACCGAGGCGTGAGCGAACCGCACCTCAAAGACGAGACGCGCCCCTCCCGTCACGTCGACGCCGGAGACCACGGCTACAGCAAGTCGCTGAAGCACCGGCACGTCAACATGATCGCCATCGGCGGCGCCATAGGCACCGGCCTCTTCCTCGGCGCCGGCGGCCGCCTCGCCGACGCCGGCCCCTCCCTCTTCGTCGCGTACGCGGTCTGCGGAGTCTTCGCCTTCCTCGTCGTACGCGCCCTCGGCGAACTCGTCCTGTACCGCCCGTCCTCCGGCGCGTTCGTCTCGTACGCCCGGGAGTTCCTCGGCGAGAAGGGCGCGTACACCGCGGGCTGGATGTACTTCCTGAACTGGGCGACCACCGGCATCGCCGACATCACCGCGGTGGCCACCTACACGCACTACTGGGGGATGTTCTCCGACATCCCGCAATGGTTGATCGCATTGATCGCCCTTGCCGTCGTGTTGACCGTCAATCTGATCTCGGTCAAGATCTTCGGCGAGCTGGAGTTCTGGTTCGCGATCGTCAAGGTCAGCGCGCTGGTGATCTTCATGTGCATCGGCATCTTCCTGCTGGTCACCCAGCACCCCGTGGACGGCGCCGCC
The DNA here is from genome assembly GCF_040634235.1 of Streptomyces sp. NPDC007157. Taxonomy (NCBI): domain Bacteria; kingdom Bacillati; phylum Actinomycetota; class Actinomycetes; order Kitasatosporales; family Streptomycetaceae; genus Streptomyces; species Streptomyces sp. NPDC007157. Next base: position 73,151 of record NZ_JBEYFE010000025.1, read on the forward strand.
CCCGGCCCCTCCCTGATCACCGACAACGGCGGTGTCTTCCCCAACGGCCTGCTGCCGATGCTGCTGATCATCCAGGGCGTCGTCTTCGCCTACGCGTCGGTGGAACTGGTCGGCGTCGCGGCGGGCGAGACCGAGAGCCCCGAGAAGATCATGCCCAAGGCGATCAACTCGATCATGTGGCGGGTCGGCCTGTTCTACGTCGGCTCGGTCGTCCTGCTGTCGATGCTGCTGCCCTGGAACAAGTACACGGCGGGGGAGAGCCCCTTCGTCACCGTCCTCTCGCACGTAGGGATCCCGGCGGCCGGCGGTGTGATGAACCTCGTCGTCCTCACCGCGGCCATGTCCTCCCTCAACTCCGGCCTCTACTCCACCGGCCGCATCCTGCGCTCCATGGCCGTGAACGGCTCCGCCCCCAACTTCACCGCGAAGATGAGCCGCAGCCAGGTGCCGTACGGCGGAATCCTGCTGACCAGCGGGATCTGTGTGCTCGGCGTGGGCCTCAACTTCGTCGTCCCCGCCGACGCGTTCGAGATCGTCCTCAACTTCGCGGCGATCGGCATCCTCGCCACCTGGGGCATGATCATGCTCTGTCACCTGCTCTTCTGGCAGAAGACCCGGAAGGGCGAACTGACCCGCCCCGGCTACCGACTGCCGGGCTCCCCCTGGACCGAGATCGTGACGCTGGCGTTCCTCGCCACCGTCCTGGTCCTCATGTACGCCGACGGCGGCGCGGGACGCACCACCGTGCTGTGCCTGCCGCTGATCGTCGCAGCGCTGGTCGCCGGCTGGTACGCCATCCGCGGCCGACTCGCGCGCCCGTCCGCCGGAACCGACGCGTGAACCGCGTACCGGTCCGTCCCGACTCACCCGAGACCAGGCAGTGATGTACAGCAGTTCCCCCGCGGCCGCACCCGTCGTCCGTGAACCCCTGCACGCCCCCGTCGCCCACCTCATACGCGGCGGGGTCGTCGAGGGCATCCACTACGGATCCGTCGTCGTCCTGGGCGCCGACGGCGAGGTCCAGTTCCAGCTCGGCGACATCGAGGCCGCGTTCTACCCGCGCTCGGCCGTCAAGCCCCTCCAGGCCGTGGCCATGCTGCGGGCCGGGCTGCCGCTCGACGGCGAGCTGCTCTCGCTGGCCGCCGCCAGCCACTCCGGCGAGGAACGCCACCTCGCCGGCACCCGGCGGATCCTCGACCTCGCCGGCCTCACCGAGGACGACCTGCGCAACGTCCCCGACCTGCCCTACGGGCCCGCCGTGCGCGACACCTGGATCCGCGAGGGCCGGAAGCCGTCACGGCTCGCCCAGAACTGCTCCGGCAAGCACGCAGCGATGCTGTGGACCGCGAAGCTGAACGACTGGTCGCTCGACGACTACCTGGAGCCGGAGCACCCGCTCCAGCAGGCGATCGCCGAGATCGTCGAGGACCTGACCGGGCAGCGCGTCGCGCGGACCACCGTGGACGGGTGCGGAGCGCCGCTGTTCTCCGTCTCCCTGCACGGGCTGGCCCGAGCGATGTCGCGGATCGTGACCGCCCCGCCGGGGACGCCGGAGGCGCGGGTCGCCGACGCGATGCGGGAGCACGCCGAGATGGCGTCCGGTGCGGGCCGGGACGTGGCCGCGCTGATGCGGGCCGTGCCGGGGCTGCTGGCCAAGGACGGCTTCGAGGGCGTCGAGGTCGCGGCGCTGCCGGACGGACGGGCCGTGGCCGTGAAGATCGCGGACGGGGCGAACCGGGCGCGGGTTCCGGTGGCGGCCGCTGCGCTGGCGAGGGCCGGGGTTGACCCGGAGCTGCTGAGCGAGTTCGCCGGTGAGGCGCTGCTCGGCGGCGGCCGGGAGGTCGGGCGTGTACGGCCCGTTCGCTCGCTGGAGCCGGTCGACGTTCCCGTGTGCGCCTGGTGATTCGGGTGGCCATGCCGGTGGGCGGCCGCGGGTCGTCCCTGGCCGGTCGCGCCCACGCGGCGGAGCCGCAATTGTCACAGCCCCGCGCCCCCATCGGGGCGCATCCGTCCCCGTTCACTGAAGAATCACTCCCTCCGAAAGAGGAACTCCCACCCTCATGACCACCGCCCTCGTCACCCGTAGCGAGCACGATCTGCTCGGTGACCGTGATGTGCCCGTCGACGCCTACTGGGGTGTGCACACCCTGCGGGCCACCGAGAACTTCCCCATCACCGGGATGCCGATCTCCGCCTATCCGCATCTGATCGACGCGCTCGCCGCCGTCAAGGAGGCCGCTGCCCTCGCCAACGAGGAGCTGGGGCTGCTGGCTCCCGCGAAGGCCGCCGCGATCGTGGCCGCCTGCCGGGAGATACGGGCCGGCAAGCTGCACGACCAGTTCGTCGTCGACGTCATCCAGGGCGGTGCCGGGACGTCGACCAACATGAACGCCAACGAGGTCGTCGCCAACCGGGCGCTGGAGCTGATGGGGCACCGGAAGGGGGAGTACCGGTACCTGCATCCCAACGAGGACGTCAACCTCGGTCAGTCGACCAACGACGTCTACCCGACGGCCGTCAAGGTCGCGACCGTCTTCGCGGTGCGTGGGCTGCTCCGGGCGATGGCCGTGCTCCAGGACTCCTTCGGGCGCAAGGCCGTCGAGTTCCGTGACGTGCTGAAGATGGGCCGTACGCAGTTGCAGGACGCGGTTCCCATGACACTCGGGCAGGAGTTCTCCACCTTCGCCGTCATGCTCGACGAGGACCGCAGCCGGCTCGCCGAGGCCGTCGAGCTGATCCACGAGATCAACCTCGGAGCCACGGCGATCGGCACCGGCCTCAACGCGCCCGCCGGATACGCCGAGTCGGCCCGCCGGCACCTCGCCGAGATCACCGGACTGCCCCTGGTCACCGCCGCCAACCTGGTGGAGGCCACCCAGGACTGCGGTGCGTTCGTCCAGATGTCCGGCGTGCTGAAGCGGATCGCGGTCAAGCTCTCCAAGAGCTGCAACGACCTGAGGCTGCTGTCCTCCGGGCCGCGTGCCGGACTCGGCGAGATCAATCTGCCGCCCGTGCAGGCCGGTTCGTCGATCATGCCGGGCAAGGTCAACCCGGTGATCCCCGAGGTCGTCAACCAGGTGGCCTTCGAGGTCATCGGCAACGACGTCGCCATCACCATGGCGGCCGAGGCCGGGCAGCTCCAGCTGAACGCGTTCGAGCCGATCATCCTGCACTCCCTGTCGGAGGGCATCACGCATCTGCGGAACGCCTGCCTGACGCTGGCCGAGCGCTGCGTCGACGGCATCACCGCCAACACCGAGGTGCTGCGGGCGACGGTCGAGAACTCCATCGGCCTGGTCACCGCCCTCAACCCGTACATCGGGTACACGGCGGCCACCGACATCGCCAAGGAGGCCCTCGTCACCGGCCGGGGCGTGGCCGAACTCGTCCTGGAGAAGGGCCTGTTGCCCGCCGAGCGGCTCGCCGACCTGCTGCGCCCCGAGGTCGTCGCCGGCAGCGGCTCGCCCCTCGCCTGACCTGCGAGTACGCACCAGGACCGGCCCGGAGGCACAATGGTGATCATGACAATGACGTCGTCCCCAGCCTTTCTGCCGGTCCTGGAGCGGATCGCGGAGGAGATCGAGCGGACGCCCGGTCGCGGGCGGCCCGCCGACTACATCCCGGCGCTCGCCGCCTGCGATCCCCGCCGCTTCGGCATGGCCGTGGCCGAGCTGGACGGCACGGTCTACGGCGTCGGCGACTGGCGGCAGCCGTTCTCCACGCAGTCCATCACCAAGGTCTTCACCCTCGCCCTCGACCTGGCCCGCGAGGGCGACGAACTGTGGGAGCACGTCGGCCGGGAGCCTTCCGGCAACCCCTTCAACTCCCTGGTCCAGCTGGAGTACGAGCAGGGCATCCCGCGCAACCCGTTCATCAACGCGGGTGCCCTCGTCGTCACCGACCGGCTCCAGACCCGTACCGGAGACGCCGCCGGTGAGCTGCTGGCCTTCCTGCGCGCCGAGAGCGGCAACGCCTCGCTGGAGTTCGACATGGAGGTGGCCGCCTCCGAGTCCCAACATGGCGACCGCAACGCCGCGCTGGCCCATTTCATGGCGTCCTACGGCAACATCGACAACGAGATCCCGGTCCTCCTCGACCAGTACTTCCGCCAGTGTTCCGTCGCGGCCTCCTGCGCGGACCTCGCCCTGGCGGCCACCTTCCTGGCCCGCCACGGCATCCGGGCCGACGGCACCCGCCTGCTGACCAGAAGCCAGGCGAAACAGGTCAACGCGGTGATGCTGACGTGCGGGACCTACGACGCGGCAGGCGACTTCGCGTACCGGGTGGGCCTGCCCGGCAAGAGCGGGGTGGGCGGTGGCATCGTCGCCGTGGTACCGGGGCGTTGCGCGCTCTGCGTGTGGAGCCCGGGGCTGGACGAGCGGGGCAACTCGGTGGCGGGAGTGGCGGCGCTGGACCGATTCACGACACTCACCGGTCTGTCCGTGTTCTAGTTCCGGTGCTTCACCAGGACCTGGGTATGTCCGCCGGCCGCACCCGGACATTCCGGCAGGACAACCCGTTCGCGGCCGTGAGCTGAGCAACCCGGTCGCTACTGCGGGGGGTTTCCGTGTTTGCGGAGCGGCAGGTCGGCGTGCTTGGTGTGCAGCATCGCGAGGGCGGAGGCCAGTACCTCGCGGGTCTCGGCCGGGTCGATGACGTCGTCGACCAGGCCGCGCTCGGCCGCGTAGTAGGGGTGCATGAGTTCGGCCTTGTACTCCTTGACCATGCGGGCGCGCATCGCCTCGGGGTCGTCCGCCTCCGCGATCTGCCGACGGAAGATCACGTTGGCCGCACCCTCGGCGCCCATGACCGCGATCTCGTTCGTCGGCCAGGCGTACGTCACGGTGCCGTGGACGGTGCTCCCGTCGTGGACGAGGAGCAGTTCGGCCCGGTGCTGCCGGTGGTGCCGTACACGGACGTCGATGACGCCGTGGACCGGGCGAACGGGACGAAGTACGGGCTGTCGGGTTGGGTGTGGGGTGCCGACCCGGACCGCGCCGCGGCCGTGGCGGCCGGCTGGAGTGCGGCACGGCCTGGGTCAACACCCACTTCGCCCTCGGGCCGCACCAGCCTTTCGGCGGCCACAAAGGGACCGAGAACGGTCTGTGGGGCCATCACTCCTTCACCGAGCTCCAGGTGCTGCACCGCGCGCGGTCCTGACCTGCTGTGCGGACCGGTCAGCCGCCCGGTACGGCGTCCGCGCGGCCGGACTGCATCCCGTCGGTGAGCAGCGTCAGGATGCGCTGGGCGCGTTCGCGGTCGGAGTACTGCGCGGCCCAGCCGATGGCGGCGGCGGCGGTGAAGAGGTCCTCGGCGTCCACGTCCGGCCGCACCTCTCCCGCGGCCTGGGCGCGTTCCAGCAGCCGGGAGGCCGATTCGTGCATCGCCGCGCAGGAGCCGTGCAGTTCGGAACGGACGTCGTGCAGGGCGGCCAGCACGGAACCGGGCAGCCCGTGAAAGGTGCCGGAGCCGGCGGCGAACCGCTGGAGCCACGCGGTCAGCGCCTCGCCCGGGGACGGCGCGGTGAGGGACTCGTCGGCCGCGTCGGCGAGCGCGTTGAGCCGGTCGCTGAGCACCGCCTGGACGAGGGCCTCGCGGGTGGGGAAGTGCCGGTAGAGAGTGGCGATACCCACCCCCGCGCGGCGTGCGACATCCCGCAGGGACGCCTCCAGCCCCTCTTCGGCGAGGACGGTGCGGGCCACCGCGAGGAGGTTGTCGCGGTTACGGCGGGCATCGACGCGCATGCCGCCCTCGGCCGGGGTCCGTGGCGTGCGGCCGTCCGACGCCGCGGCTCCCGCCGGGCCGCGGGACGAGCCCGCACCGTCGGCCGGACCCGAGGCCGCGCCTTGCTTGTCACTCATGGCACCTCGCTCGGTTGAGAATCGGAGCAGTGCTCCGTATATTCATTAGGAGCACCGCTCCGTTTTATCGGAGCAGTGCTCCTCATCCTACATAACCTCCAGGTCGACACTCATAGGGAGACCGACCCATGGCAGCGGAGAGCACCACCAGCCCGCCGGACACCGGACGGGAGCCCTTCTCGCCCGGGCTCCGCAAAGTGATTGCGGTGACCACCCTCGGCGCGTTCATGACCTTCCTCGACTCCACGATCGTCAACGTGGCGCTCCAGACCCTGACGATCAAGATGGACGCCTCGCTGTCGACCATCCAGTGGCTGGTCACCGCCTATCTGCTGGCGATGGCCGCGGTCATCCCCATCAGCGGCTGGCTCGGCATGCGGCTCGGCGCCAAGCGGGTCTTCATCGGGGCGATCACCCTGTTCACCCTGGCCTCCCTGGCCTGCGGACTCGCCACCTCGATCGACCAGCTGATCGTCTTCCGCACCATCCAGGGCATCGGCGGCATCGCCGTCCCGGTGAGCCAGGCGATCCTGGTCCGCGCCGCCGGCCCCCGGCTGATGGCCCGCGTGATGAGCGTCAGCGGTATCCCCGTCATCATGGCGCCGGTGATCGGCCCGACGGTCGGCGGACTGCTGCTCCAGCACGTCGGCTGGCGGTCGATCTTCCTGGTCAACATCCCGATCGGGATCATCACGGTGCTGCTCGCCCTGTGGCTGCTGCCCGCCGACACGGCCGCGCAGCCGGGCCGGCTCGACGTGCCGGGTCTCGTGACCATCGTCGGGTCCAGCATCGCACTCACCTACGGGCTCGCCGAGATCGGCAACTCCGGTGACGCCGGTTCGCCGAAGGTGGTGGTCGCGCTCGTCGCGGGCGTCGCGCTCCTGGTGGCCTTCGTCGTCCTCTCCCTGCGCAGCGCCAAACCCCTGCTGGACATCAGGCTGTTCAAGGGCCGGCTCTACACCGCGGCCTCCCTCACCAACTTCTTCATGGGCGCGCTGAGTCTGGGTGCCGTCATCCTCATGCCGCTGTACTTCCAGGTCGTCCGCGGCGAGGACGCGGTCAACACCGGTCTGCTGCTGATCCCGCAGGGCGTGGGCGTCGCCATCGCCATGTGGCGGGTGGCCCGCTTCGTGGACAGGTTCGGCAGCGGCCCGGTCGCCCTGGTCGGCGGTCTCATCAGCATCGCCTCGACCGTGCCCTTCGTGGTGATCGGCGCGCACACCTCGTACTGGTGGATCGGAGTGGCCATGGTGGTGCGCGGATTCGGTATCGGCACCTGCGCGGTACCGGCGGTCACCGCGGCCTACCGAGCCGTGTCGATGATGAAGATCCCGGACGCCACGGTCCAGCTCAACATGGGCCAGCGGATCGGCGGTTCGCTCGGCGCGGCGATCCTCGCGGTCGTCCTCCAGAAGCAGTTGCAGGACGCCCACTCGTCGGGCGACCAGGCGAGCGGCTTCGGTGTGGCCTTCGGCTGGGTACTGGCCATCGGTGTGGCGGCGACCCTGCCGGCGCTCCTCCTCGCCGTGACCGAGCGGAACGCGGCCGCGGCCGCCGCGGCACCCCCGGCGGCACCCGCCGGATCCCTCAACGAGGCCGGCAAGGCCTGACCCCGTTCCCTGGGCTGGGCGTGCGGGACGGGGCGTCGAATCCCCCGGGCGGATCCGTCCGTGACGTCCTCGGCGGGCCGTGAACCGGAAGCACAGACTCCCGGCTCACGGCCCGCCTCACCCGTTCCGGTTCCCCCTGTCCCGCCCGCCGGGCGCACGGCGCACCAGGCGGCCCGACGCCGCCGGCGGCTCAGGCCGGAAACATCAGCAGCAGCTCATGTCGAAAGGAGAGTCCTCATGTCCCTGACGAGGATGTTCGCCGTCGACTCCGCGCCGCCGGAGCCCGCCGTCGCGCCCGAGCGGTTCAAGGCCGTCTTCCGGGGCCATCCCGCGGGCGTGGCCGTCATCACGCTGCCCGGCAGGCCGCGTCCCGCGGGTTTCACCGCGACCTCGCTGGTGTCGCTGTCACTCAGCCCGCCGCTGGTCTCCTTCGCCATCGCGGCCGCCGCGTCCAGCTGGCCCTTCGTGCGGGACGGGAGCACGGCCGTGGCCCACCTCCTCACAGCCGGCCAGGAGGACGTCGCCCGCCGCTTCGTCACCAGCGGCATCGACCGTTTCGCGGCGCCGACCCGCTACCGTCTGCTGCCCGGAGGCGAGCCCGTGCTGGCGGGGGTGGACACCTGGCTGCTGCTTTCCCTGGAGAGCCTCATACCGGCGGGCGACCATCGGCTGGCCATAGCCAGAGTGCGGCACGCGGCGATCGGCGACGACCATCGTCCCCTGCTGTACCACGACGGCACCTATCGCACCCTGGGGGCGTGAACCGCCCACGGTGGCGCGCTCGACACCCGCCCACCCGCCCCCGACCACGATCCACCACCCACAGGTAACAACCAGGCCCCTCCCAAGAAAACACCCCGTCGCTTTCCGGCCACCCGCAATTGACACGCTGACCCAGTGTTGGCCATGGCTTTTCCCGTCGATCTACGCCGCTGCCAGGTGCTTGGCCTGGCCGGCACCGCCTTCCTTGCCCTGGGAGGTGAGACAGCCGGTGCCCTGCCCGTGGAGGATCTGCTGGCCCCCAGCTCCGTGCAGGCGGCGTTCGGACTGGTCGGCGTCTACTTCGGCGTCGTGCTGCTGATCGCGGCGTGGCTGCTGCTCGGCCGCCTCGTGCGCGGCGCCGAACCACCCACCCCGCGACAGCTGTTGCTGGTCCTCGCCGTCTGGGCGACCCCGCTGCTGCTGGCGCCCCCGCTGTTCAGCCGGGACGTGTACAGCTACCTCGCGCAGGGCGCCATGGTCGACGCGCACATGGACGTCTACACGTCGGGCCCCGCCCAGCTCGGCGGCCCGCTGGCCGACGAGGTCGCCCCGGTGTGGCAGAACACCGCCGCCCCCTACGGCCCCGCGTTCATGGGCGTGGCCTCGCTGCTGTCCGGGCTGACCCGCGGTGAACTCCCGGCCGGGCTCTTCGGGATGCGGCTGGTCGCCCTGCTCGGCGTCGGCCTGATGGCGGCCGCGCTGCCCCGGCTCGCCCGGCACAGCGGCGCCGACCCGGCCGCCGCGCTCTGGCTCGGCGCCCTCAACCCGCTGGTGCTGCTGCACCTGGTCGCCGGCGCCCACAACGACGCGATCATGCTCGGTCTGCTGGGCCTCGGCCTGGTCGCGGCGCTCGGCCGCTGGCCGTTCCTCGGCGTCGTGCTCGTCACGCTCGCGGCGCTGGTCAAGGCGCCCGCCGCGCTCGGGTTGCTCGCGGTCGTCGTCGTCCAGGCGCGCAAGGGCCGCAGTCCCGTGCGGGCCACCCTGACGACGGCGATCGCGTCGGGAGCGACGACGGTGCTGGCGACCGCCGTCGCCGGGACCGGGTACGGGTGGATAAGGGCACTCGACACGCCCGTCTCCCCGCACAACTGGGCGCTCAGCAGCCTGCTCGGACGGGCCACGGGCGCGCTCCTCGAACACCTCGGCAGCGATCTGGCACCGCTCGCCGTCCCGGTCTGGCATCTGCTCGGGCTGGCACTCACCGCGGTGACCGTGCTGCTGATATGGGTCCGGCTGCGGCCCCGCCCGGTCTACGCCCTCGGCCTGAGCCTGGCCGCGGTCGCCGCCTTCGGGCCGGCGATCCGCCCCTGGTACGCCATCTGGGGCCTGTTCCTGATAGCGGCCGCGGCGCCCAGCACCTCGGTACGGCACCGGGTGGCGGCCGTCACCGGCGTGCTCGCCCTCGCCGTGCTGCCCAGCGGTGGCCCCGCCGACATCGGCCAGCTGGTCCTCGCCGTCTCCGGCGGGGTGCTCGGCGTGGTCGTGCTGTGGCAGGCCCACCAGGCCGCGCAGGCCCCGGCCGTGGGACGTACGGCATGAGGGGCCCGAGAGGACCGCGGACCGACCGGGGGAGGCTGCTGCTCGTCCTGGTCCTGGTCGCCGCCGTGACCGTGTTCACGGCCACCGTGCCGCTGCTGCGCGACTGGTTCGACCTGCGCGTGTACTACGGCACCGTGCACACCTGGGTGCACCACGGCGGGCGGATCTACGACTACCGGGTGCCCGGGACGACGTACGGGTTCACGTATCCGCCGTTCGCCGCCGTCGGCATGCTGCCCATGGCGTTGGTGGGCCTGCGCCTGGCCATCGCCGCCTCGCTGCTGCTGAACCTGGCCGCGCTGGCGTTCGTGCTGCGCATCCTGGCCGGACCGGGCTGGCGGCGCCGGGGCTGGTACCGCTGGGCCCTGGCCCTGTGCACGCTGGCGCTGTTCGAGCCGTTGCGGGACACGTTCAGCTTCGGCCAGGTGAACCTGATACTGCTCGCCCTGGTGCTCGTGGACTGCTGGCTGCTGCGCAGCGGGCGGAGCCGCTGGGCCGGGATCGGCATCGGGCTCGCCGCGGCGGTCAAGCTCACTCCCGCGCTGTTCATCGGCATGCTGCTGATCGGCCGCAAGTGGCGTGCGGCCGGTGTCGCCACGGCCGTGGCGCTCGCCGCGACCGCTCTCGCGGCCTGGGCCGACCCGAAGGCGTCCCGCTTCTACTGGACGCAGGCGCTCTGGGACACCAGCAGGGTCGGCCGGCTCGACTACGTCTCGAACCAGTCGTTGCAGGGCGTACTGGCCCGGCTCGGTCATCCGGACAAGCCGCTGTGGGCGATCGTGGCCCTGCTCACGCTGGCCGTGTGGGCGTGGCGGACCCGTAGGGCCGTGACGGCCGGCGACTGGACGGCCGCCTTCGCGCTCACCGGTCTCGCGGCCTGCCTGGTCAGCCCGATCACCTGGGTGCACCACCTGGTGTGGGTGCTGCCGTCGTTCGCGCTGCTGGCGCGCGCCGGGCACCCGCGGATCGCGGGCGCCCTCTACGCGGTGATGTGCACCAGCGTGGTGTGGCTGTGGTTCGACGACGCGTCAGGCATCGACGGGTTCCTGGGCAGCAACATCTACACCTGGATCACGCTGGGCCTGCTGCTGGGCCTGCCGGTCGGTCAGTCCCGTCCGGAGCGTTCTCCTCTGAGCCGCATCGCCAGGGTGACGGCGCCCGCACCGAGCACCGCGAAGCCCGCCACGAGCGCGGTCCCCGACCAGCCCGAGTCGTCCTCGGGCGCCGTGGCCGCCGCCACCGGTACGGTGCTCGGGCCCGGCCGGGGCCGCGGTTTGGCCCGCAGACCGTCCAGCGAGCCCACCGGGTCGACCCGTCCGGCCGCGCCGAAACCCCAGTCGAGCAGCTGACGGGCCTCGTCGTACACGCCGCCGTCCTGGGGGTTCATCACCGTCACCAGGAGGGTGCGCCCGCCGCGCCGGGCGGCGGCGACGAGGGTGTTGCCGGCGTTGCTGGTGTAGCCGTTCTTGATCCCGATCAGGCCCGGGTACCGCCCCACACCGTCCTCGCCGGTCAGTAGCCGGTTGGTGTTCTCGATACCGAACGACCAGCCGGCGCCGTCCGGAAAACGGGCCTGGGCGGTGGAGCAGTACCGCGCGAAGTCGGGGTTGCGCAGCCCCTCCCGGCCGAACACCGCCAGGTCGAACGCGGAGGAGACCTGTCCCGGTGCGTCGTAGCCGTCGGGGGACTCGACATGGGTGTCGAGGGCGCCCAGGGAGCGGGCGTTGGCCTGCATCCGGGTGACGGTGCGGTCCCAGCCCCCGTCGAGCGCGGCCAGGACGTGCACGGCGTCGTTGCCGGAGCTGAGGAAGACCCCGCGCCACAGGTCGGACACCCGGTAGGTGTGGCCCTCCTCGACGCCGACCAGGCTGCTGCCCTCGGCGACGTCCGCCAGCTCCTCGGACGTCACCCGGTGCTGGAGGTCCGCGGGCAGGACGGGCAGCACGGTGAGGGCGAACAGGGTCTTCAGGGTGCTGGCCGGCGGCAGTTTGCGGTGCGCGTGGTTGGCTGCCAGCACCTGGCCGGTGCCCGCGTCGGCGACCAGCCAGGAGAGTGCGGAGAGGTCGGGGAGCTCCGGGGCCCCGGGGTGCGGCCGCACCTGGGGGCCGGAGTGGTAGAGCAGCGACGGCCCGGGCACCACCGCCCTCGGGGGCGGGGCCGGGTCCAGCGCCGCGGTGCCGGCGACGGCCGTGCCGGGCGTCAGCGCCAGCAGGCCCGCCAGGCAGACGGAGCAGGTCGACACCACCGCTCGCCGAGGGAATCGGTCAGGGAATCCGATCGTCATACGATCAACGTAGGAACGGAGGCGGGGTACGGCGCGCTGCCTGGGCCGGACGGGCGCCGTGAGCAACCCGGATGCCGCACGCCCGGCCCCGGTGTGAGCCGGCCGGAAGGGTCGCCCCGCTCTCAGCCCGTCGGCAGGGTCGGCTGCACGCGCCGCAGGAAGGTCGCGTTGTCCGGGGTCTCCCGCAGCCGCTCCAGGAGCGTCTCCAGGCCGCCCTGGGTGCCCTCGCGGCTCTGCAGGGCCCGCCGCAGTCCGCGTACGGCGGTCAACTCCGCCGGGGCGAGCAGGAGTTCCTCGCGGCGGGTGCCGGAGGGGGCGATGTCCAGGGCGGGGAAGACCCGCCGGGAGGCCAGCTCGCGATCCAGGCGCAGCTCCATGTTGCCGGTGCTCTTCAGTTCTTCGAAGAAGTAGCCGTCGGCCCGGGAGCCGGTGTCCACCAGGACGGTGGCCAGGATGGTGAGCGAACCGCCCTCCTCGGCATTGCGGGCGGCGCCGAAGAACCGCTTGGGGCCGAGCAGCGCGCCGGCGTCGACACCGCCGCTGAGGGTACGGCCGTTGGACGCGGCCGCGTTGTTGTGGGCCCGGCACAGCCGGGTCAGGGAGTCCAGCAGGATGACGACGTCCTGGCCGTCCTCGATGAGCCGCTTGGCGCGCTCGACGACGAGATCGGCGAGGGCGATGTGTTCCTTGGCGGGCCGGTCGAAGGTGGAGGCGTACACCTCGCCGCGTACCGAGCGCCGCATGTCGGTGACTTCCTCGGGGCGCTCGTCGAGCAGCAGCACCATCAGATGGCACTCCGGGTGGTTGCCGGCGACGGCGGCCGCGAACTGCTGGAGCAGCACGGTCTTGCCGGTCTTGGGCGGGGCCACGATCAGCCCGCGCTGCCCTTTGCCGACCGGCGCGAACAGGTCCGCGACCCGTCCGGCGAGCCCGGCGGCGGGATGTTCGAGCCGGATCCGCTCATGCGGGTGCAGCGGGGTCAGGTCCCGGAAGTGACGGCGGCCGCGCAGCTCCTCGGGCGTACGGCCGTTGACGCGCGTGATCTCGGTCAGCGTGCGCCGGTCGCCGCGGACGCCCTCGACGAGGTCGCCCTTGCGCAGGCCGTGACGGCGGATCAGCGCCGGGGAGACCTGCGGGTCGGCGGGGGAGGACAGGCAGTTCAGGGCCCGCAGCTGCCCCTTCCCGCCCGCGTCGATGTCGAGGACACCGGTGGCGGGCCGGGTGGCGGCCCGGTCCTGCTGCTGTACAGGGGGTTCGAGTGTGGTGGTCATGAGAGGTGGTCCTTTCGAGGACGGAAGACATGAGTGAAGGGGGAGTGGGCCGCGAGCGGGAGGGCGTGTGCGCAGGCCTCCGTGCGGCGGGGAACGACACCTCGGGAACGACAGGAAGACCCAGGTCACGAGGTGGTGCTGAGAAGCCGGTGAGCCGGTCGGAGACGACGGGCGATGCGGCTGGAGGAGTGGAACCGGCACGCGGCACCCGACAGTGGGGCGGCCACACGTGCTGATCGGACTATACCCGGGGTTCCGCCGTCGTCAACATGGCACCGGTCACCGATATTCCTGTTCCCCGTGCAGAAGGCGACATCGGCTCCTGCCGCTCCGGGTTCGGCGTGGCATCGGTTCCCGCCCGGACGCGACTGGCCGGGAAACGCCCCTTCCCAAGGGCCCTCGGGCACCTACGATCGGCCGTGTCCGCGTCGTACCCGCTGTCAGGAGCCCCTGGTGGAGACCCCGCCCGTGCCGCACCGCCCGGACCCCGCCGGCGGCTGCCCGCACGCCGACAACGCCAGGCTGCTGGCGCGCGGTGCCGTGGCTCCGGTCGTGCTCCCCGGGGGTGTCGAGGGCATGGCCGTGCTCGGGCACGAGGCGCTCAGGGAGTTCCTCCAGCATCCCGAGGTCGCCAAGGACGCACGGCACTTCACGCAGCTGCGGGAAGGCCGTATCCCCGCGGGCTGGCCGTTGCTGACCTTCGCCACCGTGCGGGGCATGACCACCGCCGACGGCGCCGACCACCGCAGGCTCCGCGGGCTGGTCAGCCGGGCCTTCACGCCGCGCCGGGTCGAGGAACTCCGGCCCAGGATGGAGGAGTTGACCGGAACCCTGCTCGGCGACCTGGAGCGGGCCGCGGCCGACGGTGACGGTGTCGCCGATCTGCGCCGGCACTTCGCGCTGCCGCTGCCCATGGGTGTGATCGGTGAACTCCTGGGCGTGGAAGCCGAGTTCCGTGACCGGCTGCATCATCTGTCCAACCAGGTCGTGGCCACCGACATCGGACCGGCCGAGGCCGTCGCCGCCAACCGGGAGCTGGTCGCCGTCCTCGCCGCCGTCGCCGCGGCCCGCGCCGGGCATCCCGGCGACGATCTGACCAGCGCCCTGATCGCCGCCCGGGAAGAGGACGGCGACCGGCTCGGGCAGGAGGAGCTGATCGGCACCCTGGTCCTGATGATCATCGCCGGGCACGAGACCACCCTCAACCTGATCACCAACGCCGTGCGCGCCCTGTGCGGCCATCGCGACCAGCTCGAACTCGTCCGCAAGGGCGACGCGAGCTGGGCGGACGTGGTGGAGGAGACACTGCGCTGGGACGCGCCGGTCAGCTATTTTCCGTTCCGCTACCCCGTGCGGGACCTGACCGTCGACGGCACGCTGATCCCCGCGGGCACCCCGGTCCTGGCCGGCTACTCCGCCGCCGGCCGCGACCCGGCCACGCACGGCCCGGACGCCGACCGGTTCGACGTCACCCGGCCCGCCCGCCCCGACGCCGTCCGCCACCTCTCCCTCGGCCACGGCGCCCACTACTGCCTGGGCGCCCCGCTGGCCCGGCTGGAGGCCACGGTCGCCCTGGAGCGGCTCTTCGACCGCTTCCCGGCCCTGGACCTCGCCGTCCCCGAGGACGGCCTCGCCCGGCACGCCGGCTTCGTCGGCAACAGCGTGCGCGCCCTCCCGGTACGACTTCGTCCTCGGACCGGCGGCTGAGGCGCATACCAGCCATACGAACCCCCGATGGCCCTTCCCTGACGCATTTCTTGTTCTGGCCATAAGCCCTACCTACGCTGCCACCACCGCACTTCGGCGGCATGGGACAAGGGACTTGGGAATCATGGGTCGACTGGCCGGGAAAATCGCTTTCATCAGTGGAACGGGGGCGGGAATCGGCCGGGCCGCGGCACAGGTATTCGCAGCGGAAGGCGCCACCGTATTCGGCTGCGACATCGACGAGAAGAGCGCCGCCGAAACCGTGGAACTCGTCGACAAGTCCGGCGGCGTGATGCGTTCACTGGCACCGGTCGACCTTTCCACCGAGACCGGGGCGCGGGAGTGGGTCGAGGCCGGGATCGCGGAGTTCGGCGGGATCGACATCCTCTACAACAACGCCTCCGCCCTGCGCAACGGCCCCTTCGAGACGATGCCCGTCGAAGACTGGTACTTCACCATCAGGAACGAGCTGGACATCCCCTACTTCTGCACCCGGGCCGCCTGGCCGCACCTCGTCGCGCGCGGCGGCGGGGCCGTCCTGAACGTCGCCTCGGTGGCCGCCGTGCGCGGCGCGCCGTTCATGCCGATGGTCCCGCACGGCGCCGCCAAGGGCGGGGTCCTCGCGATGAGCAAGCACCTGTGCGCGGCCGGCGCCCCGCACCGCATCCGCGTCAACACCATCGCCCCGGGCATGACGCGCACAGCGGCCACCGCGCCCTTCCTCGACGACCCGAACGGCCCGAAGGCCCAGCTGGAGGCACGGATCCCGGTCGGCCGGGTCGGCCGGCCCGAGGACATCGCCCGCGCGGCGGCCTTCCTCTGCTCGGACGAGGCGGCCTTTGTCAACGGCGCCAACCTCATGGTCGACGGCGGCGACAGCGCGATGGCGGGCTGAGCGCGGATGCACGCACGACTCGACCACGTGGGCGTCAACGTACGCGACCTGCCCGCCCAACTCTCCTGGTACCGAACGGCCTTCGGGCTGAGGACCGTCTTCGAGTTCCGTCTCGACGGCCCCGGCCTCACCGGTGTCGTCCTGGAACACCCGCACGGCTGGCGGATCGAACTCCTCGCCAGACCCGGGTCCGTACCCGGCCTCCGGGCCCCGGACCCGATGACCGCGGCCCTCACCGAGGGGTACGGGCACTTCGCGGTCACCACCCCGGCACTCGACCCCGTGTACACCGCCCTGGTGGCGAACGGGGCGGGCGAGGTGCTGAAACCCGGGCCGTCCCCCGAACCGGGGATACGGATGGCCTGGGTCAAGGACCCCGAGGGAAATCTCATCGAACTCATAGAGCGCGGCACCACTGTTGACCCGTGAGATGGAGTACGGAATGACCAACGCTGTGAGAAAACTGGACGTGGGCACGCTCGTCGCCTGTTGTCTGGCAGTTGCCGCCGCGCAGCTGTGCATTACCGTCCCGTCGCCCATCAACGGGGAAATACAGGCCGCGTTCGGCGCCTCGGGATCGCAGGTCGCCTGGGTCACCTCGGCCTTCATTCTGCCCACCGCGATTCTGGAACTGAATTTCGGTGTGGTGGGCGACCTGTTCGGCCGTAAGAGGCTGCTGGTGCTCGGCGGATTCGTGCTGGCGCTCGGTGAACTCCTCAACGCCACATCCCAGAACATCACCATGCTCTGGATCGGTCAGGCCCTCGCCGGCATCGGCGCCGCCGCCCTGTTCCCGAGCTCCCTCGCCGTGATCGCGGCCGCGACGCCTGGAGAGAAGGACCGCGCGAAAGCGGTCTCGACCTGGGCCCTGAGCATCTCCCTCGCCTCCGCCGTGGGCCCGCTCTCCTCCGGCATCCTGGCCACGGTCGCCGACTTCCGCTGGGCGTTCGTGCCCCCGGTCGTCCTCGGTGTCGTGGTCGGCATCTCCTGCTGGGCGCTGGTCACCGACTCCAAGGCGCCCGAGGGCCGCGCCCTGGACTGGCCGGGCCAGATCAGCATCGCCGTCGGCCTCACCGCCCTGCTGTGGGGCATCATCGAGGGCGGCGACCGTGGCTGGAGCAGCCCTTCCATCGTTCTCGCGCTGGTCCTCGCCGCCGTGGCACTGGCCGGCTTCGTGGTCGCGGAGAGCCGCGCCGAGTCTCCGATGTTCAACCTGGAGCTGCTGAAGATCCCCTCGTTCGCGGCCGCCGCGGTGGTCGCGTTGACCGGCATGTTCGGCTTCATCGGCACCGCCTACTGCGTCTCCATCCGGCTCGGTGCGGTGATGCATCTCAGCGCGCTGCGCGCCGGTATGCCGTTCGTGATCCTTCAGCTGATCCCGCTGCTCCTGGCACCCGTGCTCAGCCGGATGCTCACCCGCGTCGAGCCGCGCTGGCTGCTGATGGGCGGTCTGCTGCCGATGGCGGCCGGTCAGTTCTGGATCGCCGCGCTGCCGATCACCACCACCGACCTCGCGGCCTTCATCGGCCCGGTGCTGCTGCTCGGCATCGGCTTCATCTGCGTGGTCTCCTCGTTGACGTCGGCCGCCGTGAACGCCGTACCGATCGAGATGACCGGCATGGCGAGCGGCGCGACCAGCCTGGTCCGCGAGTTCGGTCAGGGCCTCGGGCCCGCCGTGATCAGCACGATCGCGATGAGTGCGGCCTCCTCCGCGCTGGTCGGCAAGCTGAGCGGCGCCGACGCGGGCATGGAGGCCGCGGCCGGTCCGCTCGCGGTGGTCAACGCGGGCAGCGACAGCGCCAGGGCCGCCGCGCAGGACGCCCTCGCGCACGGCATGGCGCTGGGCGTGGTGATCTGCGGCTGCGCCTCGCTGCTCGGCGCGCTGGTCACCCTGCTGCTGGTTCGCAGGAACACCGCGCGGGCGGCGGCCCAGGTGCCGGTGCAGCCCGCGTCCGCCTGACCGCGGACACCACGAGAAGGCCGGGGCTCCCGCCCCGGCCTTCTGACATGTGCCCAACTGCCGTACCGGTGACGGGTCGTGGGACCGCGACGCATGTCCGCAATCCATAACGGTCTTGGCCGGGAGGGGACTTGATGTCGGGTAATGCCTTATCTTCACGACATGTCCACGCCACCGCAGCAGCCGCCTTCCTCTCCGCAGCAGCCGCCGTCGACTCCCCAGCAGCCCCAGCAGCCCTCGTCGCCCCCGCAGCAGCCTCTGCAGCAGCCGGACCAGCCGCCGGCGACACCGCTCCAGCAGCCCCAGCCGACCGCGTACCCGTACCCGAACCCGCAGTCGCCGCCGCAGAACCCCTACGCCCAGCCGACCCTCGTCAACCAGCCCGTGCCACCGCCGCAACAAGGCGCGCAGCAGGGCAACCCCTATGCCGTGCAGCCCGGTTACGGCTACCCGCCCCCGGCCGCACCGCCGTCGGCCGGCGGGAACACGGCCGGAAGAGCCGTGCTGTGGGCGGTCGTGGGCGCGGTGGTCGCCTCCGCGGGCTGGGCGGCCGGCCTCTACCTGACCGGCGGTCTCGGGAACAGCGCGGACCTGCGCGGCTACCGGGCGCCCGCGAACCTCTGCTCCAGCGCGGACTACTCGTCGTTCAAGGAGGAGTACCCCGTCGACGACTCGTCCCCGACGAAGAACGTGCTGAAGGACCCGGCGCTGGACCAGAGTTACTGCAGTCTCAGTCTCAAGAAGACCAGCGCCAGCTACGGGGACGCCTATCTCACCATACAGGTCGACCTGCACAAGAAGACCGACCCAGGGCCGGAGTTCACGGCCACCTGGAAGAAGTACGGCGACAGCCACACGGACTACGACGTGAGCCCGGTGAGCGGCATCGGCGACGAGGCCTACCTGGTCACGCAGGACACCAGCAACGGCTCCACCACCAGCGGCTCGCGGTACGCCACGCTCGCGGTGCGGGACGGCTGGATGACCTACACCATGTACTACAGCGCGTACTTCTCCTCGTACGACAGCGACACCGACCCGCCGACGCTCGACGACGTGACGGGCTGGCTGAAGACAGACACCAAGTCCACGCTGGAGCGGCTCAAGGACTGACGTTCAGTTCCGGTCGAGGGCGTCGGTGATGGCCTTCACCGGGCCGTGCGCCGAGTAGCCGCCGTCGACGGTGATCTCCGCGCCGTTGACGTACGACGCCTCGTCGGAGAGGAGATAGACGACGAGCGGCGCCACCTCGTCGACCGTGCCCGGGCGGCCCTGGGGTGTCATGGCGAGGTGGGCGGTGACGAACACCGGGTTGGCGGTGGCCATCAGCGGGGTCTCGATGTAGCCGGGGTGGACGACGTTCGTACGGATGCCGCGCGGGGCCAGTTCCAGGGCCGCGACCCTGGACAGGCCGCGCAGCGCCCACTTGCTGGTCGTGTACGCGACCGCGTGATGCGCGGTGAGCCCGGCGACCGAGCCGACGTTCACGATCGACGAGCCGGCCGGCATCAGCGGGGCGAGGGCCTGGATGCCGAGCAGGGCGCCGGTGGTGTTCACGGCGAACGCCCGGTTCCAGTCGGCGAGTTCGACCTGGCCGAGCCGGGCCCGCATCGGGATGCCGGCGTTGTTCACCAGTCCGTGCACGGCATCGAGGGAGGCGGCCAGCGCGGCCCAGTCCTCGGGCGAGGCCACGTCCAGGTGGACGTACCGGACGTGGAGACCGTCGGCGCGCAGGGCGGCGGCGTGCTTCTCGCCGGCCTCGTCCAGTACGTCGGTCGCGATCACCGTGGCGCCCTCCCGGGCGGCCGCGGCCGCCTCGGCGGCTCCCTGGCCCTGTGCGGCTCCGGTGACGACGACGGTACGGCCCGCCAGGCGCGTGCGGCTCACGGCTTCCTCCAAGGGGATACGGGAGTGTCCTCCCGCCCACGCTAGGAAGCCGCGGACAGCTGCGGAAACGCGCGCTCGGGATGGCTGGCATCCGCCCCGTCGATCTCGCCCGGGATCTCGCCCGGGATCTCGTCCGGGTTCTCCTCGGCGGCCTTCTGGCCCAGCGCGTCCCCGACCCTGCGCACCGTGTCCCGCAGCCAGCGGTGGGCCGGGTCGGCGTGCCGGTTGTGGTGCCAGTACATGGCCTCCACCAGCGGCACGTCCGGGAACGGCGCCGGTACGACCGCACAGCGCGCGAAACCCTCGTACCGCTTTGCCAGCCGTTCCGGGACCATCGCCACCAGGTCCGTGCCGCTCACCAGGAACGGCAGCACACTGAAGCCGGGCGTGCTCACCTGCACCTTCGGGGTGATCCCGAGGGTCTCCAGTTGGCGCTCGGCGGGCGTGTGGCTCTTGCCGATGGCGCAGGACGCGTGCGGCATCTCCGCGAGGTCCCGCAGGGTGAGCCGCCCGTCCACCAGGCGCGGGTTGTCCGGGTCGACGAGGCACACGAACCGGTCGTGCATCACGGCCTCGCTGACCCCGGGGAGCTGGTAGCCGAGCGGCACGATCATCAGGTCGTGACAGCGCAGATGCGTCTCGGTCTCCAGCTGCCCGTCGACGATCGGGTGGAAGTCGATCCGGACGCCCGGCGCCTCGGCCGCGATGACTCGCAGCAGCGGTTCCACGAACACCGTCATCACGTAGTCCGACATGACCACCGAGAAGCGCTGGCGGCTGCGTCCCGGGTCGAAGTGCCGGGTCAGCGACAGCGCCTCCTCGGCCTTCTGCAGCGAGCCCTGGACGACCGGCAGCAGCCGTTCCGCCAGGGGTGTCAGCTCGTACTCGCGGCCCACCCGGATCAGCAGCTCGTCGTTGAAGTGCCGGCGCAGCCGGGCCAGCGAGCCGCTCATCGCGGACTGGCTGGTGGACAGCCGCACACCCGCGTGGGTGACGTTCTTCTCCTCCAGGAGCGCTTCCAGTGCCACCAGAAGATTGAGATCGATCGCTCCGAGACCCACGGGTGTCCCCTTCCGGCCGGCCACGTCATTGAAGCTTCGGTGAAACGGGAGGTTAACCAGCGGACGGCCGTCGAGGAAGGGGGTCGGGGCGACTCTCAGGAAGATGCGATGCCAGGCATCCGGGCACCGGATACCCCCAGGTGGGGGGCCTGTACGCACCACAGGCCCCGCACAGCTTCGGGTGCTAGGGGCGGGACGTGCGACCCCTCTTGCGAGCCCGCGGAAGATACGCGTCCGCCCGCCCGGGCACGATCCGGCTGGACACCGTGCCGAGCCCCTCGACGCTCAGTGTCACCTCGTCGCCGGGCTTCAGCGGGGGCGGGGTGCGCTCCCCGAGCCGGCCCCAGAACTCCGCCAGCGAGCCCCAGCCGCAGGTGCCCGAGCCGAGGATGTCACCGGGCCGCACCCAGGCGTCCCGGCTGGCGTAGGCGATCATCTCCTCGAAGGTCCAGGAGACGTTGGCGAGGGTGTCCCGGCCGATCAGCTCCCCGTTCAGGGTGACCGTCATCTCCAGGTCCAGGAAGCCGTCCGGATCCCGCCGGTCCCGTACCTCGTCGGCGGTGACCAGCCAGGGGCCGAGCGTGTTGGCGAAGTCCTTGCCCTTGGAGAAACCCAGGCCGAGGTTCTTCTCCGGCTTCTGCAGGTCACGGGCCGACCAGTCGTTGAAGACCAGGTAGCCGATGATGTGGTCCCCGGCCCGCTCGGGGGTGAGGTCGCGCCCGCTGCGGCCGATGACCGCGCCGACCTCCAGCTCGAAGTCGAGCACCGAGCAGCCCGCGGGCACCGGAACGTCGTCGTGCGCTCCGTAGGCGGCGTGTGGGTTGGTGAAGTAGAAGTTGGGCGCCCGGTACCACTCCTCGGGTACCCGCTCCAGACCGTCCAGCGACTTCGACACGCCCTCGATGTGCGCCTCGAAGCCGACGAAGTCCCGGATCGACGGCGGCTTCAGCGGCGGCAGCAGCCGTACCTGATCCACCGTCAACCTGCCGGGCGCATCGAGGGCTTCGATGCCGGCCGCGTACAGCACCCCCGCCTCGATCAGCGTCAGGAGGCTCACCCCTTCGGACAGCGGGTGGATCACTCCGTCCCGCACCACACCGGCGCGCTCCTCGCCGTCGTGCTCGTAGGTCGCGAAACGCATGGCTCACTGCTCCCAGTCGTTGGTGTTGGTGACGGTTCCGGCGCTCAGATGGCCGGCGAACACGCCCTTGGGATCACGGGCGGCCCGGATCTCGTTCAGCCGCCGCCACTGCTCGTCGCCCATGAACCTCGCCTGCCGTACCGTGAAGTCGGAATCCCCGAGGTACTGGCCGACGGTCACCGGCCGCATCGCCGCCATCGCCGCGTCCAGCCAGCCGCGCAGCTCCGCGTCCCGCCCCGGTTCGTCATGGACGACATAGCTCGCGCAGTAGATCTCCGACTGCAACGAGAAGGCCATGTCCGGCAGTCGGCGCAGCGGCGCCATGGAGAACCAGATGGTGAACGTCTGCCGGGTCGGGTGCTCGGTGAACGCCTTGCGGATCGCCGGGACCACCTCCTCGGCGGTGCCGGCCAGCCAGGCGTTGTCGACGAAGTAGCGGTGACCCTCCGGGTTGGCGGTGCGCTGCCCGGCCAACTGCTCGACGAAGGTGGTGGGTCGGGCCTCGACCCGGAACAGGGCCCGGTCGGCGTACGGGTTGGCGTGCAGGGGCGCGAGCGCCTCGGCCGCCTCCTGAAGGGTGTCCGTCATCGCCACACCCGTCACCAGCAGCACCGGTCCGTCGAGATCGGGCGGGGACTGGGTGAGGGCGACGATCTCCACCAGGTCGGAGACCGTGTGATGGGTGTGGTGCAGCCAGGTCATGACCTCGTCGAAGAGGTCCAGCGGGTAGGCGTGCACGGTGTGTGCCAGATGCCCGGGGAGCGGCCGGGTGCGCAGATGGAAGCGGGTCACGACGCCGAAGAAACCGGGGCCCGCACCGCGCGCCGCCCAGAACAGGTCGCTGTGCCGCGTCTCGTCGGCCCGGACCAGCTCGCCGTCCGCCGTGACGACGTCGATCGCCACGATGTTCTCGGCCGCCCAGCCCCAGCCACGCGCGTTCCAGCCCTGCCCGCCCTGGAGCAGGAAACCGCCGATGCCCACCGACGGACAGTGCCCGCCGTTGAAGAACCGCCCGAACTCACCCAGATACGGGTTGAGTTCGTCACCGCCCTTGACGCTGGGGGTGGCCGTGACGATCCCGGTCCGCGGGTCGTACGCCATCTCGCGGAAGCCGCCGAGGTCGATCAGCAGCGCGTCCCGGCGCACCGACCAGGCCGCCCAGCTGTGCCCGCCGGAGCGCACGGCGACCTGCCAGCCGCGCTCCAGGGCGAGCCGTACGCCCTCGACCACGTCCTGTTCGGTGGCCGCCTCGAGCACGGCGGCGGGAGTGCGGTCGGCCGGACGGCGGGCGTTGAAGACCCTCCGGTACACGGCCTCCTCGAAGCCCTCGTCACCGGAGAGACGGAGGGTGCCGGAGAAGCGGTTCGCCCTCGGGGGTTCAGGGGTCGTCCCCCCAATGATCGCAGTCACCGGGCGGCTCACTTGACCGCGATGGGGTTGACGGGGGCACCGACCGCGCCGGTCACCGGCAGCGGTGCCGCCACCAGCAGGAACTCGTAGACACCGTCGGCCGCGCAGTCCTCCGCGAGGGCCTCCAGATCCCACATCTCGCCCAGCGGCAGGCCCATGTTGGGGATGGCGATCTGGTGCAGCGGCGACATCGCCGGCTCCGCGAACTCGTACGGCCGTACCTCAAGCCCCCAGGTGTCGGAGGCGATGGCCGCGATCTCCGTGCGGTGCAGCCAGCCGAGGGTGGTGAAGGACAGGCCGGGCGCGTCCCCCGCCGCGTACCCGCCCCACTCGCCGAGCCGCCGCACCCGGCCCAGCTGGCCGGTGCGGACGAGCACGATGTCACCCCGGCGCACTCCCGACGTGGCGCCCTGCGCCTCGATGGTGGTGCGCAGGTGCTCCTCCAGGATCGGGAAGCCGTCCGGGAGTTCACCGCGCGCGTCGCCGGCCGCCCGGCCGACGTCGAGGAGCACCCCGCGGCCGGTGAAGGCGTCCCGCATGTGCTCGATACCGGTCACGGAGTCGCCGTCGCCGTTGACGATCGTGCACGGACGGCCGTTCCAGGCCTGTTTGTTGTCGTAGATGTGGCCCAGCCCGTCCCACTGCGTGGAGGCCTGGAGAGGCATCAGCACATGGTCGTCGGCGCCGCCGAAACCGTGCGGGAAGCCCTGGGTGCCGGCCGCCGCGTCGGAGCCGGTGTCCCGCATGTAGTGCACCGGGTTGATCCGGCCCCGGAAGCCGCGCTGCGGGCCTGACTCGTTGAACTCCTGCGCCAGCGAGAAGGAACGTCCGCGCCGGACCAGACCGGCGGCGTGGGCGCGGATCGCGTCGTCGACGAAGTTCAGTGTGCCAAGGACGTCGTCCTCGCCCCAGCGGCCCCAGTTGCGGTACAGGGCGCGGGCCTTGGCGAGCTCTTCCTCGATGGGACCGACGGTCATCGGACGGGTCCTTTCAGCAGCAGTTCCAGGGCGTTGCCCCCGGCGATGGCGTCGCGCGCGACCGGGTCGAGACCGGCCGCGTCGAGCCGGGCCACCGGGTCCGTCACCCCCATGTCGAAGGGGTGGTCGGTGCCGAGCACCACCCGGTCCGCGCCCACCTCCTCGACCAGATGGCGCAGCGCGCGGGGGGTGTAGACCAGGGCGTCGAACCACATCCGGCGCAGGTAGGCGCTGGGCGGTTCGGCGCAGCCGCGCGCGTCCGGCCGGACCCGCCAGGCGTGGTCGGAGCGGCCGATGTACGTCGGCAGATAGCCGCCGCCGTGCGCGGCCACCAGCTTGAGCCGCGGGAACCGGTCCAGGACCCCGGTGAAGATCAGCCGGGAGAGCGCGACCGTGGTCTCGGTGGGCTGGCCGACCGTGTTGCCCAGGTAGTGCGTGGCGAGCCGCTCGCCGAGCGAGCAGCCCCAGGGGTGCACGAAGACGACCGCGCCCAACTCCTCGGCCTTCGACCAGACTTCGTCGTGCGCGGGGTCGGCCAGCTCGCGGCCCTCGACGGTGGTGGAGACGCTGATGCCGTACAGGCCCAGCTCGGTGACCGCCTCGTCCAGCAGGGCGACCGCGAGGTCCGGGTGCCGGAGCGGTACCGTGCCCAGGCCGTGGAGCCGCTCGGGCGCGGTGGCGCAGTGCGCGGCCACCGCCTCGTTGACGGTACGGGCCAGTCGTACCGCCGGATCGGGGTCGGCCCAGTAGTGGTGCATGGGCATCGGGCCGACCACCTGGATGTCGACGCCCATCGCGTCCAGGTCGGCGAGGCGGGCCCCGACGTCCGTCAACTTCGCTGCGAGCCGCTGGAGTTGAGCTCGGTTGACGGCCAGCGACGCGGGGGAGTGGGCGCGCTGCTCGGCGGCCAGCTCGGCCGCGAAGCCCCCGGTGCCCGCCACCAGCGCGTCGGCCCCGGGGACCGCGAGGTGGCCGTGGAAGTCGACGACGGGCGTGCTCATGCTGCCACCGTCAGCGAGGAGAGCGTCTCGGACATGATCCGCGCCGGGTCGGCGCCCGGGGTCTCCGGGTGGATCTCCCACTCGGCGAGCCGCAGGGAGTTGTCCAGCACCATCCGCACCCGCGGCAGCCGCCGGGCCATGAACCGGGCCAGCGTCCGGTCCACCGGCTCGTCGGCGGTGACCAGTTCGGCCAGCAGCACCGCGTCCTCCATGCACATCGCGGCACCCTGCGCGATCAGCGGCGGACAGGCGTGCGCCGCGTCGCCGATCACCATCGCCCGGCCCCGGTGCCAGTCCTCGTCGACCAGCACCGCCTCGATCCAGCGGTAGTCCACCGCCGTGTCGTCCGGCAGCGCGGCGACGATCTTCCCCCAGGTGCCGCCGTACCCGGCGCCGCGCTCGCGCAGCAGGTCCAGCGGGGCGCGCGGGCCGATCAGGGAGGCGTCCAGGTTCTCGTCGAGAAGGTAGGCGTAGCACTGGTCGCCGGATATCGGGCTGTAGCCGGCCTTGTAGCGCGGGCCGCCGTAGTACACCTCGGCGCAGTCCATCTCGGCGGGCCGCTCCGCCACCACCCGGAAGATCGACATGCCGACCGGGCGGGGCTTCGTGGTGATGCCGATGAGCGCGCGCATGGCCGAGTTGATGCCGTCCGCGCCGACCACCAGGTCGTAGCGGCCGGCCGAGCCGTCGGTGAAGGCGACATCGATGTGACCGGGGCAGTGGTCGAGGTGCTCGACGCTCAGGCCCAGGCGGACCGTGACGCCGTGCGCGTACACCGCGTCGCACAGCGCGTTCTGCAGGTCCGAGCGGAGTGCGCCCGCCGTGGACGGCAGGTCCGCACCGCCCGTGTGCGGGGTCTCCAGCTCGGTGATCAGACCGCCGTCCGCCCGGCGCAGCCGCATGAGGTCGAACGGCACCGCCCGGGCCAGTACCCGGTCCAGCACGCCGACCGCGCGCAGCGCCTTGAGCGCGTTGCCCTGGATGGTGATGCCATGGCCCACCCCGAACCACTGGGGCGAGATCTCGACGAGCTCCACCTCGACACCGCGCTGGGCGAGCGCGAGACACAGCACGCTTCCGGTGATGCCGCCGCCGACGACGAGCACCTTGTGAACGGGCATGGGCGATCCTTGCTCACAGTAGAAAGACCTCAAAGGAGAAAGACGAAGAGCAACGGCCTGCGGCTGTCAGCCGGTGAAGCGCGGGCCCAGCTCGTGGTAGTGCTCGACGGCCGGCGGCGCGGCGAGGAACGGACCGACCAGCGCCCGCCAGCGCGCGAACCGCTCCGACTCCCGGAAGCCGACCGTGTGCGCCTCGACCGACTCCCAGCCGACCAGCAGCAGGAAGGTCCGCGGCCGCTCGGCGCAGCGCAGCAGCTCCGCCCAGCGGAAGCCGCCGGCCTCGGCGAGCACCTCACGGGCCTTGCCGAAGACCTCCGCGAATTGGGCCTCCCGGCCTTCCTCGACGGTCAGCTCGGCATGCTCGACCACCACGGTGTTCTCCTCGGGTTCGGGGTGGCATCGAGCCTGGTCGGCGGTCCGTGCAGGGTCAACGGATCGAGGCATCGGCAAGGGGGACGGCATCCATCCCGTACGGCGATGGCGCCGCCGTACGTCACTGCCGGCACGGGGTGGCGGCGCGGGCGATGGCAGCCATCGCCAACGGCCATTTCCGTCGCCCGCGCCCGATGCCTAGCGTCGAGGGCGAGCCCCCACCCGTACGAGGAGAGCCGCCCGTGCCCGAACCTTCCCCCTTCTCCGCAGGCCCCTTCCCCGCCGGCTCCTTCGCGCTCGGCACCTTCGGCGACGGCGCGGCCGCCTTCCCCGGGCTGCTCGCCGGCGCGCGGGTCCGTGACCTCTCCGGCCTGGTGGCGTCGGTACGCGCGCTGGTCGAGGACTGGGACACCTGGCTGCCCCGGCTCCACGAACTGGCCGACGACGCCGACCACGCCGACGGCACCTGGCGCGACCTGGCGGAGCTGCGGGTCCTGACACCGATCGAGCCGGGCCAGATCCTGCAGAGCGGCGCCAACTACCGCAAACACGTGGTCGACCTGGTCGCCGCCGAGAAGGAGAGCGTGCACGGCGCCACCCCGCGGGAGGCCCGCGCCGACGCCGAGACGATGATGGACGAACGGATCCGCGACGGAGTCCCGTACCTCTTCCTCGGATCACCCCGCGCGCTGTGCGGACCCTACGACGACATCGTGCTCCCCGCGCTCGGCGAACAGCACGACTGGGAACTCGAACTCGCCCTGGTCATCGGAAGGTCGGGGAAGGACATCCCGGCCGAGGAGGCGATGTCGTACGTCGCCGGGTACACGATCAGCAACGACCTGACGACCCGGGACCGGCTCTACCGGCCCGACCTGAAGGCCATCGGCACCGACTGGTTCACCGCCAAGAACGCCGACACCTTCCTGCCGACCGGCCCCTTCCTGGTCCCCGCGGAATTCGTCGGCGACCCGGGCGACCTGCGGATCACGCTGCGGCACAACGGGGTGGTCCGGCAGGACGAGTCCACCAAGGACATGATCTTCGACATTCCGCGGCTGATCGCCTACGCCTCCACGACCACCACCCTGCGCCCCGGCGACCTGCTGCTCACCGGCTCCCCGGGCGGCAACGGCGCGCACTGGGGGGTCTTCCTCAGGCCCGGAGACGTGATCGAGGCGGAGATCACCGGCCTCGGCCACCAGCGCAACACCGTCAGGAGCCACCCATGAGCTTCCAGCCCGTCAGCCATCTGCGCCATGTCGACCTGGCCGTACCGGACTTCGCCACCCAGCGCGCCTTCTACGGCACCACCTGGGGCCTGACCGAGGTCGCGAACGACAGCGGGATCGCGTTCTTCGCCGCCGAGGGCAGCCCCGAGCAGTACATCGTCCGCGTCCGCGAGGACGAGCGGAAGCGGATGGACCTCGTCGCCTTCGGCGCGGTGTCCGCGGCGGCGGTGGACGAACTGGCCGTACGGCTCGGCCGCGCCGGAGTGCGGATCGTCCACGAGCCCCGGGCGCTGGACACCCCCGGCGGCGGATACGGGCTGCGCTTCTTCGACCCCGACGGGCGGGTCGTCGAGGTGTCGGCCGACGTGGCCACCCGCGGCCACCGAAGGATCGAGGAGCGCGAGGCCATCCCGGTGCGGCTGTCGCACTGTGTGGTCAACTCCCAGGACCCGGAGGGACTGCGCGACTTCTACGTCCGGCACCTGGGCTTCCGGCTCACCGACACCCTGTACTCCACGCACATGGGTGACCTCATGTACTTCCTGCGGTGCAGTCCGCTGCACCACTCCTTCGCCATCGCCCGCGGGCCCCATGTGTCGCTGCACCACGCCTCGTTCGAGATGCGGGGGGTGGAGGAGTACATGCGCGGCACCGGGCGGGCGCTGCGCGCCGGGACCCGGCTCACCTGGGGGCCGGGACGGCACCTGGCGGGCGACAACACCTTCTCGTACTTCCACGACCCGCACGGCAACACCGTCGAGTACACCACCGAACTCGCCGTCCTCGAAGAGGACCTCTGGCACCCCGGCCGGCACGACGTGGCCGACCCGCTCACCCAGGACCAGTGGGGCACCGCCGACCCGATGAGCGAGTCGGTCGCCAAGGAGCAGTTCAACGACCCCGACGTGCTCTTCGAAGCGCCCCCGGTGTGACCCCGATCCCCCTGAGAAAGGCCGTAGTTGTGGCAGAGATCCTGAAGCACGCCGTGCCCGGGGCCGAGGTGGCCGCCACCCTCGACCAGGTGCGCGCCACCGTGGCCGGCGTCATCGCCGACATCCGCGAACGCGGTGACGCGGCCGTCCGCGAGTACTCCGAGAAGTTCGACCAGTGGAGCCCCGGCTCCTTCCGGCTGAGCGCCGAGGAGGTCGAGAAGATCGTCGCCTCGGTGCCCCGGCAGGTCATCGACGACATCACGTTCGTGCAGGAACAGGTCCGCGGCTTCGCCCGGCACCAGCTCGACTCCCTGCGCGAGTTCGAGGTGGAGACGCTGCCGGGCGTGCGGCTCGGGCAGCGGCACATCCCGGTGCGGGCGGCCGGCGCCTACATCCCCGGCGGGCGCTACCCGCTCACCGCCTCCGCCCACATGACCATCGTCACCGCCAAGGTGGCGGGCGTGCCGCGGGTGGTCGCCTGCACCCCGCCCATCCACGGGGAGATCCCGGCCGCCACCGTCGCCGCCATGCACCTGGCAGGCGCCGACGAGATCTGGCTGCTCGGCGGGGTCCAGGCGGTGGCCGCGATGGCCGTGGGCACCGCCACCATGGAGCCGGTCGACCTCATCGCCGGACCCGGCAACGCCTATGTGGCCGAGGCAAAGCGCCAGCTGTTCGGCGAGATCGGCATCGACCTGTTCGCCGGACCCACCGAGATCCTGGTCCTCGCCGACGCGCAGGCGGACCCGTTCGTCTGCGCGGTCGACCTGCTCTCCCAGGCCGAGCACGGCCCGGACTCCCCGGCCGTGCTCATCACCACCTCCCGCGAGGTCGCCGAGAAGACCATCGCCGAGGTCGAACGGATCCTGCCCGGCATGCCCACCCGCGACTACGCCGGACCCGCCTGGCGCGACCACGGTCAGGTCCATGTCGTCGACACCCTCGACGAGTTGTACGCCCTCGCCGACACGTTCGCCTTCGAGCACGTGGAGGTGCTCACCGCCGAGCCGCGCCTGGCCCTGGAGAAGATGACCCAGTACGGCGCGCTGTTCCTGGGCGAGGGCACCTGTGTGTCGTTCGGCGACAAGGTGATCGGCACGAACCATGTGCTGCCCACACGTGGGGCCGCCCGCTACACCGGCGGCCTGTGGGTGGGGAAGTACCTGAAGACGGTCACCTACCAGGAGGTCACCGACACCGCCTCGCAGGCCCTGCTCGGGCGGCTGTGCGGACGCGCCTCCCGGGTGGAGCTGTTCGAGGGCCACGCGCGCTCCGGCGACGTACGGGCCGCGAAGGCCGCGGGCGACGAGCTGCCCTGGAACGAAACGTGAGCCTGGACGGCCGTACGGCCCTGATCACCGGCGGCGGAGGCCCGCTGGGCCGGGCGTTCGCGCTGGCGCTCGCCGACGCCGGCGCCCGGGTGGTCCTCGTCGGCCGGAACGAGCAGGCCCTCGCCGAGACGGCGGCCAAGGTGGGCGAAGCGGCCCGCACGGCGGTGTGCGACGTCCGCGACCCGGCGTCCGTGCGCACCCTGGCCCGCCGACTCGGCCACGAGGACGTGTCGTTGCTCGTCAACAACGCCGGTGTCGCAGGACCGGTGCGGCCGCTCGTCGACATCGAACCCGACGAGTGGGACGACGTGTTCGCCGCCAATGTCCGCGGCGTCTACCTCATGTGCCGGGCCTTCCTGCCGCCCATGCTGGCCGCCGGACACGGTGACATCGTCAACGTCGCCTCGGTCAGCGGCAAGCGCCCGCTGCTCCATCGCACGCCGTACACCGCCTCCAAGATGGCCCTGATCGGCCTCACCCGCACCCTGGCGGGCGAGGTCGGCCCGCTGGGGATCGCGGTCAACTCTCTCTCCCCGGGCCCGGTCCGCGGGCCCCGCATGGACCGCAACTTCCGGCTCACCGCCGAACTCACCGGCGCCACGGCCGAGGAGGCGGAGCGCGACTTCGTCTCCCGGGCCGCGCTCGGCCGGCTGGTCGAGGAGGACGAGGTCGCACAGGCCCTCGTCGCGATGCTCGCGATGCCCGGACTGTGCGGGGCGGACATCGACCTGTCGGCGGGGATGATCGCACCGGCGTAATCACCCAGGGAAATACGGCGAGGTGGACGGCGCGCGGGTCGTCCGCCCCGCCGTCGTGCGTACTCACCGCCTCTGACTGTGGCCACTCTGTGTGATCGCTGTCCAGTGGGCGGGACGATCGAAGGCATCGGGTTCCGGGATGCGTGTGTGCGCGACCTGTCCCGGGTTTCCGCAGGCTGCTTCACTCCCACCTGCACACCTCAAGTGCCTTCGTCGCCTCGGTTCCGACGGGCGACTCGTGACTCTGCGCGACGACGCACTCCACCCGTGGAAAGGCCCGCAATGACGCTGACATCCCGACGCTCCTTCCTGATCGCCGGTTCCGCCACAGCGGCGGCCGTGCTCGTTCCGGCCGCCTCCGGCACCGCCACCGCCGCGCCGAAGGCGTCGGGCAGCACCCTCTCCGTAGGCGCCGGGGAGACCCACGAACTCGCCGCGACCACCAGGGTCAGCCTGCTGACCATCGGCGCCGGCGGCAGGATCGTCGCCCCGGACGGGTACGACATCAGCCTCACCGTCGACGGCGTGGAGACCGGCCAGCTGCTCACCGCGACCGGCGGCACCGCGACCCTCATCCAGGCCGGCACCTACCGCGGTGACGTCGTCCTCACGGTCGCCGGGTCCCACGACGTCACCTATCAGACGCTGACCTTCCCGTTCCGGCAGGCTCTGTACGTCGGCTCCGACGGGGTCGACGCCGCGAAGTCCGTGCTGTCCGCCGTACAAGGCGGCAAGGTGACCGACACGGCCGCCCGCGACGTGTCGATCGCGTCCACCGGCGAGTGCTTCAACGGCGTGTACGTGGAGAGCGGCAGCTACACCCTGCAGAGCCCCACCATCACCCTCGACGGCAACGGTCGCTCCGACTTCGCCGGGTACGGCGCGGCCGTGGTCGGCGACGGCTCCGCGACCAGGCTGGTCGTGGACGGCGCCCGGATCAGCAACAAGGGCGTGGTCCGTACCACCGTCATCGCCGACAACGGCGCCAACGTCCTCGTCAAGGACTCCTTCCTGCGGGCCCGCAACGGCGTCCTGCCCGCCGACTACCAGGCCACCGTCGAGACCCCGTACATGGAGTCCGTGCCCTGGATGCTCGGCCTCGACGGCAACGTCCGCGCCACCAACCTGATCGGCGAGAACAGCATCGCCACCTACCTCAACTCGACCGTCTTCTCGGAGACGTGGGGTGCACTGTCGGTGGAGGGCGGCAGCGGGCTGAAGCTGACCGCGATCAACAGCCATGTCGGCAACACCGGCGACTACGGCTACGGCACCTATGCCATCGGCGACGCCACCGTCCGCGTGCTCGGCTCCCGCTTCGACGTCGGCTCCTACGCGACGATCATCGCCGGACCGGCCGCCGTCGTGCACTACGGCGACAGCACCCGCGAGGCGGTCGCCGCGCTCAACACCGAACTGGAACTGGGCCTGTCCAAGGCCGAGTTGGCGAGCGTTCCGGTGCGCAGCACGGTCGTGAACTCCGGTCACTTCGGCTACATGTTCTTCGGCGCGGGTCGACTCACCCTGGACGGCGGCACCGTCGTCAACTCCGAACGGGCCACCTTCCTCAACAAGGGCCAGCAGACGACGATCTCGGTCGACGGCTCGCAGGGCGCCCGGCTCAACCCACGCGACGGTGTCATCCTCCAGATGATCGAGCTGGACGACCCGGGTCCGGTCAACGTCAACGGCAAGATGATGAACATCGGCGTCTACACCGAGCCCACCACCGACCCGGCCAAGGACTCCTCCTTCGACGTCACCGCCGTCCACGCCACCGACGGCGCCGCCACCTTCAGCTCCATCGAGGTGAAGGGCGACTTCTACAACGGCGTGCGGGGCGGCAGGAACATGGTCCTCACCTTCGAGGACTCCGGCGTCGAGGGCGTCATCTCGGCGACCAGGGCCAGGCACCGGGTGCCCTCGATCGACTCGTCCACCTTCTACGAGCTGGGCATCGTCACCAACACCGTGCAGGCCGCCGTCAACAACGGCGTCGTCGTCCGGCTGAACAGCGGCTCGACCTGGACGGTCACCGGCACCTCGTACCTGACCGGCCTCACCCTGGCCGCCGACGCGGCCGTGCGGGCGCCGCGCGGCAGGACGGTGAAGCTGACCGTGGACGGCACCGAGACCGCCCTCACCGCCGGCTCCACCTACACGGGCGCCCTGACGCTCACGGTGGCCTGACGCCCGGCCCGAGGCGCGGTCCTTCGCCGGACCGCGCCTTCGCCGGACCGCGCCTTCGCCGGACCGCGCCTTCGCCGGACCGCGCCTTCGCCGGGTCCGGCGCCGGTGGCTCCCGTAAGCTGGCCGGATGTTCAGCCCCGATGGCCCGAGTCTTCGCGAGCTCACCGTCCAGGCCCTGTCCTCGGTCGAGCGCGGCTACGACCTGCTGGCCCCGAAGTTCGACCACACCCCCTTCCGGACCCCGGACCAGGTCCTGGAGTCGGTCGCCAAGGCACTCACCCCGCTCGGCCCGTTCACGGACGGCCTCGACCTGTGCTGCGGCACCGGCGCCGGTCTGGACGTGCTGGCCCAGGTGTGCCGGAGCAGCGTCACCGGCGTCGACTTCAGCGCCGGCATGCTCGACATCGCCCGGCGGCTGCCCCCGCCCGACGGGCCGGACGTCCGCTGGGTGCGTGCGGACGCCCGGGCCCTGCCGTTCGGGCCTGCCGCCTTCGACCTGGTGGTCAGCTTCGGGGCGTTCGGGCACTTCCTGCCCCGGGAGCTGCCCGGCCTCTTCGGCCAGGTCCACTCGGCACTGCGGCCGGACGGCACCTTCGCCTTCCCGGTGCTGGCGCCGCCCCGCCCCACCGGCCTCGGGTTCTGGATGCTGCTCGGCTTCGACGCCGTCATGCGGGTGCGCAACGCCCTGTGGCGGCCGCCGTTCGTCATGTACTACCGGGCCTTCCGACTCGGCTCCGTGCTGGAGGAGTTGGAGCGGACGGGGTTCTCGGTGGAGCTGTGCGCGCTGCCCGAGTTCGGCCGGCGCGAGGACGACAGCCCGCGCGCCCGGCTCGTCGTGGCCAGGAAGGCCGGCGAAGGTCAGCCCGCGGCCGGGACCGTGAACTCGTAGACCAGCGTGTCCTGCTGGGCGTCCACCACCAGGTCGGTGATCTCCAGCGGGCGGGCGTACTGGTCGTGCACCCTGCGGGTCACCAGGACCGAGGCCGCGTCCGCGATCTGACTGATCGAGTCCCGGTGGTGCAGGGTGAGGCCGGCCTTGCGCATCCAGTCGTAGGCCCGGCGCAGTTGGGCGGCGGCCGTACCGTCGGCCCGGTCCCGGTAGCGGCCCAGTTCCTCGACCTCGGTCAGGGCGACGGCCGAGAAGGAGGTCACCGCGGTGCGCAGGGCGCGGCCGTCGGGGGAGGCGGACTCGTAGCGGTGGACCAGGGTCGGCCGGTGCGGGGCGAGGCCCAGGGCCGCCGCGTGCTGCGGCGGTGGTTCCTCCCAGGTCACCGTGGCCCGGTCGACCGCGCCGTGCTCCGTGGTCCCGGCGCCCACCGGGAACGCCAGGGAGACCGGGCTCTCCACCGGGCGTCCGTGCAGCATGGCGTGACTGCCGCGCCGGTCGGTGGCGACCAGGCCGCTGTGGCGCAGCACCTCCAGCGCCTGCCGGACGGTCTCCCGGCTGACGCCGAAGTGCTGTGCCAACTGTCTTTCCCCCGGCAGCCGTTCGCCCGGCGGGATGATACCGGCGCGCAGCTCGCCGAGCAGCTGTGTGGCGATCCGCCCGTACAGGGGCTGCCCTTCGCTGTCGGAGTGGTCGTGCGGGGTGGTGCGGGCCATGCCGCGCCTCCTGTTGGTGACAAGACGTAGCCGTGCGGGCTCATTGCGCGACCAGATCTAGCATTGGTCTAAACCATCAGGGAAGGGCGGCTCACAGGTTCGGCCGAAACCGAACCGGCCTCACAGGCTCGCGTAGAGGGCGGTCACCAGGGCCGTCTTCCGTGGATCATCCGCGATCCGTGGCCCCATCCGGTTCATCACGTACCCCAGCGAAACCCCCGCCTCCGGATCGGCCAGCCCGCACGAACCGCCGAACCCGTCGTGGCCGAATGCCCGTGGGTTCGGCCCGTAGGAGCCGTTCGCCCCACTCAGCCACAGGCCGAGCGCCACCTCGGTCTCGTGCTCGAAGCCCGCCCCGAGCACCAGGTCACGGCAGCTGCCCTGCCCCTCGCGCACCCGCTCGGCAGCCTCCGGCGACAGCAGGCGCAGGCCGCCGTACTCGCCCCGGCCCGCGAACACGCCGTACAGCGCGGCCACCGCCCGGGCCGTGCCGTGACCGTTGGCCGCCGGGATCTCGGCCGCCCGCCACTCCGGCGTGTTCGCCGCGGACGCACCCACCCCGGGGTTGGCCAGGGCCGCCACCGCGGCCGGCGCCAACTGGCTGAAGATCGCGGCCTGTTCGCTGGCGGACGTGACCCGTGGATGGTCCAGCACCGCGGCCCGCCCGGACTCCTTCTCCGGCAGCCCGATGCAGAAGTCGATGCCCAGCGGCCCGGTCACCTCCCGCTCCAGGAACGCCCCCGGCAGCAGCCCGGACACCCGGCGCACCACCTCGCCGACCAGGAAGCCGTAGGTGATCGCGTGGTACCCGGACCGGGTTCCCGGTTCCCACCAGGGCTCGGTCGCCGCCAGCCGGGCGGTCGTCAGCTCCCAGTCGTACAGCTGCTCGAGCGAGTGCGGCTCGCGCAGGCCGGACAGTCCGGCGCGGTGCGAGAGCAGATGCCGGACGAGGACCCGCTCCTTGCCCGCCGCCGCGAACTCGGGCCAGTAGTCGGCCACCGGCGCGTCGAGGTCCAGCAGCCCCCGGTCGGCCAGGATGTGCGCGCACAGGGCCACCGGCCCCTTGGTCGTCGACCAGACGTTCACCAGGGTGTCCCGCTCCCACGGCCGGTCGCGCGCCGGGTCGGCCCAGCCGCCCCACAGATCCACCACCGTCTCGCCGTCGACCGTCACCGCCACGGCGGCGCCCAGCTCCTCCCGGTCCCGGAAGTTCTCCTCGAAGGCCTCCCGCACCGCCGCGAAACGCGGCTCGCAGTGACCGTGGACCGGTGGCTCGTGCTCGGACATGCGTCCTCCGTCGTACGCCGGAAAACCCGGACCGCGACGCTGCGGCCCGGGCACCCTGAACGTACCGACTGGTCGGACTGGAGGGAAGGTCAGCGGAGGAAGAGACCCCCGGGCGGCTCCTGGTGGCCCTCCGAGGTGTGCCAGTAGTCGCGGCTCTCCACCGCCAGACCCCGCTCGTCGAAACGCACGAACACACACCCGGCCAGCGTGACCGCCGTGCCGCTCTCCTCGGAGAACACCTGGAACTCGGCCACCGCGACCCCGTCAGGTCCGACCAGGGGCGTGGAGAACCGCACGTCCGTCACCCGTTCCCCCTCGAACGACCAGCGCAGATACGCGGCGAGGGCGTCCCGGCCCCGGTGTGGTGCGCGGAACGGCATCGAGCGGTGCACGCACTCCTCGGCGTACAGGGCGAGCAGCGTCTCCACGTCGTGCGCGGCCCAGCCCCGCTCCCAGACCCGGACGAACCGTTCGGCGGCCTCGCGCGTGTCCATCTCCGGCACTCCTCCGTCTCTCAGGCGTAGGTGCGCAGCCAGCTCAGCTTCGCCGCCTCGTGGTACGGACCGCCGCCCTCGTGGTCGTTGAAGTCGTACACCTCGATCTCCTTGTCCTCGTGCGCCCAGGCGTTGAAGGCCGAGAACACCGTGGACGGCGGGCAGGTCTGGTCCTCCAGGGCCGCCGAGAACAGCGCCGGTGCCCGGCCGCGCGCCGCGAAGTGCACACCGTCGAAGTAGGACAGGGTGCGCAGGACGTCCGCCGAGCGGCCGCGGTGCGTCTTGAGGAACAGGGCGATCTCGCGGTACGGGTGACGGTCCGTCAGCGAGACGGAACGGGGGAAGTCGCACAGGAACGGCACGTCCGGCGCCACCGCGACCAGGTCCGGGACCAGGCCGCCGACCGCGATGGTGATCCCGCCGCCCTGGCTGGCGCCGAGCGCCACCGTCCGCGCCGCGTCGGTCAGCGGGTGCGAGCGTGCCGCCTCGATCGCCCGGACCGCGTCCGTGTACACCCGGCGGTAGTAGTAGTTCTCGGGCGCGTCGATGCCCCGCGTCATGAACCCGGGGAACGCCGGCGCGCCGCCCACCGGGTCGGCGGTGCCGCCCCCGCCGCCCCAGGCGCTGCCCTGGCCGCGGGTGTCCATCACGAAGTGCGCCCGCCCGGTCGACGCCCACAGCAGGTTCTCGTGCGCCAGGCCGCGCCCGCCGCCGTAGCCGATGAACTCGACGACCAGCGGCAGCGGTCCGGTGGCCCCGGCCGGCAACCGCAGCCAGCCCTTGACCGGGTGGCCGCCGAACCCGGCGAACGTCACGTCGTACACGTCGACCGTGGACAGTCCGGTGTCGACCGGCTCGAAGCGGGCGTCGAGATCGTGCTCGCGAGCCTCCTGAAGCGTCTTGGACCAGAAGGCGTCGAAGTCCTCGGGCGCCACCGACGCACTGCGGTGCTCACGGAGTTCCTCGAAGGGAAGGTCGAACAGAGCCATCAACAACCGCCTTTGGCGAAGGGATCGTGCAGATGATCACACCGTACGTCGGTCATCGGACGAGTCGCCAGGCTTCCGCACCGCCCGGCGCCTACCGTGACCCCATGCCCTCGGCCGTCGATCCGCTGGTCAGGGGCGCCAGGCTGCCAGTCGCCGACGGCGCCCGGGAGCTCTCTGGCGACCGGCCGCCGTCACAAGTGGTCGGGTCACCGCGCATGCGGATCCGGCGGATGCGGATGTGGGTGTGGATGCGGACGGCGGGGCAGGGGAACCTGCGAGGTGGGGATCTCCGGGGCCTCAGGCGCGGCCGCGGGTCCAGTCCGGGCCGGTGCGAGCCCACTCCTGTTCCCACTCGGCGAGCCGGTGCCGCAGCGCGACCCGGCGGACGACACCGTGGCCGAGCAGCACCACGGCCGCGGCGCCGCCCGCCCCGCACAGGCCCACGGTGACCGTGTGCTGCCAGACGGCGACCTCGTCGGGCGGCGGGGCGACACCGTGCCCCCGACGGTCGAACCACACCTCCACCGTGTCACCGGCCCGGGTCCCGGCCGGCACCCGGGCCAGGGCGGTCTTCGTCCCCTTGCCGGGTTCGGTCCAGCGGACGTCCGTCTGGTAGGCGTGCTCCCGGTCGCCGCCCTCCGCCGTCGGGAGCTGCTCCGGCGTGCTCCCGACGACCACCGCCCGGACCATGTGCCGCTCGGCCCGCTCCACCGTCGCCACCGCCCGCGCCCGCTCATGGGCCCACAGCCCCGCCACCGCCCCCACCAGGGGCGCACCCACGCACAACAGGACCGCCACGGCCAGCGCGATCCATGCCTCCACCAGGTCGGACCTGCGCCGCAGCGGGTTGTGCCGCCAGCGCCAGCCATGCACTCGGGTACGCATGTCGACCTCCTCGCCGCCACGGGAGCCGTAGGGCCGGACAGCCGGTCCGCAGCTCCCAGCGTGCCCCCCTTGCACGCGAGCGTCCACATCGATCTGTTACCCCGTACGGAGTACCTGGCCCACCTGCCGGAGCCACCAAGGCGACACCGGCCGAAGCGCACATTCCGCCACGCGCCGCATCCACGGCCCCGGCGCCCCGAGCCAACCGGTCCGTACGCCCCCCACCGGGCCGACCGGCAGGCCCCCCACCGGGCCGACCGGCAGGCCACCCACCAGCCCCTCCACCAGGCCGCCCGGCAGGCCCTCACCAGGCCGCTTTTTGGCCGACCCGCTCGATTCGGCCCAGGTCAGGACCTCGATCATTGCGGCCGTATGAACGATTCGAGGGCGCGGGAATAGCGGCCGGACGATCGTCCTTGGCCCAGAGTGCCGGTACCGGGACGCCGGTGACAGCATCCGAGAGCGAGGAAGAACGATGCCCAAGGCGTACGTCTACACCAGGCACGGCGGGCCCGAGACCGAGGCCTTCGCCGATGTGGACCGACCCGTTCCCGGCCCCGGTGAACTGCTGGTCGCGGTGCGGGCGGCGGGGGTCAACCCCGTCGACTGGAAGCTGCGCACCGGTTTCCGCCGCCCGGGCGAGGGCGAGGCGCGCTTCCCGGTCGTGCTCGGCAGCGAGGCCGCCGGCGTGGTGGAGGAGGTCGGCGAGGGCGTGACCGGGTTCGCGGTCGGCGACGAGGTCTTCGGCAACGCGCCCGCCGGCGCGTTCGCCGAGTACGCCCTGCTGACGGCGTCCGTGACGGCGCACAAGCCGGCCGCGCTGTCCTTCACCGACGCCGCCACCCTGCCGGTCGCCGCGGCCACCGCCTACGACGGGGTACGCCAGCTCGACCTGCCCGAGGGCGCGACCCTCCTGGTGACCGGCGCGGGCGGCGGAGTCGGCGCGGCGGCCGTGCAGATCGCCCGCGCCTGGGGGCTGCGGGTGGTGGGCCTGGCGAGCGCGGCCAAGAAGGACTTCGTCGAATCGCTCGGCGCCGTGCACGTGCCCTCCGGCCCCGGCCTGGCGGAGCGGGTGCGGGCCGCCGCGCCCCAGGGCGTGGACGCGGTCTACGACCTGGTCGGCGGCGAGGTGCTCGCCGAGGCGGCCGGCCTGCTCGCCGACCGCACCAAGCTGATCACCGCGGGCGCCGCCCCGGACACCGTCGCCGCGCTGGGCGGCAGCCGGGTCGAACGCGCCCGCACCGCGGCCGTCCTCGACGAGGTGGCCGAACTGGTCGTCGGCGGTGAGCTCGACCCGCATGTCTCGCGGACCTTCCCGCTCGACGAGGCAGGCCAGGCGCTGCGCACCGTCGAGGACGGGCACGCGCGCGGCAAGGTCGTGATCGAGGTCGCCGCATGAGCATCCCGGGTCCCCGCGAGGTCGCGCCGCACATCCTGGACAACCCCGCTCTCGCCTCACTCACCGGCCCGCACGCCTTCTTCGCCGAACGGCGCGGACGGATCCTGCGCTACCCGGTCGACGTCTCCCCGTGGCTGGCCCTGCCCGACGAGCCCGACGCCGACGACTGGGCCGATCTCGCCGCCCTGGCCGGGCCCGGCACGGAGGTCGGGCTGCCCGGCTACCGCGGCGACCTCCCGGACGGCTGGGAACTCACCATGAACATCGCGGGCGTGCAGCTGGTGGACGAGGGCATGGAGGCCGTCCCGGAGCCGCAGGCGATCCGCCTCGGCCCGGCCGACGTCCCCGAGATCCTCGACCTGATCGAACGCACCCGGCCGGGCCCCTTCCTGCCCCGCACCATCGAACTCGGCACCTATCTGGGCATCCGCCGGGAGGGCAGGCTGATCGCGATGGCGGGGGAGCGGCTGCACCCGCCGGGCTGGACCGAGATCAGCGCGGTCTGCACCGACCCGGCGTACCGGGGCGAGGGCCTGGCGACCCGGCTGATCCGCGCGGTCGCGTACGGCATCCGGGCCCGCGGTGAGACCCCGTTCCTGCACACCGGCGCGGGGAACACCACCGCGATCCGGCTGTACGAGTCCCTCGGCTTCCGGCTGCGCCGCCGTACCGCCTTCCTCGCGGCCCGGGTGCCGCAGACGTTCGGTCAGTCCTCGCCGGTGCCCGCCGACGCCCCGGCGTTGTAGCGCTCCAGGTATCCGGCGAACCTGACCAGGTCCTCCTCCGGCCAGTCCGCCAGCCGCTCCCGGAACGCGGCTCGGCGGCTGCCCGTGACCTGGGCCAGGATCTCCTGGCCTGCCGCCGTGAGATGCAGTACCTGGACCCGGTGGTCCTCCGGGTCCAGGCGCCGCTCGATCAGCCCCGCCCGCTCCAGCGCCCCCACCTGCCGGCTGACCGTCGACTTGTCCAGCGCGTAGTGCGCGGCGAGGTCGGTCGCCCGGCAGCCGCCGCGCTCCTCCAGATGCCCGAGGAGCGTGTACGACACCAGCGACAGCTCGGGATGCATGCGCCCGGCGGACGCCCGGGCCCGGCGCGCGAAGGCCGTCATCTCGCGCTGGATGGTCTCGACAGCCACCTCGGCCGCCGTCATGGGAGGACCTTCGACGGCGGTACCTGCCCCAGCAACACCCTCACGGGAATACCTCCTCCGACGTTCTAGTTGTATAGTACAACTTGAGCGTGAGTTGTATAAGCCAACTAGTTTGTTTCGGAAGGTTCCGGAAGATGTTCGGCCGGAAGATCCGGAAGATCCGGAAGATATGGAGGTCGTACGCGATGAGGTCACCGGCACTGCGCCACGTGCTCACGCACCTGATCACCCCGCTGCTGATGTGCCTGGGCATGGGACTGGCGTACCTGGGTGCGTTCGTCCACCCGGCGCCCCACCAGATGCCCGTCGCCGTGGTCGGCGCCGGACCGAAGGCGAAGGTGTTCGCGCAGACCGTCAAGGACACCGCGGGTGACCGGCTCGACGTCCGTACCGTCCCGACCCGCGCCGCGGCCGTCGACCTGCTGACGTCCCGGACCGTCACCGGCGCCTATGTGCCGAGCGCCAAGGCGCCCGAGCTGATCGTCGCCAGTGCCGCCTCCGACATGGACGCCACCGCCGTCGAGAAGGTCTTCACCCCCGTCGCCGCCCAGGAGGGTGCCCCGCTCAAGGTCACCGACGTGGCCCGGCCGGTCGCCGACGACCCCACCGGGCAGGGCCTGTTCTTCCTGCTCATCGCGGTGAGCATCGGCTCCTACGCCTCGGTCGCCGCCCTCGGAGCCGCCGGCGGCACGCTCCCCATGCGGATCCGCGCCCTGCTCGCGCTCGGCGTCTCCGCCGTCGTCAGCGGCATCGGCGCGCTGCTCGCCGGACCGGTGTTCCACCTGGCCCACCACGACCTGGCCGGCGTCTGGGGCATGGCCTGGCTCTACTCGGCGGGCATCCTGCTCATCGGCGTCGGTCTGCACACCTTCCTGAAGCGGTGGACCACGCTGGCCATGATGGTGCTCTTCGTGATGCTCAACTTCACCAGCTCCGGCGGGTTGTTCCGGCCCGACCTGCAGAAC
The DNA here is from genome assembly GCF_040634235.1 of Streptomyces sp. NPDC007157. Lineage (NCBI taxonomy): Bacteria > Bacillati > Actinomycetota > Actinomycetes > Kitasatosporales > Streptomycetaceae > Streptomyces > Streptomyces sp. NPDC007157. The sequence goes on from NZ_JBEYFE010000025.1 coordinate 115,224, forward strand.
GGCTTCTTCGGCACCCTGCACGCCTTCTGGAACGGCGCCGGCTTCGTCGAGGGCGTCCGCAGCCTGCTGTACTTCGGCGACGACGGCCTGGGCCGCCACGTGTGGACCCTCGCGATCTGGCTGCTGGCCGGCCTCGCGGTCACCGCTCTCGCGGCGGCGTACGAGCGGGCCAAGGCCCCGGCCGCGCGCCTGGTCGTACCGGACTCGCCCGCCGGACTCACCGCGGAGGCGACCGAGGCCGAGGCGGAGGCGGAAGAGGAGGAAACGGTCGGCGTGTGACCGTCGGACCGGCGGCCGGATAGGCTCTTCGCGATGCCCTCACTCTCCGACACCACCGCCGTGGTCTCCGTGCTGCGCGCCGCCGGCTGCGTCTTCGCCGAGGACGAGGCGGACCTGATCCTCGCCACCGCCCGCACCCCGGACGAGCTGGCCACGATGGTGGACCGGCGCGCCGCCGGACAGCCCCTCGAACACGTCCTCGGCTGGGCCGGCTTCCACGGGCTGCGGGTGCTCGTGGAACCGGGCGTGTTCGTGCCCCGCCGCCGTACCGAGTTCCTGGTCGACCAGGCCCTGGCGCAGGCCCCGGACGCGTCCGTCGTCGTGGACCTGTGCTGCGGTTCCGGCGCGGTGGGCGCGGCCCTCGCCGCCGCCCTCGGGGACGCCGAACTGCACGCCGCCGACATCGAACCGGCCGCGGTCGACTGCGCGCGGCGCAACATCGCCCCCTACGGCGGACACGCACACCTCGGCGACCTGTTCGACGCGCTGCCCGCCGCCCTGCGCGGCCGGATCGGCATCCTCGCGGCCAATGTGCCCTACGTCCCCAGCGGTGAGGTCGGCCTGCTGCCCGCCGAGGCCCGCGACCACGAGCCGCTGGTCGCCCTCGACGGCGGCGGCGACGGCCTCGACGTGCTGCGCGGGGTCGCCGCCGGGGCGCCCGAGTGGCTCGCGCCCGGTGGCTGCGTCCTCGTCGAGACCAGCGAACGCCAGGCCGAGGCAGCCGTCGAGGCCTTCGCCCGGGCCGGCCTGACCGCCCGGCTCGCGGTGTCGGACGAGCTGTACGCCAACGTCGTGATCGGCGTACGGGACCAGGACTAGGTCGTCGCCCCGCTGTCCGAGGGGCTCGGGGACGGTGAGCGGTCGCCTGGGCGCTGCCACGGGCCGCCGTGGTCGTGCATACCGCCCCGGCGCGTGAAGTCCCCCGAGAAGGCGGCTGAGGCCGTCAGCTTGCCGTCGTCGCGGGTGCCGACCAGGAATGCCGTGGCGTCCTTCTTGAGCGAGTCGGCGTCGCCGCGCACCTTGACGTCCGAGCCCACGGTCCACGTCCACGACGTGCCGTCGTCGCTCTTCACGGTGACCTGGTCGTCGGCCACCTTCTCGACCGTGCCCCGCTGCCAGACCCGTACCACGTACTTGCCGGTGTCCGGGTCCTTGACGGTCGCCTCGCCGTGCACACCCATGCCGCCCATGCCGAACGGTCCGTGCCCGGGGCCGTGCCCGTCCGGGGCCGAGGGCGTCGACGGCGCACCCGAGGCCGCGAGCGGCGTGTCGGAGCCGTTCCCGCCGGAGCCGGCGGCGAACGCCGCGGTGCCGCCCAGCGCCAGTGCCCCGACGGCGAAGGCCACGGTCACGGCACGCGCGCGAGCCGGCTGCCGGCGCCACAGGTCGCGCACCCGCGCACCCGACGCGCGGTCCGGTCCCGGTCCGGCGAGCACTTCCCACCCCGGGTCGGCCTGCGGGGGATGGTCCGGCATCGGCGGGATCGACGGCTCGGTTCGGTCGCCGTCACGACGGTGTTCCTGCTCGGGTTCATGCGTCACGGCTCGCTCCCATCGGCGAACGGCACGCGGCACAGCCCTGCATGCCTGTGTGTGAATTGTCGTAGTTCGCCGATAAGGGCCCGGTAATCAGTTCCTGTGAATGCGACGAACCCGCGGGCGGCCGGCCCCGAGGCCGGCGACTTTTGCGGCTACGGCAGTTCCAGCGCCCGTGCGATGAGCAGCGCCACGTCGTCATGGTTGTCGGGGTGGTGCAGCTCCCGCAGCAGCAGGTCGCAGACCTCCTCCAGCGGGCGGGCGGGGTCGTCCAGGAGGGCCAGCAGCGCGTCCAGCCGCTCGTCCAGCGAGTGGCTGCGGGTCTCGACCAGACCGTCGGTGTAGAACACCAGCTCGTCGCCGGGCTCGAAATCCACGGTCGTGGTGGCGAAGGGGATCCCGCCGACGCCCAGCGGGACCCCGGTGGGCAGGTCGAGCAGTTCCGGCGGCCGGCCGGGGCGGACCCGGACCGGGGGCAGATGGCCGGCGTTGGCGATCCGGCACTGCCGCAGCCGCGGGTCGTGCACGGCGTACACGCAGGTCGCGATGGAGTGGTCGAGGCCGGAGGTGGTCTTGTCCAGGTGTTCCAGCAGGACGGCCGGGTCGAGGCCGAGGGAGGCCAGCGTGTTGGTCGCGGTGCGCAGCCGGCCCATCGTCGCGGCCGCGTTGATGCCGCTGCCCATCACGTCGCCCACCACCAGGGCCGTTCTGCCGCCGTCCAGCGGGATGACGTCGAACCAGTCGCCGCCCACCTCGACGGTGGCGCCGGCCGGCTGGTAGCGCGAGGCGACCTCCAGGCCGTTGGTGACCCTGGGGTGGGTGGGGAGCAGGCTGCGCTGGAGGGTGAGCGCCGTGGTGCGGGCGTTCTGGTACCAGCGGGCGTTGTCGATCTGCACGGCCGCGCGGGCGGCCAGTTCCCGGGCCAGCAGCAGATCGTCGTCGTCGAAGGGCGCCGGATTGCGGGTGCGCTTGAGTTCCAGGGCACCCAGTACCTCGCCGCGGGCGATCAGCGGCACGGCCAGGTACGAGTGCAGTCCGGCCCGGGCCAGCAGCTCGGCGGCCTCGGGGGAGCGGGCGATCCTCGGCAGGTCCTCGTCCTTGACCTGCGGCACCAGGACCGCCTCACCGGTCCGTACGCACTCGGTGACCAGCCGGTCCGGGGCGTACCGGGCGACCGTGCCCGGCGCGTCGGCCGCCTGCACCGCGTCCGCGTCCAGCTCCGCGCGCACGGCGAGAGCGCGGAGCATGGCCGGCTCGGCCGGTCCCAGCGTGCTGCGCCGGCCCTCGACCACCGTGTCCAGCAGGTCCACGACCGCCACGTCGGCCAGCTCCGGCACGGCGACGTCGGCCAGCTCGGCGGCGGTGCGTTCCAGGTCCAGGGTGGTGCCGATCCGGGTCGAGGCGTCGGCGATCACGGCCAGGCGCCGGCGCGCGTTCTCGGCCTCGACACCGGCCCGGTAGGGCTCGGTGATGTCCACCACCGAGGTCGCCACGCCCAGGACGTTGTTCAGCGCGTCCTCCAGCCGGTAGACCGACAGCGACCAGATGTGCTCCTCGTCCGGGTCGGCCGGCGTACTGCCCACCGCGGGCTGGTCGATCACCGGCTCGCCGGTCCGCAGCACCCGCAGGTACGCCGACTCCAGGGTGTCGGCATCCATGTGCGGCAGCACCTCGCGGAGCGTCCGCCCCACGTGCTCCTCGGCCGGGATCCCGTTGATCCGTTCCAGTGCCGGGTTGACCGAGACGAACCGCAGCTCCGTGTCGAGGACGGCCAGCCCGATCGGCGACTGCTTCACGATCCGCTCGGACAGCGCCACGTCCTGCTCCAGCCGGCGTACCGTCGACTGGTCGGCGGCCAGACCCAGCGCGAACACGTCGCCGTTGTCGTCCGTGAGCCGCATGTTGCGGAACTCCACCACATGGGTGGAGCCGTCCTTGTGCCGGATCGGGAAGCCGCCCGCCCAGCTCTGCCCGGTGCTCATCACGTCCGCGAACAGCTTGCCGACCAGACCGATGTGGCGTTCGTCCACCATCAGCCGGGCCGCGTACTGCCCGAGCGCCTCGTGGGCCGAGTAGCCGAACAACTCCTCGGCCTGGGGGCTCCACAGCACGATGCGCCCCTTGGCGTCCAGCACGACCGAGGCCATGCCGAGGACGTCGAGCAGCCCGCCCGGACGCACGGGTCCGCGCACCGGCTCCTCGCCCTCGGCCACTGACGCCTCGGCTGGACTCATCCCACGCACCGCCTTCGAACCTGCGCACGGCACGTCGTCCCCCGTGCCGACTCCCCTTGTTCTATCGCGCTCACACCCGACTCTCCGACGCCGCCGCCGACTTTTCCACCATCTCTCAACACGGCGGCTTCCGTGCGGCGAAACAACCACCGGTGCGGCAGGGGCGTGAGTTCACCTTCCCGTTCCGTCATTGGTCTGTACATGTCTGTCAGGGGCACGCCAGACTGACCGCCGCACGCGCGTCCCACCCCCCCCGAACCGAGGAGTACGCTTCCATGCCCGCGTCCACCCGGCAACGTTGTCGCGCAGGCCTGACCGCCCTGGTCGCCCTCGCCGCGGCCCTCGCCCTCTCGACCGGCCCGGCGTCCGCCGCCGACACCTGGACCGAGACCGGCTCCGACCGCGCCGACCCGCTCACCGAGAGTCAGGGCCTGACCTCGGTCGAGGTCCCCGCCAACAGCGCCAACCGCTACACCGGCGTCGGCACCATCCCGATCGGCGTCTCCAGCCGCGGCTGGAACCACGTCGGCGACCCCGACGAGTCGTACGACGGCTACTACGTCGAGCCGTACCAGGCCGACTCCGGCACCGCCAAGATGTACAGGGTGCAGGCTCCCGGCGGTGCCTGGTCGGAGTACGTGCACACGCTCGCCTCCGGCGAGGCCCTCAACAACTCCTGGGACGCGATCTCACCCGACGGCCAGTACATGCTCTCCGGCGAGTACGGCACGATGACCCGCTTCCTGGTCTTCCCCACGCCGGGCGCCAACAAGAGCACCTCGCCGTCCGCGAACCTCCCGCTGGCCTCCGTCGTCAACCTGGACCACGCCGTGCGTGACGTCCAGGGCTGCGACTTCTCCGGTGCGACCACGCTGCTGTGCTCCTCGGACGACCCGGACGGCAGCCTCTTCGGCTACACCAAGCCCCTGCTGCAGATCGACCTGTCCGCCCAGCCCGGGTCGAGCGACGTCACCGGCCATGTCACCGCGCTGCGCCAGCTCCCGCTGCGCAGCTCCTGCTCGGGCACCTTCGAGGCCGAGGGCATCGACTACGACCGGCGCACCGGCACCTTGCGCGTCATCGTGATGTCGCCCGGGTTCTGCATCCTCACCGACAGCAAGACGTACAAGTTCACCCGGGGCTGAGTTCCCGGCCCGGGCGGCGAACCGGGTTCTGCAGCACCTGGAAATCGGTGCTTTTCTGTTGGCATGGCGCGGTTCGCGGGGGAACCCGTGAGATCGCGCCATCGCCATGAGAGGAGCGATCACCATGGGTCCTGAGCGACTGCACGAGGAACCCGTCTCGCTTGAGATCAGCGGATGCAGCAAGGAAGACGCCCGGATCGTGTTCGACGCGCTGTGCCAGTGCTTCGAGTCCGACCGGGAGGCCGAGGACGTGCCCCAGCAGCTCCACGAGAGCCGCCCGATGGTGTGGCTCGGCACGTTCGAGGTCACCGACGCCCACGAGTGCACCCCGCCGCCCCGGCTCGCGGCCTCGGTCGAGGCCGACGCGCAGGGCGGCTACTGGGCGATCGACCGGCTCCGCATGACCCTCGACTCCCTGTTCACGGTGCGCAACCTGTCCTCCGCCTCGGGCGACCAGGAGAGGGAACTGCACGTCCTGCTCGAAAGTCGGTGATCGGTGATCTGTCCGGTGATCTGTCCGGTGATCTGAGACACGTAACCCCGGAGCCTTTGTGCAACTAGTTGCACAATCCGTGCGCGGTCCTCTAGAACTGGTGTGACGACACCGCGCACGGAGGCCCCGATGAGCCGTTACCCGCACCTGCTGAAACCCCTCGACCTGGGCTTCACCACCCTGCCCAACCGCGTGCTCATGGGCTCCATGCACGTGGGCCTGGAGGAGGCCGAGCGCGGCTTCGAGCGGATGGCGGAGTTCTACGCGGCCCGGGCCCGCGGGGGAGTGGGCCTCATCGTCACCGGCGGCATCGCGCCCAACGAGGAGGGCCGGCCGTACGAGGGCGGCGCCAAGCTCACCACGGAGGAAGAGGCCGGACAGCACCGCGCCGTCACCGAGGCCGTGCACCGCGAGGGCGGCCGGATCGCGATGCAGATCCTGCACTTCGGCCGTTACGCCTACCACCGGGACCTCGTCGCGCCCAGCCCGCTCCAGGCCCCGATCAGCCCCTTCCCGCCCCGTGAACTCACCGACGAGGACATCGAGCGGACCATCGACGACTACGTCCGTGCCGCCCGCCTCGCCCGGCAGGCCGGCTACGACGGCGTCGAGATCATGGGTTCCGAGGGCTACCTCGTCAACGAGTTCATCGCCGCCCGGACCAACCACCGCACCGACCGCTGGGGCGGGTCCTACGAGAACCGGATGCGGTTCCCCGTCGAGATCGTCCGGCGGGTGCGCGAGGCCGTCGGCACGGACTTCATCATCGTCTACCGGCTGTCCATGCTGGACCTGGTCCCGGGCGGTTCGTCCCTGGACGAGGTGATCACCCTCGCCCGGGCCGTCGAGGCCGCCGGGGCGACCATCATCAACACCGGCATCGGCTGGCACGAGGCCCGGATCCCCACCATCGCCACCTCGGTGCCGCGCGGCGCCTACACCTGGGTCACCAAGCGGCTGATGGGCGAGGTCGCCGTCCCGCTGGTCACCACCAACCGCATCAACACCCCGGAACTCGCCGAGGAGTTGCTCGCCGGAGGCGGCGCGGACATGGTCTCCGTGGCCCGCCCGATGCTCGCCGACCCCGACTTCGTCGCCAAGGCCGCGGCCGGCACGCCCGAGGCGATCAACACCTGCATCGGCTGCAACCAGGCCTGTCTCGACCACACCTTCAGCGGCAAGGTCACCTCCTGCCTGGTCAACCCGCGCGCCTGCCACGAGACCGAACTGGTCCTCGCCCCGACCCGGCGGCGCAAGCGCGTCGCGGTCGTCGGCGCGGGACCGGCCGGTCTCGCCTGCGCGGTCTCCGCCGCCGAACGCGGCCACCAGGTCACCCTGTTCGACGCGGCGGCCGAGATCGGCGGCCAGCTGAACGTGGCCCGCAAGGTCCCCGGCAAGCAGGAGTTCGACGAGACCCTGCGCTACTTCCGCCACCAGCTCGACGCCCACGGCGTGGACGTCCGCCTGAACACCACCGTCGAGCCCGAGGACGTCACCGGCTACGACGAGGTCGTGGTCGCCACCGGCGTCACCCCGCGCACGCCCGACATCCCGGGCGTCGACCACCCCCGTGTCCTGGGCTACCTCGACGTGCTGCGCGACGGCGCCCCCGTCGGCGACCGGGTCGCGATCCTCGGCGCCGGCGGCATCGGCTTCGACGTCGCCGAGTTCCTCACCGACGGCGGCGACAAGGCGAGCGAGGACCCGGCGACGTACTTCAGGCACTGGGGCGTCGACATGGACTACCGGGCCCCCGGCGGCCTCACCGCCCCCGAGCGCCCCGCGCCCCCGCGCACCGTCCACCTGCTCCAGCGCCGGACCGGCAAGGTCGGCGCCGGCCTCGGCAAGACCACCGGCTGGATCCACCGCGCCGAACTCAAGCACCGGGGCGTCACCATGGTCCCGGGCGTGCGGTACGACCGGATCGACGACGCCGGGCTGCATGTCACCGTCGACGGGGAGAGCACCGTCCTGGAGGTCGACACCGTGGTGCTGTGCACCGGGCAGGAACCGCGCCGGGACCTGTACGAGGAACTGGTCGCCGCCGGCCGCAGCGCGCACATCATCGGCGGTGCCGACGTCGCCGCCGAGCTGGACGCCAAGCGGGCCATCAAGCAGGGCACCGAGCTGGCGGCCGCCCTGTAGGGGCCGTCCCTAGGATGAGCCCATGTCACTCCCGCACGCGATCCTCACCGCCCTGCTAGAGAAGCCGTCGTCGGGGCTGGAGCTGACCCGCAGGTTCGACCGGTCGATCGGCTACTTCTGGTCGGCGACACACCAGCAGATCTATCGCGAGCTGGGAAAGCTGGAGGCCGAGGGCCACATCCGCACCCTGCCGGCCGAGCAGCCGGCCCGCGGGCAGAAGAAGAGCTACGAGGTGCTGCCCGCGGGACGCGCCGAACTGGCCCGCTGGACCGCCACCGCCCAGGACCCCAAGCCGCAGCGGGACGTGCTGCTGCTGCGGCTGCGCGCGGCGGCGGTGGTCGGCACCGCCGGACTCGAAGCCGATCTGCACCGCCATCTGGAGCTGCACCGACGCCAGTTGGCCGAGTACGAGGAGATCCAGCGGCGCGACTTCCCGCCGGGCAAGGACGCCCCCGAGGACCGGCTGCGGCACCTGGTGCTGCGGGCCGGCATCGACCTGGAGTCCTTCTGGACGCAGTGGCTCAGCCAGGCCGTGCGGGAGGTCGGCGAACTCCCGGAGGCCTGAGCGGGGTCAGAGCCGGTACGGCTTGGAGCGCTTGCGCAGGTACCAGCCGGTGGCGATGACGCCCGAGCCGACCAGCGCCGCGCCGATGCCCAGCGTGAGCGGGCCGTAGTCGCGGGCGGCACCGCCCAGACCGCCCATCACGCCCCGGGACGGCGCGGCCGAGCTGGTGGTCGTGGTGGAGGAGGTCGTCGGCGCCGCGGCGGTTCCGGAAACGATCACCGACTGGGTGCCCGCCGTACCGCCGTTGGAGCAGACGACGACCACCGTGTAGGTGCCCGGCGACACGCTCGACCAGGCGGCGGACTGGCTCACCGTGGTGCCCGCAAGGGCCGCCTGCCGCCCCTGGGCGAAGGCGGTCTGACCGCTGTTGAGCAGCGAGGCGTTGCCCCAGGTACCGCCGCTCTGCGTGCAGGCGCTGGTGACCACCGAGACCGTAGTGCCGGTGGTGCTCACCGAGATGCCCGAGAGCGCGGCCGACGGTCCGGCGAGCCAGGTCGGGAGCGCGGCGGCGGCCGCCAGGGTCAGGCCGGAGCGGAGGAGAAGTCGTGAGTTTCGCATGTGGCTGCCCTCCGGCGGCACGGTAGGCGGAACGTCCCTTGCGCCGCCGAGGATCGGAGACTCCCGTGCTGCCTCAGGGTCAGCCAAAGCTGCGCCGGACGGCGCCGCACCCGGGGGCGGCCGTCCAGGTGATCTATTCCTCCGTCCGGCTCAGACCGGACCGCGGTTCACGCCCCCGTCGTGACGGCGCGCCGCGCCGACCACCCTCCCCAGGTCCCGTCCGGCAGCCGCGCCCGCAGCCGCACATGGTGCAACACCCCATGGTCCCGCCCCACATAGAAGCTATAGGTCGAGTGGCCTTTGGGTGGCGTGCCGCCCCAGACCAGCGAGGTCGTCGTACCGCTGTCGAGCCGGATCTGGTACTCCGTGATCACCCCGTCCACGCGCGGCGGATCCCAGGCCAGGTCGAGGTAGTACGCCCCGCTCTCCTCATGGCTCCTGGCCGTGAACCCGGTCGGCGCGGTGTTCCGGCCGTCGTCGCTGCCAGGCGTGGTCAGACGCACCGCCCCGCCCGCCGGCGAGAGGTTGTCGGCCGCGTCCCGGGCCCGGACGGTGAACACATAGCGCGTACCCGGCCGCAGCCCCATGACCACGGTCGCGGTCTGGTCTCCGCCCACACTGTGGATCTTCGCACCGCCCTGGTAGATGTCGTACGACACCACCGCCCGGTCGTCCTTCGCGGCGTCCCAGGACAGCTGCACCGCACGGCTGCCCACGGCCCGGCCGCTCGGGTGCGCCGGCCGGGTCGGCGCCGAACGGTCCGCCGCGACCACCGCCGGAGTCGTCGCCCGCACCGCGCGGCTGCGCGGGCCGAGGCTGCCGTCGTCGCCCCGCGCCCGGACGGTGAACGCATACATGGTGGACGGCCTGAGCCTGGTGACGTCCACCATGTGCTGTGACCCCGGCACTTCACTGACTTTCGTGGTGCCGCGATATACCTCGTATCCGTGGATGCCCGAGCCGGCCGGCAACGCGTTCCACATCACATGCACGCTCGTCGCGCTCCCGGCCGCCGCGGTGACCCCCGTCGGGGCGCCGGGCAGCCGGCCGCTTTCGCCGTCGGCGGTCCCGCCCCAGCCACAGGACGTCATGAACAGCAGGGCGCAGACCAGGACGACAACTCGGCGCACGGTTCCGCCTCCCCGGGGACGGCAGGACGGCAAAGGTCCGGACCAATATGGCCTGCCGGGATGCGGACATCAAGAGGGCCGTGTTGCAGACAGCGGGCGAGAGTTACGTATGCTGAGGGCTCTACGGCCGAACTTCCCGAGAGCGTAGGGGAGTTCGCGCCCGTGGCGCGGAACGCTGTCGTCGCTGATCCCGCGCCGACGCGGGCGGCCGGGGCGACTGGGCTGACACCGGCTCAGCGCCCCGGCCCCTGACGGGTTCTCACGGAGTGTCACTTCGTTGCTCCGTACGGCCCTGTACGGCCCCCTCTTCCTGGCCCGGCCGCCCCGCCCCCACCACATTGGTCCGGTTGACTCCATGTCCCCCACGGAGAGGGTCCCTCATCGTGCGTCTCCAGACGCTGACGCTGGCCACGGCCGGCGCCGCCCTGCTCGCCCCGACCACCCTGCCCGCGCCCGCCGCCTCGCTCACCGCCCCCGGAGCCCGGCACCGGATCACCGCCACCGACCTGATGGGCCGGGTGCGCGACTGCGCCGAGGTCTCCAAGGACCGCTATCGCACCGACGCCGGAACCGCCGCCACCGTCCCCGTGTGCGGCACCGACCAGGCCGTCTTCTGGGAGGCCGACCTCGACATCGACTGCGACGGCCAGGTCACCGCGCACTGCAACCGCACCGCCGACCCGGCGTTCTCCGCCGCCACCGCCTTCCAGCAGTCCGACGGCAGCCACCTCAACGCCGAGACGCTGCCCTACGTCGTCGTACCGGGCCCCAGCAGCCGTTGGGACTTCCGGAAGTCCGGCATCAAGGGCGGTGCGGTCGCCGCCGTGATCTACAAGGACCGGGTGCAGTACGCGGTCGTCGGCGACACCGGACCGACCGACATCATCGGCGAGGCGTCGTACGCCACCGCGAAGGGCCTGGGTGTGAACCCCGACCCACGTGTCGGCGGGGTGCCGTCCGGTGTCACCTACATCGTCTTCAAGGACTCCGCGGTCGAACCCATCGAGGACGGCGACGCGGCGCAGGCGGAGGGGGAGCGCTTGGCGGCGCTGTTCGCCGAGGGCGGCTGACCGGCCGCCCCCGACAGGAGGTCGGCGTCTCCGCCCGCACGGTGTGGCGCTGCTTGCCGAGCAAGGAGGGCTCCCTGGGGGCGGCGGAACGGATCAGGAGCCGTTGTCGCGGTACACGGTGGACGCATCGGTCCTGCCAGGACGCCGTGTCGCCCCCGCCCTCGCCGGTCGGCTGACCGTACGCCTGTGGGGCCCGGCGCCGTACACCGGCGCCGGGCCCCACGGCAGGACTTCAGCTCCTCAGGAGGACGGCCCCCAGTCGACGGGGCCGGTCGTGAAGGAGTCCGGGGAGGTCAGCGGCAGGTTCACGAACGACGCGGCCCACGGAGAGCGTTCGACCGTGTAGGTCCCGCCCGCCAGATCGGCCTGCTCCTGCGGGGTGGGCATGAGCGAGGCGTGGAAATCGGCCGGCGGCAGGCTGTTGACGACGATCTGGATGCGGTGACCGACCGGGATCCGGGTGAGGTTCGACAGCAGCGAGATGTCGTAGCGCGTGGTCCTGCCGGGCACCACCGCGTGTGGGCCGCCCAGTCGACGAGTTCGGCCCCGTCCTTGCCCTGGCGGCCGCCGAACCAGTCGAGTCGGCCACCGGAGGCGCCGGTGCCGCGTACCGCGGAGGCCACGTGGATGTAGCCGTGCCGCACGAAGTAGTCACCGGTGCCGGTCGGGTCGGAGCGGGATCCGGGAGCGACGGTGTGGCGGCGCAACGCGGCAACCCCTCGGACGCTGCCGGACCGGCGCCTCCGAGGGGTTTGCTTTCAGCCCGCTCGGGGGGCCGGGACCACCGCGCTACCAGGGCCGTTCGGCGGATCGGATCGGCTGCGGGAACGGGCGTTTCCGGGCGGTGAGGGCAGGTGGGGTGAGGTGAGGTGCGGAAGTGAGGGACCGGCGGCAGCACTGACGTGAGCCGCGGGCAGCAACGACGTGAGCCGCGGGCGGCACCGCCATGAGCCGCCGGACCCCCAGGCGTCGTCAGACCTTGCGGTAGGAGTACGCCTCCGCGGCGGCCGCCTCCACGGCGCCGAGGTCCGCTCCGGCGGCCGCCGTCACGACCGCGGCGACCGCGCCCTCGACGAACGGGGCGTCCACCAGGCGGGTGCCGTCCGGGAGTTCGTCGCCCTCGGCGAGCAGCGCCTTCACCGTGAGCACCGCGCTGCCCAGGTCGGTGAGGACGGCGACGCCCGCGCCCCGGTCCACGGACGCGGCGGCGGCCGCGATCAGCTCCGCGCTGGTGCCGAGCCCACCGCCCTCGGTGCCGCCCGCAGCGGCGACCGGTACCGCCGTACCGCCGCCCGCCAGGCCCTTGGCCAGCTCGGCGACGGAGGCGGCGACCTCCGCGCTGTGCGACACCAGCACGATCCCGACCAGCTTGTCGTCACTCACCGGCTGCCTCCTGAAGTCCCGCGACGAGCAGCGCCGACGAGGTGGCCCCCGGGTCCTGGTGACCGATGCTGCGCTCCCCGAGATAGCTCGCCCGGCCCTTGCGGGCCTGCAGCGGTGTGGTCGCCAGGGCACCTTCCTCGGCGGCGGCCCGCGCCGCGCCGAAGCCGTCCCCGAGCGCGTCCACGGCCGGCACCAGGGCGTCGATCATCGTCTTGTCGCCGGGCGCCGCCCCGCCGAGCGCCATGACCTTGTCCACCCCGGCCCGCAGTGCTTCGGCGAGCTGAGCCTCGCTGACCTCGGCCGCGTCGCCGAGCGCCTTGCCGGTACTGCGCAGCAGCGTGCCGTACAGCGGCCCCGACGCGCCGCCGACCGTGGAGATCAGCCGGCGCCCGGCGAGCGTCAGCACGGCACCCGGGGTGTCGGGCGCCTCCTCCGCGAGCGCGGCCACCACCGCCCTGAACCCGCGTTGGAGGTTGCTGCCGTGGTCGGCGTCCCCGATGGGGGAGTCGAGGGCCGTGAGCCGCTCGGCCTCGCGGTCGACGGAGGAGGCGGTCGCCGCCATCCAGCGGCGGAAGAAGTCGGCGTCGAGCACGGGATCTCCTTGCGTTGCGGTACGGGCGCGGGTCGCTGCTTTTTCCTCGCTCACATGCCCCAGCGCAGGGCCGGCGTGTTCACCGGGGCGTCCCACAGCCGGAGCAGGTCCTCGTCGACCTGGCAGAGGGTGATCGAGGCGCCGGCCATGTCCAGGGAGGTGACGTAGTTGCCGACGAGGGTGCGGGCGACGGTGACACCGCGCTCGGCGAGCACGCGCTGGACCTCGGCGTTGAAGCCGTACAGCTCCAGCAGCGGGGTCGCGCCCATGCCGTTGACCAGGACGAGCACCGGGTTGCGCGGCGACAGGTCCTCCAGGACGGCGTTGACCGAGAAGTCGGCGATCTCGCCCGAGGTCATCATGGCCCGCCGCTCCCGGCCCGGCTCGCCGTGAATCCCGATGCCCAACTCCAGTTCGCCGGGCGGAAGATCGAAGGTGGGAGTGCCCTTGGCGGGGGTGGTGACGGAGCTCAGGGCGACACCGAAGCTGCGGGAGTTCTCGTTCACCTGGCGCCCGATGGCCTCCACCCGCTCCAACGGCTGTCCCTCGGCCGCGGCCGCGCCCGCGATCTTCTCCACGAAGAGGGTGGCGCCGGTGCCACGCCGGCCGGCGGTGTAGAGGCTGTCGGTGACGGCGACGTCGTCGTTGACGAGTACCTTCCCGACCTGGATGCCCTCGTCCTCGGCGAGTTCGGCGGCCATGTCGAAGTTGAGCACGTCGCCCGTGTAGTTCTTCACGATGAACAGGACACCGGCGCCGCTGTCCACGGCCGCGGCGGCCCGGGTCATCTGGTCCGGGACGGGAGAGGTGAACACCTCGCCGGGACAGGCCGCCGACAGCATCCCGGGGCCCACGAATCCGCCGTGCAAGGGTTCGTGCCCGGAGCCCCCACCCGACACGAGTCCGACCTGCCCGGCGACGGGAGCGTCCCGCCGTACGATCACCCGGTTCTCCACGTCGACGGTGAGATCGGGATGAGCGGCCGCCAGACCCCGCAGCGCATCCGCCACCACGGTCTCCGGGACGTTGATCAGCATTTTCATAGCTGTCTCCCAAGTAGCTTAGCAGTTAGTTCCATGACCGGCGTTTTCCCTGTTCAAGCGAGGTGTAACCGGGTGTTGATCCTGGCGGTCCCAGGTGCTTGGCGGCGGGTCCCGGCGGTACTGATGCCGACCGGACGCTGACTCGACTGACGGGTCATCAGTCTCTCCGGGGATCCCTTCGAGTCGGTGGGCGGGCGCTCTGCTCATCAGTATCGACCTTGCGGCAGCGAAGGTCATGTGCGCTGCGGGTCCCCCTTTCGCCGGCGCCGGCCGTGCCGCTACTGGAGCCCTGCGGCCTCGTGCGGCGGATATCGCAGGGTGTGTACGGGAGAGCCTGGCGGCAGGTTCTCGGTGTGCTGGTGGTACAGCCCTTGCGGGCCCCCGGCGACGATGCCCGGTTCGACCACTGGGACAGACACATTCTTCGCACACAGCCCGGAGCGCGAAGTGGCGCTCGGATGCACCACGTACGCCTTCGACGCCGAACAGGCGGGAAACCCGTTGCACGGCTGCCGGCCTGCGATTGACGCGGTGTTGACAAGGTCTGCGCACCCGTGTGCGGTGGCGGACTCGACGAGTTGATCCGCGAAGGCGCCGACGACGGTGTTGAGAGCGGTGATGTTCAGCGCGACCTGGCGTGCGCTGTCGGGTCCGGCGAGTTGGCCGGCAGTGCCCCGCAGCAAGGTGATCGGCGTAGCCGCGGGGCTCACCCCTCGACGCCTCGCACCGGCGCCGCCGGGCCGCTCTCCTCGCGCCGGCGGCACCCGACCCCTGGCGTCCGATGCGGACCGGTCGGACAGTCGGAAGGCCGCCGACGGTGCTCGGCCGGTCAGGGGGCAGCATGCGGCCGGCAGGTGCCCGATCGCCCGGTCGGGTGAACGCGTCACCGGACGCGCCCCGCCCGGCGTCGTGCCCACCCCCGCCGCCTGCTCGCACCGGTGAGGCCCCGAGAGCGGCTGCGCGTCGGCGCGGCCCGGCGGCGGCTGTGTCCGTGGCGGGCTACCAGATCAGGCACCAGTAGTCGCCGTAGTGCCCGATGCCGATACGCCGGCCCTGCGGTACGAGGTTCGGGTTCGGCTGTCCCACGGCCGACAGCGAGCAGACCGGGTCGCCGACGGTCTTGGCAGCCGCCATCCGCTTGGCGGCGGCCACCGCCTCCGGCGATGTGACCCAGGTGGTCGTTCCCGGTGCGACGCCGGTGGTCGTCGGAGCCGGAGTCATGGGCACCGGTGTCTGCGAAGGCTGCGAGGTGACCGGGGGCGGGCTCGGCCGCGTCGTCGTGGGGGACGGTGAGGGCCGGGGCCGGGTCGACCGGGGCGGAGTCGGCTGGAGCGAGGTCGACCGGGGCGGGGTCGGCTGGAGCGGGCTCGACCGGGGCGGGGTCGGCTGCAGCGGGCTCGGCCGCGTCGTCGTGAGGGACGGTGAGGGCCGGGGAGAGGTGGGCCGGGGTGGGGTCGGCTGGGACGGGGTTACGGACGGTCTGGGCGTCGGTGTGTGGGGAGGTGCCGGCTTCGTGGTCGGCGTGTGCACCGGCGGCGGGGGAGCCGGGGGCGTCGGGTGGGGCGCCGGGATCGTCCGGTGGGGCGCCGGCCGGGTGGCGGGCGGCACCGGCCGTACGGTCCGGGTCGGTCTGGGCGCGGGGGTGTGTGTCGGTCTGGGCGTCGCCGAGGGCGGTGAACTCGGGGCCGACGGCCGCGGCGAAGGGGACAGGGACGGACTCGGCGTGGACGGCGACATCGTCACCGACGGTGACGGCGTCGAGTGGGGGGCGCTGCCGCCATTGTTCGACGACACCAGCGCCCAGGCCCCCAGACCGGCCCCCAGGGCGACCACGGCCGCTCCGCCCGCTATCCACGGAGTCCGCCGTGACGGTTGCCGGTGCCGGTTCATGGTTCTCACTGTCTATCCGATCGCCGACGGCCTCAAGCCGGAGCCCGAGCCGCCGGCCGGCCCCCGGCAGCGTCCGCCGGTGCCGTGCTCATGGCCTGGCACGGCATGTGCGGGGACGACCGCGCGCCCTTCTCGTGGCTGCCACTCGCCGCCGGCCGCCTGCCGTACGAGCACCAGTGCCACACGCACCGCGACCCACCTCGGCCACCACGAAGGACTCAGTTCCAGGCCGGCGACGGGGACCGGACCGAGTCCGCCGGACGCCGGTCCGTCCCGTCTCCCGCCGCGACGGCCGAAGCAGGGACAGCGACGCTCATCAAGACGGCTGCGGCGGCCTGTGTCGGCGGCCAGCCATCGCCGCCCCGGAGCCGCACGACAACCGCGCCTTCTCAGCCGAGAGCACTGTCCAGGGCGTCCGGACCAATGGAACGCGACATCCTGGACAGGACGGCCAAGTGTCTTACGGCGACACGAACTGCTGGGCCGCTTCAAGTTCGTCGCCGATCACCGTGGCGCCTTCGGCGCGCAGCGGCCGTGCACCGTGCACTGTGCTCAGCCCGCCGATGCCCTGGTTCTACCGGTGGTTGAAGTCGGCTCCGGTAGTGCGGCGAAGAAGGCCGCGGATGCCTCGCTGACCCGGCGGATACGGAAGGTCCGCGAGCAGTCCGCGAAGAGGTACTGGGCCGAGCGGATCACCGCCGAACTCCGCGCGAACGGCCGGGTGGTGAACCGGAGACGTGTCGAACGGCTGATGCGCCGACACACCCTGTCCGGGGACGGATGCTGAAGCGCAGGCACCGCACGACCATCCCGGAACCCGACGCCCAGGCGGTGCCCGATCGAGCAGACCTTCGCCCTGCTCCACCAGTTCACACGCCTCGCCGTCCGACGGGAACGACGCCTCGAACTCCGCGAAGCCTTCCTCTCGTTGGCCTGCAGCCTGATTTGCCGGCGGTGCCTCAAGAGGAGCCACTCATGAACATGTCGCGAGCTCCGAAAGCCACACCCGCACCGCCTCCCGCAGAACAACGTAGGGAAGTCTGGTCACCACCAGGGACGTTTGGATCAGGCCGCGTACCCTCGGCTCCGTGCCCCGTCATTCGAAGAGTCCCCGTCGACTGGTCGCCGATGCGCGCCTGTACCTGTGGACGCTTCGCCACAGCCATAGCCACAGCGTGGTGGACAACAGCCGGACCTGCTGCGAGACCCTGACGTTGTACCCACAGCCGGCCGGCGCCGGCGGCCCACTGCGCATCGTCTTCGCCGGGGGCTCTGACCGGTATGTCCCGGGCGGGGCTCCCCTGGGCTCTGGAGACGTGGGATACATCCGGGGTGCCTCCCTGAACCTTCACGAACCCGGCGCCGTCCGAGCCCTGCTCGACGTGGCGTTGGCACGCGGGTGGCAGCCAGAGGTGCGGCAGGCGGTGGAGATCGACGGCTGGTCCCTGCTGGAGGCGGCAGCTGCCGCACGGGCCGGGACAGCCGGCCCCGCGGACTCGGAAGATTGACACCGATGACTTCGCTGATCCTCGCACCAGCCTCCTGGGCACCGGTCAGACTTCGTTTACTGGAAACCTCGTCCGGGCCGCGCTCGCGAGCAGGCCAGTCAAGACGCCCGAGTTGCTGAACCGACTGCACACTCTGGGAGTCCGGGTCGCCGTGCATTCCTTCTCTGGGGGGAGGACGACCTGCGCCCCGTCCCGGCCCGCCCCAGGCCCGGTCCGGGTCACGCTTGACTCCGAGAGAGAAGTCGCGTGGATTGCTGATGTCGTTCTCGCCGACGAAACAGGTGGGAGACTCCCTTGTTGTTTCCGTAAGGGAGTACGGCGCGGATTTCCGTTCCGCTGGCCGGAACACGCTTTGAACCGCGTTGTCCCAAGGGTTCTCATCGAGAAGCCGGCTCTTTCGCTCCGGATTCCCGGAGTCGAGCCGCGTTTCCTCTTCCTCGCAAGGAGAATCGTCATGGCTCCTCACCCGTCCACCCTGCTGGAACCCCACACGCCACCTGCCCTGGCCACGGAACCCCATGTGATCGTCCGAGGTGAAGGGATCACGGTGTGGGACAGCGAGGGGCGTTCCTACCTCGACGGCACCTCCGGAATGCTGTGCACCAATCTGGGATACAGCCAACCCCGGCTGGTGCGGGCGGCCGCGCGGCAGATGGTGGAGCTTCCGTTCTTCGCGTCCTTCGCACACCGCACGAGTGACGTCGCGCTGGCCCTGGCCGAGGACCTCGCCCGGGTGGCGCCCCTGCCCATGGGCCGTACCTTCTTCGCGAACTCCGGTGCAGAGGCCAACGACAGCGCCTTCAAACTGGCGTGGTACTACCACCGGTGCCTCGGCCGCCACGAACGGTTCAAAATCCTCTCCCAGGAGAAGGGCTACCACGGCACGACCGTGGCCGCCGGTTCGGCGACCGGCCTGGAATTCATCCACCGGGGATTCGGCCTCCCGCTGGCGTCCTACGTCAAGGTGCCGTGCCCCGATCCGCACGGTCCCTTGGGGCAGGGGATGTCAGAGGAGCGATTCGTCGAGCGGCTCATCGGCCGTCTGGAACGTCTGATCGCAGTGGAGGACCCCGACACGATCGCGGCGTTCATCGCGGAGCCCATCCTCAGCGCGGGTGGCCTGATCATCCCGCCGCCGAGCTACTACCCCCGCGTGCAGGAAGTCCTCGCCCGTCACGACATCCTTTTCATCCTCGACGAGGTCGTGACCGGCTTCGGACGCACCGGAGCGATGTTCGCCACCACCGAATTCGGACTGGCTCCAGACCTGATCACCCTGGCGAAGGGACTGTCCTCGGCGTATGCGCCGATCTCCGCCGTGCTGGTCGGACGGCGAGTCATGAACGCCATCGCCGAAGGGTCTCCGGACATCGGCGCGTTCGGTCATGGCTTCACCTATTCGGGACATCCGGTGGCCGCGGCCGTTGCGCGTGAGGCACTCGCCATCGTCTTGGAGGAGAACGTCCCCGGTCACGTGCGAGAGACGGCTCCCACGCTCATGCAGGCCCTCGCCGACGCGTTCCGCGGTGAGGAGTCCGTCAGGGACGTCAGGGGCCACGGTTTCCTGGCCGCGGTCACTTTCGTCACGGGTGCCGGTGGCCGGCCAGAAGGCGACTGGGGCGCCCAGGTCATGGCCGAGGCGGTCGGGCACGGGCTTCTGGTGCGAGCCGTCGGCGACACCGTCATCCTCGCACCACCGCTCATCAGCACCGACGACGAGATCAGGACGATGGTCGAGCTGCTGGAGAAGTCCTACCACTCGGCGCTCGCCGGGACATACGCGACGTGGTGACAGGCCTCCTGGCGCACCCGGCTCGCTCTGTTCCGGCTCAGGTCCCGAAGCGGCGCTCATCCGACAGGATCAGGGACACGACCCTGTCCAGGGGACGCTTGAGGGACTCCACCTCGCGGTTCTCCGGCCGAGCGAGAGAGACGACGACAGCCCCGCCCGACGGAAGCGAGGCGGGCGCGGCGATACAGACGCATCCCGGGTGCACCTCCTCGTACTCGGCCGCCACCTGCCCGGAAGCGAGGGCTCGCCAGAGGGAGGCGGCCGGGTGCAGCGCGGCCAGTCGTTGTTCCGGCGCGGGGATGAGGGGAGCCAGCAGAGCCCCGTGCGCGCAGTACACGGTGTCCGGAACGCCGTCCGACACGCGGTGAAGGAACACGCTTGCGCCCGTGGCCCGGGACAAGGCGTCCAGCCGAGGGCGCGCGGCGGCCGCCAGGGGCGAGGGCCGCCGCCCCGCCCGCGCCAGTTCTGCGAAGCCGGGCGCGATCGCCCACTTGTGATCGCGGCGCCAGACGATGTCCTCCTGGGCCAGCTGTTCCAGAAGTCTGTGCGCAGTCGTCTTCGGAATGCCCACGACCGAAGCGAGATCGGTGACACCGAGGGGACCCGGCGCCTCGCTGAGCGCACGTACGAGCGCGAACGCGCTGTGCACCACTCCAGCAGGCCGGTCTTCCCCCGCGTCGGGGAAGACCGAAGCCCGCCCCGCCGCTGAATCGTCGGTCATCTCGTGCTTCTTTCAGCCGTGCGGTACGTCGCCGGCGGCGCGGAACGACGGCTGAGTGAAGCTGGTGCCGCGTGCCGAAAGACGGACGGGCGCGGTCCTCCTCCGCCCGCACGTGAGGAGACGGCGAGGTTCGTCGGCTACTGCCCTCCTGCCAGTGTGACTCAACGGAAGCCGCCGGGCACCGTGGACAGCTGACCGGCCACCGGCCGCGCCGGCCGTGATGAGCGGCTCGTTCCACCGGTGGTCGGATCGTTCAAGATGCGCGGTCCCCGCTGCGGTGAACTCATGGGGTACGGCATGGCCTGTACGGTCCGCCGGAGCCGTGCCGTCCCCGTTCGGAACATCGCAGGAGGGCTGTCATGGTCAGTACCCCGGACAAGACACTCACTGGCAAGGTCGCCTTCGTCGGCGGCGCATCCCGCAACCTCGGCGGTCTGATCAGCACCACTCTCGGCGCGGAGGGCGCCCTGGTCGCGGTGCACTACAACAGCGACTCCTCCCGGGCCAAGGCCGAGGACGTCGTCGAGCAGATCGACAAGGGGCCGGGCGAGGCGTTCGCGGTCCAGGCCGACCTGACGAAGGTCGACGAGGTGGAGCGGGTCTTCGACGAGGTCGTGAACCGGTTCGGCAGGCTCGACTACAGCATCAACACCGCGGGCATGGTGCTGAAGAAGCCGCTCACCGAGATCACGGAAGAGGAGTACGACCGGATGTTCGCGGTCAACTCCAAGGCCGCGTTCTTCGTCATGCGCGAGGCCGCCCGCAGGATCGAGGACGGCGGGAAGATCATCACGATCGTCACCTCGCTGCTCGCCGCGTACACGGGCCTGTACTCCACGTACGCGGGCAGCAAGGCACCGGTCGAGCACTTCACCCGCGCCCTGTCGAAGGAGCTGTTCGGCCGGAACATCTCGGTCAACAACATCGCTCCGGGTCCGATGGACACCTCGTTCTTCTACCCCGCCGAGGACGACGACTCCGTCGCGTACCACAAGTCGTCCGCGATGAACGGCGATCTCACCAAGATCGAGGACGTCGTGCCGTGGGTGCGGCACCTGCTGACCGACGGCTGGTGGGCCAACGGGCAGACGATCTTCCTCAACGGCGGCTACACCACTCGCTGACCCGCATCGGCCCGGGAGCTCAGGCGGAGACTGTGAGCGAGGCCGACACGGCTGCGGTGTGCTGACCCTGTGTCAGGCGGAAGGGCCTTGGAGGCCCAAGTCCCGTGCCGCGCACCCCTGTCATGGGGTGTGGGTGCACCACGCTTCAAGTGGTCGGACGCTGGGAAGGGGGGCGAGGTGACGTGCGGTCCGGTGCACCGGGTGACCGGTGTGGTCGCGTCCGGTGCCTGGGACGCCTTCGGCAGGGCGTTCGCCGACGCGTTGTGGAGAGGCTTTGCCGGTGTGGTCAGTTGTGCTGGGGGAGCCACAGGGGGGCGCTGCTGCCGCGGGGGAGGAGGATGTCACGGAAGTGGCCGGGCGTGCGGGACATGATGACCTGGTCGGTGACGCCCTGGTAGTGGCCGCAGGGGGTGTCGGCGGTGAAGGTGTCGGGGTCCAGGTAGGCGTGCGGAGAGTTGGGGTCGGCGTCGAGGGCGGTCGCGTGGGCGTAGTCGCGGTCGAAGACGCCGAGGCTGAGGATCCAGGTGGCGATGCGGGTGAGGTTGAGGGTGACGCGGTAGCTGCCGCCGTCGGTGGCGCGGCGCATCAGCGCGGCGAGCGCGCCGGTGGTGGCGAGCCAGGAGAGGACGTAGTCGTTGACGACGCTGATGTACGGCAGGGCCGGGGTGCTGGTCGGGCCGGCCGCAACGCCGTCCTCGCCCTCCATGAGCATGATGCCGGTGAGCGCGCCGGCGGTCTGGTCGAAGCCGACGCGGTGGGCCCAGGGGCCGGTCTGGCCGGCGAGGTAGATGCTGATGTGGATGATGCCGGGCCGGACGGCGGCGGCCTCCTCGGCGCTGAGTCCGATCTTCTCCAGGTAGCCGGGGCGGCGGTTGGCGTAGAAGATGTCGGCCTCGCGCAGGAGTTCGCGGATCCTGGCCTGCCCGTCGGCGCCATAGGGGTCGATGGTGGTCGAGCGGACGCCGACGTTGGCGGTGTTGTAGGTGGAGTCGTGCTCCAGCTCGTTCGGCCGCCAGATGTTCAGCACGTCCGCGCCGTGCTGGGCTAGGTCCCGGCCGACTCCGGCGCCGGCGATGATGTGGCCCATGCCCAGGGCGCGCACTCCGGAGAGCGGCTGGGAGGCCGCGGCGGAGAGGGGCTCGGGCTCGCTGTCGCCGATCTTCTCGATCTTGATCAGCGGTTGTCGTGCGATGTACTCGTAGGCGGGCTCGCGGAGATACTCCTCGGTGGTGCGCAGCATGGGCATCACCACGCCGATCTCGTCGCCCGCCTGCTCCAGGTCGGCGGCGTTCCACTTGGAGACGGCGTCCGCGACGGCCTGCTTCTCGGGCCAGGTGCGGAGCAGCTTGTAGACGGCGTTCTTGATCTTCGGGTAGGGGTTGAGCGGCATGACCCAGCGGCCGTCGCGGGTCTGGTAGAAGTCGAAACCGAGCGGGTTGGCCGGGTCCGAGGGCGTGCCGCCGGGGTAGCCGTTGAGCAGCTCCCACTTCTTGTCGTAGAACGGGCACAGCCGGTGCGGGGCCTTGCGCAGGTCCATGGTGATGTCCTGGCCCTCGCCGGTGCGCAGCTGCCAGAGGGCGGCCAGGGCGACGGACTTGGCGGTCATGCCCAGGGCGGGAACGGCGCCCAGGCGCATGATGCTCGGGACGACGGGGTCGGCACCGATGAAGGTGATCTCCCCGCCGCTGTCCTCGGGGTGGAGGCCGACCGAGGAGAGGACCTCGCGCAGGGCCTGGTGGATGTCGAAGCCGTCGTCCGTGGTGGACGGATCGGCGAGGGTCTTCTGGATGCGTTCGGTGAGTTCTTCGGCGCTCATGGGTTCTGCTGTCTCCGTGCTGGCGGGGGGATGTCCGGGTGGCGGCGGCGGGTCAGGCGTCGAAGGTCGCGCCGAGCGCGCGCATCAGGGCGAGCTGCTTGCGGTCGCGTTCGGCGGCGAGTTCGTCGACGGTGCCGCCGAAGTCCTTGACCTGGTCGGTCAGCAGCCGCCTGGTGGGCTCGTCGAAGGCCACCTTCTCGTGGGCCATGTCGGCCCAGCGCCGCTCCATGCCCACGCCGAGGTGGCTCATGAAGTGGGCCAGTCCGCCCTCGCCGCCGCCGAGGTGGAAGGAGCGGAAGGGCCCGGCGACGGCCCAGCGCTGGCCGATGGACGAGGTGACGATGTCGTCGAGCTCCTGCATGGTGACGACGCCCTCGCTCACCAGATGCACGCACTCGCGGAAGATCGCCGACTGCAGCCGGTTGGCGACGAAGCCGGGCACCTCCTTGCGCAGCACCTGCGGCCGCTTGCCGAGGTCGCGGTAGAAGGCGCGGGCGCGTTCGACCGTCTCCTCCGAGGTTCGCTCGCCCGGAACGACCTCCACCAGCGGCACCAGATGCGGCGGGTTGAAGGGGTGCCCGACGACGAGCCGGGCCGGATCCCTGAGGGCGGTGGCGATCTCGGTGGCGGGGATGCCCGAGGTGGAGGTGGCGAACAGGGCACCGGCCGGTGCGCTGCTCTCGATGGTCTGCCACATCTCGTGCTTGACCTCCAGCCGCTCCGGGCCGTTCTCCTGCACCAGGTCCGCCTCACGGACCGCGGTCGCGAGGTCCGGCTCGAAGGACAGCCGTGCGGTGAGCGAGGAGGTGTCCAGCCCGAGCGCCTTCAACGCGGGCGCGGCCTGCGCGACATACGTGCGCACGGCCTCGTCGACCCCGGGCTGCGGGTCGCTGACGGTGACGGACAGGCCGCGGGCCAGGAACAGCGCCGTCCAGGAGGCACCGATGACGCCTCCCCCGACCACGGTGACCTTGCTGATTCCGGCGATGCTGTCGTTCTCGGACATGCGGGACACCTGCTCTTCTTCTCGGCGCGCGGGGACGGGGGCGTGGGGATGCGGGAATGCGGGAATGCGGAGGGATCCGGGGGACGCGAGGGACGCGGGGAGCGGTCAGGCCAGGTAGTCGTGGACGACCCGGGCGCGGCCCAGGGTCAGGTCGGTGAGGATGTGCGAGGCGGAGACGATCTCCAGGACCGGCAGGTCGGCGAGCGGGGCCAGCGCGTGGGCCAGCAGTTGCAGCCGGGCGGGCCCGCTCCAGGCGCCCTTGACCGTGAGGTCGCCGATCTGGGTCCGGACGAGTTCGCAGATGCGCGGCGTGCCGTCGTAGTGCGGGAGCTTCTTGAGCATGAACGTCGGCAGCGTCAGCTCCTCGCGGGCCCTCTCGGTGGCCAGCGGCCGGTGCTTGTAGCCCATCGTCGCGCGGGCGACGGGCAGCGAGCCGTAGTCCAGGGTGCCGACGAGGGTGTCCTGGTCGACGTAGAGCCGGGGCCGGCCGAGCTTCTTCGGGAAGGCGCCGATCTCCCGCCCGCTGGCGATCGCGGGGAAGTTGTCCACGTACATCGACAGGCTGTACTCGCCCGTCTCGCCCTCGTACTCGACGACGGCGAGCTGGCCCGACTCCGTGTAGTCGCCCAGCCCGGTGACGTCCGGCATCCGCATGACCTCGAAGCGGACCAGCGGCTCCGTCACCCGCAGCGGCTCCGGCACGACCCGCTTCAGGGCCTCGGGATCCGTCCGGTACGTGATGTTCAGGTACTCGCGGTCGGTGAACTGGTACGGGCCCGCCGGAAACGCCGGGGCGTCCAGCGGTGTGCTCGGTGCGTGGACGACGTCCTCGACTCGCATGGCTCTCGCCTGCCTCTCACGTCCCCATGATTGACATAACGACATTAAGGGGACGAAACGCTGTGCACCTGTCCTCGGTCGAGCGTCTACAGGGGCGCTCGGTGGGACCTGTGCGGTCTCGATGGTCGGTTGCATAATGCAACATGCCCACTGTAGATCCGTCCGCCATCTGTTGCAAAATGAAACTCCGCGGCAGGAGCCCGGGCCGCATGGAAGGGACACGCACGTGGCCGATGACGACACAGAGCTCCGGGGACTCGTCCGCGAGCTGGTGACTCTCTCCCGACGCTTCCGGGGCAACGCCGAACGGCTCCACCCGGAACTGAGCTTCGTCGACTACTCCCTGCTCTCCGAGCTGGCCGCACGCGGCGGGGCTCGCGCGACCGACCTGGTCGGCTTCTACGGCCTCAACAAGTCGACGATCAGCCGCCAGGTCGCCGCCCTGGAGCGCGCCGGCCTGGTGGTACGGGAGGCCGACGCGCACAACCACCGAGCCCAGCTGCTCCGCCCCAGCGACCGCGGCCGGGAACTCCTCGCCCGCGCCGACGCCCTGATGTACCGGGAGGTCGACACCCGCACCGAGGGCTGGGCCGCGGAGGAGGTCCAGGCCCTGCGCGGCCTCCTCGCCCGCTACAACGCCGCCGCCTCCGCCGTCGCCGCCGGCGACCGCAAGCCGAGGTCTGCCCAGCCGGCCGACCAGCCCTGGTCCTGACCGGCCACACGACCGGCGTCCCCGCTCCGGCGAGGAGAGGTCCCTCCTGCCGCGTCCTGCTCGGGTACTCCGGTGCGGTGCTCACTCCTGTGGTGCGTGGGCCAGGTAGGCGAGGACTGCCAGGACCCGGCGGTGACCGGTGTCGCTCGGGGGCAGGCCGAGCTTGAGGAACACGTTGCCGATGTGTTTGTGGACGGCCCGTTCGGTGACGACCAGGGTCCTGGCGATGGTCGCGTTGTCGTGGCCCTCGGCCATCAGCGCCAGCACCTCGCGCTCGCGCGGGGTGAGTGAGTCGAGGGGCGAGCCCTTGCGGCGGGTGAGGAGTTCGGTGACGACCTCGGGGTCCAGCGCGGTACCGCCGGCGGCGACCCGCTCCAGCGCGTCGAGGAACTCGTCGACCCGGCCCACCCGGTCCTTGAGGAGATATCCGATCCCGTTGGTCCCGCCGCCGAGCAACTCGCCGGCGTACGACTCCTCGACGTACTGCGAGAGGACCAGCACCGGCAGCCCGGGCAGCCGCTCCCGGGCCTCCAGCGCGGCCCGCAGTCCCTCGTCACGGAAGCCCGGGGGCATTCGTACGTCGAGCACGGCCACGTCCGGGCGGTGTTCCAGGAGCGCGGGCATGATCTCGGGCCCGCTGCCCGCCACGGCCAGGACGTCATGCCCGGCCGAGGTCAGCAGCAGGACGAGGCCTTCTCGCAGGAGGGCGTTGTCCTCGGCGATCACCACACGCACGGCAACTCCACTTCGATCACGGTCGGCCCCCCGACCGGACTGGACACTTCCATGGTTCCGTCGAGCGCGGCGACCCGCCGCCGCATGCCGAGCAGCCCCGAGCCGCCGGTCTCGACGGCGCCGCCACGCCCCTCGTCCCGGATCTGGACGCGCAGGCTGCGCCGGGCCCGGACGAGCCGGACCTCCGCGCGGGTGACCCCGCTGTACTTGGCCACGTTGGTCAGTGCCTCGGCCACCACGAAATAGGCCGCCGCCTCCACGGCCGCGGGCGCCCGCACCCCTTGGTCCAGGCCGTCGTCGTCCAGGGCGACCGCCACGCCACTGCTCGCCGTCAGCGCCCGCAGCGCGCCTACGAGGCCTCGGTCGGTCAGGATCGGCGGATGGATGCCGCGCACGACGTTCCGCAGCTCCGCCAGCGCCTTCTCGGCCTGGGCCTGGGCCTCGTCCAGCAGCTTGAGCGCGGCCTCCGGGTCACGGCCGTAGGCGCGTTTGGCGAGCCCGATGCGCATGGACAGTGCCACGAGCTGTGCCTGCGCCCCGTCGTGCAGATCGCGCTCGATACGGCGCAGTTCGGCACCGTGCGCGGCGATCGCGTCGGCCCGGGTCCGGGCCAGCCGCTCCACCTTGGCCGTCAGCAGCGCCTGCGGGGACGGCTTGAGCAGGGCCGTCGACCAGTCCGCCTCCAGGTCCGCGAGCCGCACGATCAGCGGGAGGACGACGGCCTCGCGGCGCAGCAGCCCGCACCACACGCCGTCGACGAGCAGCCCGACCGGCCACAGCGGCAGGGCGACGGCGAGCAGGGCGCCGTAGAACCAGTAGGCGACCATCCAGCGCAGATCAGTGCGGGTACCGGGATCCCGCACCGCGGTGACCACCCGCTCGCGCACCGTGGTTGTCAGGGGCTGGTACACCTCGGGGATCTTCACGCCGGTCCAGGCAGCGGTGAGGTTCCGCTTGGCTCCCGCGATCCGCCGGACGAGCAGGACCGTCTCGGGCAGTAGCCAGATACCGGCCACTGTCAACGTGCCGACGGCGGCGATCAGCAGCACGGTGATGAAGATCCACGTGCCGAACGCCATGAGCGCCGCCAGAAAGAGGTGAGCGGTGGCCCTCCCGGCGCGCTGCACCGATTTCCGCATGGCAGGAAACTAAATGAAGTACTTGAGTTAGGCAAATATCGTGGGGTGGGCGAGTCCCCGCGTACCACGTGGACCGGCGTCGGCGCCTCCGCGCCCGTCCGGAGACGACAGAGGGACACGCCGGCGCACTGGGGGTCCTCGGCGCCGCCCCTGAGGGCATCGAGTTCGCGGACCCGGGAAGTTGTCAGCACCTGCGCCGGCCACCCGCTCCCACCCTCGCTGTGCCGCCCGAGTCCTGCAGCAGGGAACGCGGCGACCCGAGCGACCGCAAAGCGCCGATTTCACTGCGGCGCACTCGTGGCGCAACGAAATGAATGTGATGCGATGATCGGAGACGTGAGGATGCTCGCTCGGCGATAGCGAGGGAGCGGCAGGTGGACTTCTCGGACGAACTCCTCGACCGACCGGAACCGTCGGCTCTGCTATACCCCGACGGAGTCGTCCGCTCCCTGAACAACGCGATGGCCACCGCGCTCGGGAGGCGGATCGAACAGTGCGTGGGCCGCCAGATAGGGGAACTGGTGCCCGCAAGCCAGAGCTCCGTGGTCCGGCGCATCGTGGCCCACGCGAACGAGCAGCAGCTGGCGATGCGGGTGCTGGAGCTTCCAAGACCTGGCCGGGTGTCCATGGTCACTCTCGTAGAGGCGCGGTCGACGACCGCCGCCGGGGGCGAACGGCTGGTGTGGGTGCACTCCTTGAGCATGCACAACGACCTCGGCAGCCTGCTGATCCCGTTCCGCATGTCGGCGAAGTCCGCCGGCCTCGGGCTGTGCGTGTACCTGCCGGCGGTGGAGCACATCGAATGGCTGGGAGGGGCGCCCGCCGTGGGCGCGCTGTTCCCGGAGGCCTCCGTGTCCTTGCCGTGGGTGGTCCGGCACCTGCACCCCGATGACTGGGGTGCCTTGCGACAGCTCCTGGGCTCGGACAACCCCGAGCACCCCTGGACCGGCCTGCGGTTCAAGGACGAGCGAGGGGACTGGCACCATCTGGCCTGCCAGACCCGGAGGATCCAGCTCGGGTACGACGGCCCGGAACAGGTCTTCGGGACGATCCGCGACGACACCGGGCAGGAGGAGCGCCGAAAGAAGATGCTGGCCGCGCTCGGTGCCGAACGGCACCGTGCCCACGAGATTGCCGTCTTCTCCTCCGCCCTCATCCGCGCTGCCACCGAGCAACAGGTGCAGCAGGTCGTGCTGACCCGGCTCGCCGCGACCTTCGGCGGCACCGGCGCGGCCTTCGTGCTCGTCGACAACGAGAACCTGGTCGTTTCCTTCGACGCCGGGCTCCCCATGTGGGATGTCGGCGCCCTGAACCGCGAGTTCCTGGACGATCAGCGCCCGTTGGCTCAGGTGATCCGCACGGGTGAGCCGCAGTTCTTCGCCGATCACGAGGAACTTCTGCGCCGGTGGCCGCACGGGGACGCCGCGTCCCTGCCGTGGCCCGGCCCCGGCGCCGCCGTGTCGATCACCCCTCTCGGCTCCACCGGCGAACGGCCGCTCGGTGCCTGGGTGGTGACCTACGACAGCGGGCACCGCCCGTCCCCGGACGAGAGCGCCCTCATGACCACACTGGCTGAGCTCGCAGGCCAGGCACTGGGACGCATCAGACTGCAGCAGGCACGCCTCGAACTGGCCGCGGCGGTCCAGCGGAGCATGCTCCCGACGCTGCCCGAGAGCCTGCCGGGCCTGGAGATCGCTGCCCGCTACCAGCCCTGCCGCTCCGGTCTCGACATCGGCGGAGACTGGTACGACGCCTTCCTCATGCCCGACGGTGCGGTGTCCCTGGAGATCGGCGACGTCCAGGGGCACGACGTGGACGCGGCCGCCTGCATGGGGCAGGTGCGCGGCGCCATGCGCGCGATCGCCGCCCGGGAGCCGGACCCCGGAACCGTGCTGACCCACACCAACCAACTGCTCGTCGCGATGGACGTACCACGGTTCGCCAGCTGCACGATGCTGCACATCGATCCACGTACCGGACAGGTCACCGGCACCAGCGCCGGCCACGTGCCCCTGTTGTGTGCCCACGCGGACGGCAGCCACGACGTGTACCACCTGCCGGGCGGTCCGCTCCTGGGAGTCCTGCCGGACGCCGACTACCCGCAGGACACCTTCATGCTGGACAAGGACACCGCCTTGGTCATGGTCACCGACGGCGTGGTCGAAGGTCCGGAGCTGGTGCTGGACGTCGGACTCGAGCGAACCGGAACACTGGCCGCGGGGGCCCTCCACGACGGACTGAGCGCCGAGGAGACCGCCGACCGGATCCTCGACGCCGCGACCGAACTCAACCACCGCGACGACCTCGCCGTACTGGTCGTCCGCCGCACCTGATGAACCCCCGTGATCACGTTTCCCCCGGACGCCGCAGAGCCACCGATCTGGCACCGGCCGGATGAGCCCGCACCAGGCCGACGACGGCCCAACCGGACCTCGACGGAACCCTGTTGCCGGTCCGTCATCCGTCCGTCAGGTCAACCACCCGGACCGGCCGCCGGGTTGGAAACGGCGTGCTGTTCCAGACACACGGCGGAGGCGGTGGCCCCCATGAGGTGGTCGGACGAGGCCGCAGCGGTCTGTGGTCATGGGGTGGCCGTCGCAGTGGAACGCACGCCGGGCGCTGGAGAGGCGGACGGCGGGGGATAACTCGGGTGCAGCGAGGGGGACAGCGGAGCCAGCGACTCGCACAGCGAGGACGGGAAGGCGGGCTCCTCGCGCCGCACGTCCCGGCAGCCTCCGGCCGACGTCCGGGTGATCGGCTCCCAACCCGACTTCTTCGCCCGGAAGAACCAGCGGTCGCCCAGCCGGGAAGAGCAGGCAGGGTCCGTCGAGTCGCCGCAGGCCGGTCCCGTGCGCCAGGAGAAGTCCAGCTCCAGCCACTTCCCGTCGCACCTCTCCGAGTCCCGGTAGGTGTGCTCGGGCGCGCCGACCGCCATCAACGCCTGATCGTAGGAGGCGGCGGTGCAGCCGGTGGCCGGCGGTGTGCAGCCCAGCTCTCCGCACAACCGCAGCGAGGGCGGCTTGGCACCATCGGCGGTGAAGTGGGTGTAGTTGTCGACGATCACGTCCCGGTCGCCCAGCGGCTCCGGCAGCGTGACCTTTGCTGTGGCCATGCTCTCCTTGGTGCACCCGGAGGCCCTGTCCCCGGACGGCGAGGTGAAGGTGACCTGCACCCGCACGAGGTCCGTCATCGGGTCGGTGAGCACTGCCTTGAGCTTGGCCACGCACGCGTGAGCACCACTGGGCACCTGTGTGTCGAGGAGCAGTGTGCGCCGGTCCCCGCTGAGACGGACTCCGGTGACCGCGGAAGGCTGCATCGTGGTCCACGGGATCGGCTCGGTCGCCGTCGGCGGGGCCGACCCCCCGTCCCCCTGACCGGCCACCTGTGTCCCGCACGCGCCGAGGAACAGCACGGCTACGGCGCAGAGAAAGACGGCCACTCGACGCGTTCTGCCTGATCGTCGCAAAGCGCTCAATCCCCCCGGTACGCACGACGTTTCGCAGGCCAATATATGCCTGTGCCCGGGAAGGCTCACCAGTTGGGTGGGTGGGCTACCGGGCCGACGTTCCGTTGGAGGCCGCGTCGTGTCGTGAAGGAGCAGGGCGAGGCTGCTGCGCGGCGCTGCCCGTTGGGCCGCTGGGCGCGGTTGACGTGCCGACGCACCCACCATGCCGACGATGGTGAATGCGACACCGCACACTCAGGAAACTGTGAATTCAATCTGTGAGTTCGCACTGCATTCCGTGTGATGTGGACGCGGCGGCCCAACGGCATGCGTCCTGCCGGCGTTTTGCCGGGCACGGTCAGAAGGCTCCCCACGAAATCGAGCCGTCGGTTCTCGTCGTGAAAGCTGAGCTTGCGTCCTGCGAATTGCCGATTCCCGGAGGCGCTGTGATGCTTCCTCGGTGTCATGGCGCTGCCCCCGACGCAGGCCGAGTCAACCGACCGAAAGCGTCGGCAGTCGTTTATGGACCCGACCCCTTCCAGTGGAGGACTGCGATGTCTGAGCGAAACGAGAACGAGAGGGACCAAGCGGCCCCTTTCGAGGACATGAGCCGGCGCTCGTTCGTCGCGGCGACGACTCTCGGGGTGGCCGCCACGGCCGTCGTCGGCAGCGCGACGACCGCCGGGGCCGCCACGAAGCCGGCGACCGGGCTGAGGGTGGGTGCCGGAAAAGCCGCGTTCACGCCCGGTGCCTCGATCCTGCCCCTGGACAACTTCACCTCGGTGCACGACGAGTTGTATGCGCGTGTGCTGTTGGTCGAGTCCGGCTCCCGCCGTGTAGCCCTGGCCGTGCTGGACCTCACCTCGATCAGTGCCGAAGCGATCGGACTGATGCGCGAGGCCATCACCGCGGCCACCGGCATCGCGGCGGCGCACATCATGGTCACCGTCACGCACTGCTTCTCCGCACCGCACGTCGCGGACAGCAACTCGTCTGCGGGCGCCGCGACGTACGTGCGGAACATCGTCACCGCCACCAAGGGCGCGGTCGCCGACGCGGTCAGGAACCTCCAGGACGCCCAGGTCGGCTACGGCCGCGGTGAGGCCGGCATCAACGTCAACCGCAACGTACGCACCGCGGACGGCTACTGGCTGGGCGTCAACGAGCAGGGCACCTCGGACCACGGCGTGTACGTCGCCCGCTTCAACGATCTCGACGGCAACCCGATCGCCGTCCTGACCAACTACAACGTGCAGTCCTGCGTGATGCAGGACTCCGTCATGAGCGACGGCAACCTGCCGATCACCGCCGACCTGGCCGGCGCCGCCACCGCCCACGTGGAGAGCGAGTTCCCCGGCGCCATCGGTTTCTGGCTCGTCGGCGCCTGCGGCGACCAGTTCCCGGCCTACCGATCGAAGCGGTACACGATCGACAGGAACAAGGCGTGGTCCTACGGCGTCGACCTGCACGACGCCGGCTTCGCCCTGCTGACCGCGCAGGGCGAGCGCCTGGGCGACGAGATCGTGCGGGTGTCCCAGGCCATCACCAGGTACGAGAGCGGCAAGAACGTCACGGTGCGGCTGCTCACCGACGACGTCACCACCACCGAGATGGAGACCGACCACCCCACGGGCCCGGTGAAGACCACCACCTACACCCCCACCGACACCACCGAGGTGCCGATCTGGGTCTTCCAGGTGGGCAAGGGCGTGTTCGCCGGCGTGGAGCCGGAACTGTCCACCAGCACGGCGGACGCCATTCGCAAGGCGTCCCCGTTCGCCAGCACCTTCGTCATGTCGATGTTCGAGGGCGGCGCCAAGAACATGCCCGACCGCTGGAACTACGACAATTTCACCTACGAGGCACGCGACGGCTTCTACGTCGAGGGGACCGCAGAGAAGGTCGCCGGGCAGATCGAACGCCTCGTCAAATCCCTGAACTGACACGGAAAGTTGCCGGTGCCCCGGGCCTGAGCGCCCGTGCCGACGACGATTGTGCGAAGGCGACCTGCCTGCCGGGTCTTCTCGTCGCCCGCGGGGCCCCGCCGACCCTCCAGGCCGCCGACTGGTGGCACCCATGGCACAACCGGGCGAGGCCGCCGAGAAGTGCGTCTCGGGGTGCCACCACATATCGGCGGCCAGGGCGGCGGACCATCGCACGCATCGTGGGCCGCAAGCCGCAAGCCGCAAGCCGCAAGCCGCAAGCCGCAAGCCCAAGCCGCCAGCGGCCCGATCGGCGCCTGCACCGTTCGTCAAGGGCAGGGGCGCGCCCTTCGCGACACCTGCGGCTGTGCGGCGAGGGCCACGCGGGTTGAAGTCGCGGTGCCGACGGATTGCGGTGATCCTGTCAGGGGGGCGTAGCCGGCTTCGCACGGACGTGTGCGTCGGTGACCGCACCCTACAGAAAGGGAGGCTGCTGCCATGACGACGGTGCCGAACAGGACAGGGCGAGGGAACGGCGGGCCCGACGGCAGCGCGATGATCACCGGCGCCTCTTCGTTCGCCGGAATCCTGATGATGCTCAGCGGACCCCTCAGCATTCTGATGGGCGCAGCCGGCATCGCAGAGGACACCCTGTTCGCCGCGTCCCGGTACGCCTACCGGTTCGACCTGACGGCTTGGGGCTGGATTCACCTTGTGATCGGAGTGCTGCTCGTCATCGCCGGCCTGGGAGTGCTGACGGACCGGAGCTGGGGTCGCGGGCTCGGCGTAGCGGTGGCGGTGATCAGCCTGATCACCCAGTTCATGTTCGTTCCGTACTACCCGCTGTGGTCCATCCCCATGATGACACTCGACGTCCTGATCCTGTTTGCGCTGACCAGGGTCCATGTCGAGGCCAGCGGGGGTCGGTGAACTCAGACGGGGCCACGCCGCACTCGGTTTCAGCTCCGAAGAACACGATCGAGCGCCGCCCGGCCCGCGGGTCCCCATGTCGGCTTGCCGCTAGGAAGGCCCCGGTCTCCGTTCTGGCCCATCAGCATCAGGAACAGGCTTTTCAGAGCGGCCAGCCCGCGGGCGCGCCGGATCGTCGCCACGTCCGCGAGCGCGTACACGTCGAAGAACCGTGCGGCGGTGCCCGCGGGCAGGATCACCCATGCGGCCGCGAGGTCCCACGCCGGATCACCGGCGAAGAGGTCACCGAAGTCGATCACACCCGAGAGCGTTCCGTCCGAGACGACGACGTTCGCGGGATGGAGGTCACCGTGCACCCATACCGGAGGCCCCTCCCACTCGGGGGCCGCGACGGCATCGTCCCAGACGGCCCGGACGTCGTCGGCAACGCCGCCGGGTGCGACGGCTTGAAGGAAGTGGTCGAAGCCGTCCGTGTACTTGCTTGGGTGAGCGCCACGGTCCGAACCGGTCGGCGCCTCGGCGGGCGCTTCCATGTGGAGTGCCCTGAGGAAGTCCGCCAGGGTGTCGGCCGCGTGGTCGCCGCGGGTGATCGAGGTGTAGTCCAGTGGCTCGCCCGGAACCCACGTCATGACGGTCCAGGGTTTCGGGAAGCGCGCCGACGGTTCACCGATCCGTACAGGGTTCGGGACCGGAAGCGGCAGGCGCGGAGCCAGGACGGGCAGCCACCGGCATTCCTTGCGCTGAAGCTCCGGGGCACGCTCTGTCCGCGGCATGCGCACGGCCAACTCGTCCCCAAGGCGCCACTGTTGGTTGTCCCACCCGCCCGCCACCTCGTGGATGGCCAGCCCCGCAAGGTCCGGATGCTGTTCCCGCAGCAGCTCGTGGACCAGGTCCGCAGTGATCTCGATCTCGGAGTCGGTCATGCGAAGCCACAGTACTGACGCAGGTGGAGCGGCTCTCTCCCCGGAAGATCCGGCCGTTCAACCTTCCCTGTCGCCAAGGACCACGACCCCGCGGCCGTTGGGAGGAGCCGGCAACGCCGGGGCGTCCCATGGTGCACCTGCGGCCGCGGCGAGGTTCTGCCGTAAGTGCGTGAGGCGTGCGATCTCCGCCCTCCAGGGTGGCCAGGCGATCGGCCACGACGTCGCTGAACTCGCCTGGGGCGCTGCCACAGGAAGCGGGCGGGGTCTGGACGAGGAGGTCCAGGCGGTGGGCTCGGCGGCGGAGGTCTTCCAGGGTGAGGCCCAGGGCCAGCAGGTCACGGATCACGCGGACGCGGGCCACCTCGGCAGAGCTGTACTCACGTTGGCCGGACGGAGTACGTGGCGGGGGCGGGAGCAGGCCACGGGCCTCGTACAGGCGCAGAGCGCGCGGTGTGGTGCCGGCTGCCGCCGCTGCCTCGCCGATCCGCGGTTCGCTGCGTGGACGGCGGCTGTCAGCTGTTCGCCGCCCACGGTGTCCAGGACGACGTCGATGCCGTCCGGCGCCGCCTCGGCGAGCTGTCTGCCGATCGGTCCCGCTCCGCGCAGTACGGTGGCGTCGTAACCGAGTTCCCGCTTCAGCCTCCGGGCCTTGTCCGGTGAGCCGGTGCTGCCGACCACCCGGGCGGCACCCAGCAGTTGGGCGATCTGGCCCGCCAGGGTGCCCACAGCACCGGCGGCGCCGGTCACGAACACGGTGTCGCCCTCGTGGACCTCGGCCAGCCGGGTCAGCGCGCCGTACGCCGCGGAGCCCTGGGCGAGGTGGGCCACCGGGTCGGGCAGCGTGCCCTCCAGCGGCCTGCACTCGGCGACGGCGGGTGTCGCGTAGTCCCGCCAGCCCTGTAGGTGCAGCACCAGCCGACCCTGCTCCAGTGGCCCGTCGACCACCTCGCCGATCGCGGGACCGAACAAGGTGTCACCGGGGTGCAGCGGCGGCAGCGGGACATCGCGGGTCTCGCCTCCGATGAGCGTGCGCAGGCCCGGGAAGACCAGGAAATGGGTGTTGCGGACGAGTACCTGGCCGGCCTCGGGACGGGGGAGGGGCACCCGTGCCAGGGTGAAGTCGTCCGCGGTCGGCCGTCCGGCGGGGCGGCGGACCAGGCGCACGAGGCGATGAGTCGCGTTCATGTCCGGACGCCAAGCCTTGACCCGTGGGTCAGGGGCAAGACCCGGCTGAACATCGCCATGTGCCCGTGTGCGGGTCGGCGGACGGCTGCCTGGCCCTGAGCTGTTTCGTCTACTTGGCACTCGTGAGATGGCACCAAAGGGGGAAACGGCGGCGCCGCCGACCGTCGCGGCAGGTGGGGTCCGGGGCGCTGACTAGCATGCGCGAGATCCGTCCTAGCGTGATGTGGAATTGCTTAGGAGTGAGGGGTGTGAAGGTTTCGAAGGGCATGGGCGCGTCCATTCCGCGGGGTATCGGCCATGGATGCCGCGCCTGTGACGGCCGGCTTCCATGAAACCCTTCGGCGCCCGTTCCGCCCGAATACCCATGGCGGTGAGCACGTGACCGATACGCGCGTCGTCCGCCGCTGTCCGAGCCGGAAAGAGAATCCATGCCGTTGTCCGCGCTGCTGGCAGCCGCCGACCCGCCACAGCTTCTCCCCGCGCGTGAGCAGATGGCGTTCACGCTGGGCTTCCACGTCGTTCTGGTGCCGTTCGGCGTCGCGTTCACCTTCATGATGCTGGTCTGCCACTACCGGGCCCTGCGCCGTGACGATCACGAGGCGCTGCTTCTCGCGCAACGCTGGTCGAAGGTGGCTGCCGTGCTGTTCGCGGTGGGGGCGGTGTCGGGTACGGTGCTTTCCTTCGAGTTGGGGCTGCTGTGGCCCGGACTCATGGGCAGGTACGGGGCGGCGTTCGGGTTTCCGTTCGCTTACGAGGGGCTTTTCTTCTTTCTGGAAGCCGTGTTCGTGGCCATTTACATCTACGGCTGGAAGCGGCTTCCACCATGGCCGCACTTTTTCACGGGCGTGGCGGTGACCCTGGCGAGTGTCGGCGGAACGGCTTCCGTGATCGCGGCGAACAGCTGGATGAACCAGCCGGGGGGCATCGTCGTCAGCCACGGGCGTGTCGTGCAGGTGTTCCCGTCGAAGGTGTTCTTCAACGGCGCGTTCTGGTGGGAGATGGTGCACATGTTCCTGGCGGCGTACATCGTCGCGGGGTTCATGGTCGCGGGGGTGTACGCGTGGGGCCTGCTCCAAGGCCGTCGGGACCGCTACCACCAGCTCGGGTTCCTCGTGCCGTTCACGGTCGCCTCGATCGCCATGCCCTTGCAGTTCCTGGTCGGTGACACGATCGCCCGGCAGGTCTTCAACAGGGAGCCCGCCAAGTTCGCCGCCATCGAAATGGTCCCCGAGACCGGTGACCACATCCCTGAGACGCTCGGCGGCATCTTCGCCGACGGCAAGGTCCGCTACGGCCTTCCCCTTCCGGACGTGGCATCGATCCTCGCGGACTTCAGGCCGTCCACCACGATCAAGGGCTTCGACGCGATCCCCCCGGCCGTGCGCCCCGACGACGAGGTGGTGAGCGTCGTACACCTCGCGTTCGACGTCATGGTCGGCACCGCCTCGCTGCTGTTGCTGATGGCGCTGTGGTTCGGCTGGCTGTGGTGGCGGCGCCGCGAGGTCCCGGTGAACCGCTGGTTCCTGCGCGGAGCGTCGGTGTGCGGACTGGTCGCGCTCCTGTCGTTGTGGAGCGGCTGGGTGGTGACGGAGGTCGGCCGGCAGCCGTGGACGGTGGTGGGGCTCCTGCTGACGCGGGACGCGGTCACCACGGTGGGCAACCTGTGGCCGCTGTTCGCCACGGTCCTCGCGATCTACCTCTGTGTCGGGGCGGGCGCGGTGCTGGTCCTGCGGGCGATGCATCGGCGCTGGTTGCGTGAGGGTACCGAGGCCGTCGCGGTGCCCTACGGTCCCGAGCCGGTGCCGGTGACGAGCGAGCGCGGGTTCGGAGCTGATGACGTATGAGCACGCTGACCGCCGTGGTCCTGTTCGTCGGCGTGATCGCCTACGCCCTTTTCGGGGGTGCCGACTACGGGGCCGGATTCTGGGATCTGGCAGCCGGTGGCCGTCGTCACGGCCGCTCCGTGCGGGAGTTGATCAACCTTTCCATCAGCCCGGTGTGGGAGGCCAACCACACGTGGCTGGTCTTCATCCTGGTGATGATCTGGACGGGATTTCCGCAGGCGTACACGGCCATCACCACCACGCTCTACATTCCCCTGGGACTGGCGGCGCTGGGGATCGTGGCGCGGGGCGCCGGCTTCGCCTTCCGCCACGCGCTGGCGGGCGGCCGGGGCGAGGCGGTCGCCGGTGTCGCCTTCGCCTCCTCGTCGGTGCTCACGCCTTTCTTCTTCGGCGCCGTCGCCGGCGGGATCGCCTCCGGCCGTGTCCCCGCGGCGGGGCACGGCGACCCGCTGTCCAGCTGGCTCAATCCGACGTCCGTGCTCGGCGGCGTACTCGCCGTCACCGTCTGCGCCTACCTTGCCGCCGTCTTCCTCACCGGACAGGCCCAGCGCCGGGCACAGTCCTCTCTGGAAACGGCGTTCCGCCACCGCGCCTTCGGTACCGGCATCGTCGCGGGACTGGTGGCGCTGGCAGGCGTGTTCATCCTGCGTGCGGACGCTCCCCGGCTGTTCCACCAGCTGAGCCGGGTCGGCGCGCCGCTGCTGGCCGTCTCCGCCGTGTGCGGTCTGGCCGCACTGGTTCTGCTGCGCAAGGGCAGCCCGCCCGTCGTCCGCACTCTCGCGGCCGTCGCGATCGCCGCGGTCGTGGCGGGCTGGGGGGTGGCGCAGTACCCCTACCTCCTGGGCACGCACCTGACCATCCAGCAGGCGGCTTCCCCGTCGGCCACCTTGTGGCAGTTGTTCGTGGTCTCCTGCGTGGCGGCGGTCCTGGTCGCGCCATCGCTCCTGCTGCTCTACATCCTGCAACTGCGGCGCAAACTCGGCTGACGGCCAGGCACAGCCCATGCTGCGCATCCTGCTCGGCGCCCGCGTGTCTCCGCGCGGCGGTCCTTGGCAACTCGCCCACCCGGGCGGCCACCTCACCAGCTCCACCGGCAGCTGGAACCTCGTCAAGACCAGCGACGGCCTCTCTACTGGTCCAGTAGACGCCGGTGATGCGAAGGAGCCGTTCACAGGCGCACGATGAGCAGGGCGGTGTCGTCGGTGGCGTCGCCGGGTGGGAGCAGGTCGGTGAGTACGGCGTCGGCGAGAGCTTCGGGTTCGTCTGC